>DATEQM010000258.1:0-51651 GCA_035272605.1 Candidatus Acidiferrales bacterium | reverse complement strand
GCTGGACGGAGGCGCATGCTACATTCGGCTTTCCTGGCCGCGCGGACATCGGGGAGCGCGGAATTTTTGGAGGAGCGAATGAGCGCGCGCACGGGCAGATTCATACTGCGGGGAATGATCCTGCTCGCAGCGATTACCTGGTTGGCGGCGGTGGCGCTGGCGGAGCCGGCAGCACGCGCCGCGCAGGGAGGCGAGGCGCAGAGGCCGGGACAGGGAGCGGGCGGAGGGCTGGGGCAACAGGCGCAAGCTATCCAGCAGCCGAGTCCATTTGCCGGTCCCGAGGACCAGCGGCTGGCCATGTGGGCCGGAGCGTGGGAAGAAACCGTACGCTTTGCGGGCGACCCAGAAGACAAACCGAGCGGCACGGGCAAATGGATGGCGCGGCCCTTCTATGGGCTGTACGTGGTGATCAACTACGAGCTCAAGGGGCCGGACGGCAACTACCACGCGCATGCCGTGATGGCCTTCGACCACGGCGAGAAAACGTATCGCCTGTGGTGGTTCGACGATGGCGCAAATATCGACGAATACACCGGCGCGTGGAAGGACGACAACACGCTAGTGTTTGAATTGAAACGAGACAGCGGAGGAAAAGTCTTCCGCGAGCGGCTGACCTATTCGCGGGCGTCGGAAGACGAAGTGCACACGCGGATCGAACAGGCATTCGGGACGGAACCCTTCAAATTGTACCTGGAGTCGGTGGCGCACCGGGTGGCCATGCCGGAAGGGCAGGGGAACCAGCAACGCCAGCAGCGCCGACGGCCGCCCGCGGGGGATTAAAGGCGGGCGGCGGGTACGAGATACGCCCTTCGTCTCACCGGATGTTCGACAGGAAATCTTCTGCCACGCGGCGGGAGACGGGCAGGAATGCCTGCCCTACTCAGGGTCAGGAAGCGTTGTTGCCGGGGCGCAGAGCACCTGCGACGCGCCCTGCACCGCTCTTCAGTCGGTCGAGCAGGCGGCGCGCCCAAAGGAATTCCGCGGCGAGCACGGCCAGCCCCGCCAGAATGACCAGCCAACCCGGTCCGGGCGTGATCAATAACACCGCGCCGATGGCCAGCAAGGTGAACCCGAATACCGTCTTCACCACTCGTTTGATTCGTTGCACTTTTCCCCGTTCGACCCGGGAAGTTCCGGCCAGGCGCTGGAAGCCACCCCCAGAGTGCTCCTACGCAGAATGATGCGCGTCAAACGATGATTGGATGGCGAACTTCTCGAACATGTTGCTTAAAAGAGAAATTCCAGTGAAATGGGGTTCGCCGGCACGCGGGCACAGGAGGATGGGGCCGAGCGATGGCTCAGTCGTGCGGCGGCCGGTCGGAAAGCGTGAACGGCACGCCATTGCGGGAATTCGCGGCCACGGTGGCGGCCAGATCGAGTTGATCCACGGGGACGTGACTCAAACCCCCGGTCACCGGCTGATAGTAAAGCTGGCCGTTTGACACCCAGTAGGACTTGACGGCGTAGGCGGAGCCGTCTTTGAGAATGATTTGTGCTGGGGGTTGGGCGGTCTCGGCTGGCCCGGGCTCGTCGGGGTTCGGGGTCCCGGACTCGACATCCGGTGGGACCGTTCCGCCCGGCTCGGCTATGTAGTCGCCGTTGAGGTCCGTGTAGCCGGCGCTGTCGGGAGAGACATCGGGAGAATAGTACTCGTCGGCGAGGTAAGGATAGATCCCTCCCACGCCATATCCGAGACCGTAACCGTAGTAGCCGAAGCCATAACCGGGGCCAAAGCCACAGCCCTGAAACCCGCATCGCCTGGGGCACGGATACCCGCCAAAACCGAAGCCCGCGCCAGGAATGATCGTGGCCGTGGCATAGGGGAAGCGGCGTCCCCCGGACGGCCAGCGCAGGGGCAGAATTCCGGGGAAGCGAACCCCCGGCGCGGCAACGGCTCGAGTAATTCCCGAGGAAGGCGTGAAATCCCACCCATGCGCGGCTAGGCGAGAGAGCGCCGCTTCCGTGGCGCCGCGTTGGGCGGCCGATTCGAAGGAGGGAACGAAGGACGACAGGGATCTCTGGCCTGCTCCAGCGCCCGAGGCCGCGTAAGAGTTCGGCTGGGCGTAGCCACTGTAGCCGCCCGAAGGCCCATTCACGGTGGAGTGGTAATTTCCGGATGAAGTTGAGGAGTTGTGCCCTGCCGCAGCGGACGCATGCCCGCCGCCACTGTGCCCGGCACCGCCACCGTGCCCGCCGCCACCGCTGTGGCCGCCGCCACCGCCGCCATGGCCACCACCGGGACCAGCGAAAGCGAGGTTGGGAACCGCCGCCCAGACAAGGGCAGCGAAGAGGAGAGTCGAAAGGCGAAAGGGCAGCCGAGCGCTCATGGCATCCGCTCCTGCTCCGGTACGCCCTCAGTATAGTCCGGAGAGCCCTGCGCTACAACCCACTGGGCTCCGGGGACCGTCCCGGTAGTGGAAGCCCTGTTGGGCCTCTGCTCCTTTAGATGCCCCGCGGCATGCCCGGGTTTCTGCTGAGAATGGTGTACGCTGGCCGGCGCACGGCACGGGCCGCCCGAGTGATGTAGAGTAGCAGCGGTTGATCGGCTCGACGGGAATAACCGGGGCGCGAACGAGCAATGGCCATGGAATACGTGAAGCTGGGCAGCACCGGACTGGACGTCTCGCGCATCTGCCTGGGGTGCATGAGTTACGGCGAACCCGGCCGGGGCGCGCATTCCTGGACGCTGGACGAAGAGCAGAGCCGTCCCTTTATCCGCCGGGCGTTTGAGCTGGGCATCAATTTCTTCGACACCTCGAACAGCTACTCGGATGGGTCGAGCGAGGAGATCCTGGGCCGCGCGCTGCGCGAAATTGCGCGCCGCGACGAGGTGGTGATCGCCACGAAGGTATATTTCCCGCAGCGCAAGGGACCCAACGCCCGGGGCCTCTCTCGGAAGGCGATTTTTGCGGCCATGGATGCGAGCCTGCTTCGCCTGGGCGTGGACCATGTGGACCTCTACCAGATCCACCGGTGGGACTACGCCACGCCGATCGAGGAAACGCTCGAGGCATTGCATGACGTGGTGAAAGCGGGGAAGGCGCGTTACTTGGGCGCCTCCTCGATGTTCGCCTGGCAGTTCTCGAAGGCGCTGTATTTGGCCGGCGGGCGCGGCTGGACGCGCTTTGTCAGCATGCAGGACCATTACAACCTGCTGAACCGCGAGGAAGAGCGCGAGATGCTGCCGCTGTGCGCCGCAGAAGGGATCGGCGTGCTGCCGTGGAGCCCGCTGGCCCGCGGCAGGCTGGCGCGCCCCTGGGGCGAGAAAACGGATCGGATGGAACGCGACGAAGTGAGCAAGAAGCTGTACGACGCCACGGCGGAGGCGGACCAAAAAGTCGTGGAGCGAGTGGGAGAAATCGCCGAGAAGCGCGGCGTGCCCCGCGCGCAGATCGCTCTTGCCTGGCTGCTGGCCAAGCCGGTGGTCACCGCGCCGATCGTCGGGGCCACGAAACTGCAACACCTCGAGGATGCCGTCGCTGGGCTGTCGTTGAAACTCTCGCCGGAGGAGATTGCCGCGTTGGAAGAGCCCTACGTGGCGCATCCAGTGGTCGGATTCGCCTGAAGGGCGGCAATCACTTGGAGGCCGAGCGATACAATTTAGATGAGCTTCAGTTCCGGAAAATCCTGCTTGTAGGGTCTCGGGTCGAGCGTCATCAGACGGTCGGCCTGGGACAGCGCATGGGCGCCGATGATGAAATCCACGAGCAGCCGCCGGGGCCCTTCGCGGGCTGACCGCCGGCGGCGATGGGCATAGCGAGCGAAGCGTTGCCCGGCCACAATCCAAACGGATTGAGGCAAATCAAAGTCCACCGCAATTCCTGTGTTCTCGATAAAATCGCGAATCGAGGATTCCCCGAGGTTTGGATAGGCGAGTAGTTCCGCGTAAACGGCAGCGGCAACTACCAGACCTCCTTCCGACTTGGCATTCCCAAGTTTCTGCGCAACCTCTGCGGCAAATGGCTCCCTGGACCACATGGCAGAGAATACGTTTGAGTCAATTGCCGTTCTCATATGTTATTCGCTGTCTTCCTCGTCCCGCAGAGCGCGAACCCAGGCATTGATCTCGCGGACGCTGGAGAAGGCTGGAAAGGCGCCAACATACTTCAAGAAGGGATTCTCCGCCGCGCGCGCGGGGCGAAGAATCGTCCGGTTCTTTTCGACGACAAATTCCACGCGATCTCCCGTCTTCAGGCCCAGGCGATTGCGAATCTCCAAAGGAACGGTGATCTGTCCTTTGCTGCTGATCGTGCTGGTACGCGCCATTTTTACCTGCCTTCTTTACAGTAAGGATAGCACGATTGAATTCGGTGCCGCAAGGAGTGATTCCCCCGGCGAACCCGCCCGGGCCCGGCTGCGCTTCCCCCCGCGCCTTTCGATTTCTCACTTGCCGACAGGTACGCGCAGCTTATCGCTGGCGAACGCAACGGGCCCGGCGAAGGCCGCGCCAATCGATTTCCGTACCGCGTCCTTCTGCCCTTCCACATCGGGGGCAAGATGGCTGAGCAACAGGCTCTTCACGCCGCTCGCGCGCGCGGCTTCGCCAATTTTCTTGGGAGGCGTATGCAGGTCGTACAACTGCGACGGCGAGCCGGGAGGGTCGAGCACGGCGCAATTGAAAATCAGCAAGTCCGCATCCTTCGCCAAGCGCACCAGATTCGGCAGCGCGGATGCATCCATGTCTCCGGAGAAAACCACGGACACGCCTTTATAGGAAATCCGGTAAGCCACCGAAGGGCAGTCGCCGTGATGCGTGGCGATTTCTTCCACCACCAGGCCGTCCTCATCCAATATCCTGGCTTGCGCTGAATCCAGCCGAGTCGCCAGATCGCGGACGACAAACGATTCGTCGGCGCCAAACGTCTTTTGGTAGGCGAACGCGCCGCCGTCTCCCACCAGCAGATTCACAAATCGCGAAGTTTTGGGGAACAGGCCCGCTCCGTCCGGGCCGAACACGCGGTACACGATGGGGCCGTCACTGGTGAGCGCGCGGGCATTGAAGAGAGCGGGAAGGTCACCGCTGTGATCGATATGCAGATGCGTCAGCAGAACCGTGTCCACTTTTTCCAAATCCAGGCGCAATTCTCCGATCCGGAGGAATGCGCCCGGTCCGGCGTCCACCAAGATCCGGGGAACTCCTTCGACCTCCACGATGAAGCCGGAGCCGGCTCTGCCGAACGCGCGTGGCCCACCGGAGCCAAGCACCACGATTTCGAGGGCCGGCTTTGCAGGATTCGCGTGCAGGCAGGTGGGGAACAAGAGCGTAAGAGCTACAGCAAGCACCATCTTCATGCGGGGAGGAGCGGTCATTTGACACCATGCGAGATGAGGATGGCCTGCCATTTTATGCTATGCGGTCTCCCGAATGGCGCGCCACGTGCAGCCGGCACGACGTAGGGTGGCGGAGAGGGTGGGATTCGAACCCACGGTTGAGTTTCCCCAACACACGCTTTCCAAGCGTGCTCCTTAAGCCACTCGGACACCTCTCCGCGGAAAGCGGGAATAGTTCAGTCTAACCTATCGTCTGCGAACCATCCACCAGCCGGCGCGTTGACTTGCTCCAGACCGACGCCTAACATCGCGAGCAAGCAACCGAAGGGGCGGAAGGCCCCTGCTCATGATCGGTCGGACGCTTGGCCACTTTCGCATCCTGGAAAAACTCGGCGCCGGGGGCATGGGTGAGGTATATCGCGCGCGCGATGAGCACCTGGAACGCGACGTAGCCATCAAAGTCCTGCCCGCCGGGACTCTGGCCGACGACGCAGCGCGGAAGCGCTTCCGCCAGGAAGCCCTGGCGCTCTCCAAGCTGAACCACCCCAATATCGCGACGGTCCACGAATTTGCCACCGATTCCCACGTGGATTTTCTGGTCATGGAGCACGTCGCGGGAACCACCCTGGACGACAAGCTAGCGGCAGGCCCGCTCGCGGAAAAGGAAATCCTGCTGCTCGGCGCGGAGCTGGCCGAGGGTCTGGCGGCAGCTCACGAGCAGGGAGTGATTCACTGCGATTTGAAGCCCGGCAATCTGCACGTTACCGCGGATGGCCGGCTGAAAATTCTGGATTTCGGCCTGGCCAGATTTCTAAGCCCCGCGGGCGAGGCTGCTGCGACCCAGTCCGTGTCTCAAATCAGCGATGCCGCGGGGACGCTGCCTTATATGTCCCCGGAACAGATAAACGGGGCGCCGCCGGACCCGCGGAGCGATATCTATGCGGCCGGCGCGGTGCTGTACGAGATGGCCACCGGGCAGCGGCTGTTTCCAAACGAACGCGAGCCGCAGCGGCAACTGGCGGCCATCCTGCACCGTGCGCCGCGGCCGCCGCGTGCCTTGAACCCGCATATTTCCGCCGGGCTCGAAAGCGTGATCCTGAAATGCCTGGAGAAAGATCCCGAGCATCGCTACCAATCCGCGCGGGAAATCCTGGCCGACCTTCGCAGGCTCGGCGCGGGCTCGACGGTTCCGGTTCCGCGCACGGAACGGACCTCCTCGCGCGCGCTCAGACTGGCGGCAGGCGCCTTGGCAGTGCTGTTGGTGGGTGGCGGGCTCAGTTATTGGTGGCATGCAAGGGCTTCTCTCACGCGCCAGCCCGCGGTGCTGGTCGGGGAATTCGAAAATCGCACCGGCGAGCCTATCTTCGACCAGACGTTGCCGGAATTGGTGACCGCCTCCCTGGAGCAATCCCACTACCTTAACGTGTTCCCCTCGAGCCGGGTGCCGGACGTTTTGCAGCGCATGGAGAAACCTGTCACGTCCCGGATTGACGAGGAGATTGGCCGCGAGATCTGCCAGCGGGAAGGCCTGGAGGCGGTAGTGCTGGGCTCGATCAGCCGTTTGGGCTCGAGCTATCTGCTGCTCGCCCGAGCCGTCAGGCCGGGCGGACAGACGATTGTGACCATCCATCAGACCATCATTGACGCTAGCCACGTTCCGGGGGAGCTGGATGTGGTTGTTCAGAAGCTTCGCACCGGGCTGGGCGAATCGGCGTCGGCAGTACAGGAAACTTCGGCTCCGCTGGAACGGGTGACTTCGGCCTCGCTCGAGGCAATTCGCTATTACACGCTCGGCAAGCAACGGCTGCAGGCTGGTGACCCCCAGCAGGCGGTGGTCTTTCTTCAGAAGGCCCTGGGCCTGGACCCGAACTTCGCTATGGCACACGAATACCTGGGTGTGGCGTACTCCAACCTCGAGGATGACGGCCGATCGATACAGGAGCTCTACAAGGCTTCGCAGCTTGCCACGAGGGTTTCCGAGGTCGAAAGATACAAGATTCTCGGCGACTACAATCTGGTTTCCGGGAACTTTGAAGAAGCCTGCGCAAATTACCAGGTCCTGGCACAGTTGCAGCCCCGGGATCCGGCGCCTCGAGCCAATCTCGGGCTGTGTTACGAGGGAAAGTTCGATTTCGATTCCGCCATCCGCGAGACGCAGGCCGCGCTCCAGATCCAGCCCGTGGTCACAGCTGAAGGCAATCTGGCCCGGTTCTATTTCCTAAAGGGGGACGAGGTAAAAGCGATTTCGACCGCGCAGGAACTGCTGCGCAGCCACCCCAGCCATCCGGAAATCCTCACGACTCTAAGCCGCGCCTATCTGTCGAGCGGCCAGATGACCCAGGCGGAAGGTACGTTTGAGACCATGGTCCGGGCCGACGGCGATGCGGAAGTCGCCGGGCGCGCCGGGCTCGCCGATCTGGCGCTGGCCACGGGCCGGCACCGCGAGGCGCGCGCGCAGCTCGAATCCACAATCATCGCCGCTGAAAATCGGGGATACAAGTTTGCTGCGACGCAGTCGCGGATGGCACTGGCAGAGCTGGCCCTTGCGGAAGGCACTCCGGAACAATTCGCCCGCGCCATCAGCCATGTTGATCCGACGGAAAATCACCCGATCATCCTCCTTTTGCTCGGCCGGTTGTACGCGCAGGGGCACCGCCCGGGTGATGCGGAGAAAATCGTCAGGACGCTCAGCACGCTGGCGAGCCAGCGGCCCTTCCCCCGGCACAACTCTTTTCTGAGCCTGTTGCGGGCGGAACTCCTGTTGGCCCAGGGCAACGCCGCGGCGAGCGTCGAGGAAGCGCAGAAAGCCGTGGAGTACGAAAACTCGACTTTGGCGGCCGAGACCCTGGCGCGCTGCCTGGCCGCCGCAGGGAAAACGGACGAGGCTATTCGCCAATACGAACTCGTCCTGGCGCGGACGCCCGAACGCATAGCGAGCTACGATGCGCCGGCGTTTCACCACATCGTCGAGATCCATTACCGGCTGGGGCTGCTGTACCTGAAGGCGGGTCAGGCCGACCGGGGACGAAGCGAATTGGAAACGTTTCTGAAATACTGGAGCCGGCCGGACCCGGACCTGGAAATCTACAAAGACGCAGAAAAACGGTTGCGATCCGCCGCAGCCCTCGCTCCGGGGGCGAGCGGGATTCCCACTCCCGCAACATAGAGCACGGATTCGCTCACACCGTCGATCCCCAAGTCCCGCTCGATACTGCTTTCCGAAATGGCCATCACGCTGAACGGGGCCAAACCGAGCCAAGTGGCCGTCAACAAAAAGGTCTGGCAGAGGTGGCCCGCGTCGACGAGCACGATGCGATAAGCGCGCGGCGCGCGGTATTTCCACATCACGCGCGGGAAGACCGCGGTCATCAGGAACAATGCGGCCGCTTTTCCCGGATGGGACTGGCCTCCGCAGTATTCCACCGCCCGCTTCGCAAAGCGGCCGCGGCGGAGCAGCTCGAGGCAATGCCGCCGCGTGTCATAGTGGTAGAGGCCCGGGGCAAGCCCCTGGACGCGCAGCGCGAGCAAATAAACCTCGCCTGGTTGCCGCGCGCCGCCCGAAGGGCTGGTCCTGCGAGGCAGCCAGCCCAGGACAGGCGAGCGAACCCCGCCGGTGATGCCCCACGTGAAATAAAGCAAAGTCGAGATCGCCGGAAGGGGGACTGGCGCCTTCGAGTACGCTCGATGCGTGCGCCGGGCCAGAAGCACGCGCGGGAACTGGTCGCCGGGCGGCTGCTGCGGCGGCAGAGGCACGCGCTTCGCCATTGGATAGCGCTTGAAAAAAGAAGGCTGCGGGGACTCGGCGAGAAAACTTCTCAGAACGGCGCCCTCGCGCGCCGTGGGGACGACGGGGGTGTCACGCGTGCTGAAGTGGAAGCTGCCGTGGGGCAGCCAGTGCGCCCAGAGCTTGGCCGCCCTGGCATCATCGCGCGCCGCGGGGGTGCCTTCGCCGAGCAGCAAGGTCTGCCGGCTGAGCTCGCCAATGGCCCGCCGCACGCTCCGCGGGCTGTAGGCTGGTAATTGCGCCATCAGCTCTCGCGGAGAGCGCCAGCTATCGAAAAAGCTGAGAATGGACGCGGTCTCAGGAGCAGCGGTGACGGCGACTCGCGTATGAAAATTCTCGAAGACCAGCTTGCCTTCGTCCCAATAGCTGGTGATGTGACTCGACCGTCTGAAGCGCAAAGATGGCTCCCGGCGTTCCCTCCCGCCTTAGGCGATGGCGGTCACATCAGTGATGGTCGCCGTGGGTAATCGAAAGGAGCGCCAGAAGCTTATGGTGCTTCTGGATCTTCAGCTCGAGTTGCTGGAAAGACTTCCAGATCCTTTTCTTCTGCGCCGGGCCGATCGTCTTAGGTTTTTTTGCCTTGGTTGCCGCCATGCGCACCTCCGGACTGATTCGGGGCGCCTACTCTTCCGCAGAGAGCGAAAGGTGAAACGCCGCGATGGGTCACCAATCGGCGAGACTCTAGTCGAGCAGGTCATAGCTGTCAAGCGGTCGGCCGGGCGCGGCGCCAGGAGAACGTGGCGGCACGGCTCGTCCGGACAAAGCCGGGACCACGGCCCTGAACGGGACTGACCGCAGCGGTGGCGGAGCCTGATATTTCTTGTTAGATTTGAGTGAACGGCTCCGGGGTCGGCTAACTGGTAGGCCTCGGGACTTTGGATCCCGCTATCTTGGTTCGAGTCCAAGCCCCGGAGCCAGAATTGATGCCGCGGTTCCCTTCCCTGCCAGCCATGCAAGACGGCTACACACCGGGTGCCGAATCGGCGGGATTGCCCCTTGTTACTGCTCCGCCGTCACGCACGCAGCCAAGCTCTCATTCCAGCTTCGCTGCTTCGGATTTGGCGGCGCGGAGAACGGGGATGTCGGCATCGGCGGCTTTCCAGAAGGCGAGGAAATCCTGGTAGGCGGCGCGGGCCTTGACCGTGTCGCCGGCGAGAACGTACGCGCGGGCAAGGCCGAGATGGGCGAGCGCGCCTGTGGCGCAATTCCACAGCAGCCCGCGATGGTCCAGGATTTTTCGGAATTCGGCGGCGGCAGCCACGCCCTGATGGGCGCTCCGGAAGGCTTCGGGGCGGCTGATCATGAGTCGTTCAAGTGTGGAAACATGGTAGGTCGCGGCATAAGGCAGGTCAATGAAGAGCACCGAGATGGCGTCGTAGAGCCCCGGCAATGGCGGCGTAAAGCCGCCTCTACAGCGGCGCTGGCATGAGTCTGACTGCCGGATCCGTTGAGCCCTTCGATCAATCGCCGGCGTTGCTGGACTTGGGGCGGAGGGAATAACGGATTTCGTCGTGGCCAAACTCGCAGGAGGCGCGGATCACCAAGCTGGCGCCGCTGGGTCCGAATTTCGGCAGCGGGAATCCGACCTCAGCGCGGCCATGGGCATCGGTGATGGTTTTGAAGATGAACGGCCGCGGTGCGCCCTCGAAGCTGACTTCCACAACCGCGTCGGGAATCGGGCGATCCGGCTCGCGCGCCCGGACTTCCACCAGCAGGCGCGCGGAACCCGCCGTCAGCCAGGAGGCGGGATTGGTGAGCAGCACGCGAATCAGCGACGTAGGAGCCGGCATCAATACCGTGCCCGTTCGCACCGGCGCGGCGGCTGTTCCGCCAGCCGGGACGCTTGCAGCCGTGCGCTGCGGCGGGGGCGGGGGGAAGAGTTCGATGGGAATCTCTCCGGAACGCAGGCCTTCGATGATGGAGCGATGCTGGTCCTCCAGCAATTGGCGAATGGCAGCCTCGTCGAAGCCCGGCTGATTGACTCGCTCCTCATAGCTGGTCTTGCGCCGATAGGCCACCCGGCCGCCGGAATAGACGATGGTGTCCACGGCGGACGCGCGTGGCCTGCGGTCCTCGGTTTGCACGTGGAGGACCAGGTCACCGAGCTTCAGGTCGCTATTGAATCCGAGGGGCACGTGGTCTGGGCGCCAGGGAGACCGGCCAACGCGGGAGGAGCCGCACCTTCTTTTGACTCGGGGCCCAAACCCGAGGGCGCGGAGTTGATTGACCGGACTGCACTCGCATGGCTATTATACCAGCCGCACCATGGCACCCGGCTACCTCGGAAACTACGCCCCGTTGCTAATGTATATCCTCGCGGCGATGGCGCTGGCGGGCGTGCTGCTGGCGCTTTCGACCCTGGTGGGGCCCCACCGGCCGACGCGGGAGAAGGCCCAGGCCTACGAGTGCGGCATGAGCCCCACGGGGGACGCGCGGCACGCGTTCGACGTAAAGTTCTACCTGGTGGCGATGCTGTTCATTCTGTTCGATGTGGAAGCCATCTTCTTCTTCCCGTGGGCCTACATCTATCGCGAACTGCGGCTGTTCGGTTTCTACGAGATGTTGGTGTACATCGGGATTCTGCTTGTGGGATACGTTTACCTGCTGAAGAAGGGCGCGCTCGACTGGAACCGGTAGGCCCCTTTCCCGGCTTGGCACGAGGATCGAGGAAACGCGCATGGCGGAGGCCGTCGAAACACAGGTGCATCCGGTGGCAGCGCGGCTGGCTGCCTGGGACCCCGGCGTCGCCTCCGAGGCGGAAACGTTTCGCGGTGAGCTGACCATCACCGTGCCGCGCGAGCAATTGCACCGCGTGGCGGACTTCCTGCGGCACGATCCCGAGTTGCAATTCAATTTCCTGAGCGATCTCACGGCCACGGACCATTTCCCGCTGGAGCCGCGCTTTGCAGTCGTTTACCACATGCTTTCCCTGCCCCACCGGCAGACGCTACGGCTGCGTACTTGGACTTCGGGAACGGATCCCGTGGTAGCGAGCGTCACCAATGTGTGGCCTACGGCGAACTGGCACGAACGCGAGGTTTTCGACCTGTTCGGGATCCGCTTTGAAGGGCATCCCGATCTGACCCGCATCCTGCTCCCCCTCGACTGGGAGGGCCATCCGCTACGGAAGGATTTTCCCACCACCGGAGGTCCCCGCTGATGTCCCGGACGATCGACACTCCCGCTGGCCCCGCCGAAGCGATGGTCCTGAACATGGGGCCGCAGCACCCCTCGACGCACGGAGTGCTGCGCGTGGCGGTAGAGCTGGATGGGGAAACGGTGATCCGCGCGGTACCCGACATCGGCTACCTCCACACTGGAATCGAGAAATCCTGCGAGGCGAAGACCTATTCGCAGGCCATCACGCTCACCGACCGGATGGACTACCTGTGCCCGCTGTCGAACAACCTGTGCTACTGCCTGGCGGTAGAGAAACTGCTGGGCCTGGAAGTCCCGAAGCGCGCGCAGTACGTGCGCGTGCTGCTCACGGAGCTGACGCGCATCGCTTCGCACCTGGTCTGGCTGGGCACCCACGCGATTGACCTGGGGGCCATGTCCGTCTTCCTCTACTGCTTCCGCGAGCGCGAGGATATCCTGAAGATTTTCGAGATGGTGGCCGGGCAGCGCATGATGACCAGCTATTTCCGCATCGGCGGGCTGGCGCTGGAGCCGCCCGCGGGCTGGCTGGAGCGCGTGGCCGCGTTCGTGGAGAGTTTTCCGGGTCACCTGGCGGAATACGAGACACTGCTCACCGAAAACCGCATCTGGAAGATGCGCACGGTCGGCGTCGGCGTCATCTCGCCCGAGGACGCCGTGGCCTGGGGCGTCTCCGGACCGGCGCTGCGCGCGGCGGGCGTGGCCTACGACGTGCGGAAGTTCTTTCCCTACTCGAGCTACGACGAGTTCGAATTCAAGGTGCCCACGCAGAAGGAAAGCGATTGTTACGCGCGCTACCTGCTGCGGCTGGAGGAAATGCGGCAGAGCCTGGGAATCGTGAAGCAGGCTATGGGCAAAGTGCCGGCGGAAGGCCCCATCCGGACCGACGCGCCGGGAATCGTCCCGCCGCCGCGCGAAAAGATGAAGACGGAGATGGAGGCGCTCATCTACCACTTCAAAATTTTCACCGAAGGGTTCTCGCCGCCGCCCGGGCAGGTCTACCAGCGCATCGAGTCGCCGCGGGGGGAGATGTGCTGCTACCTGGCCAGCGACGGATCGCCGAAGCCGTTCCGCGTGAAGTTTCGCGCGCCGTCGTTCGTCAACCTGCAGGCGCTGCCCCTGCTGTGCGAAGGCCGGCTGATTGCCGACGTGGTGGCCTGCATCGGCACGCTGGACATCGTGCTGGGAGAGATTGACCGCTGATGACGCTGCCGCCGAAACTCGAGGAGAAATTCCAGCAGCTCGCCGGGCGCTATCCCGTCAAACGCTCCGCGCTCGTCCCCATGCTGATGTACGCGCAGGACGAGTTCGGCTGCGTGAGCGACGAGATGATCGCCGAAATCGCCCGCCGCACGGAAACGAACACGCTGCAAGTGACCGAGACGCTGGCCTATTACTCCATGCTGCACCGGCAGAAGTGGGGCAGGTGCCACGTGCAGGTGTGCACGAACGTCTCCTGCATGGCGCGCGGCGGTGCCGAGCTGTTTGAGCACGCAAAGAAGACGCTCGGGATCGGCCATAAGCAAACGCAGCCGGACGGCCAGTTTTCGCTCGAGGAAGTGGAGTGCCTGGGGGCCTGCACGGGCGCCCCGGCCGTGCAACTCGACTACGACTACCACGAAAACGTGACGCCGGCGAAGTTCGACGCCCTGCTCGCGGATGTCCGCGCCGGACGCCGGCCGCAGCCCGTGGCGCACATCACCGGCATCAGCGAAACGCCGCATCCCGACGAGGTGCTGGTGATCAGCAAGCGCTTCCGCGTCCCGGGCGCGCGCCGCATCGCGGTCTATTTGAAGCACGAGGGCTACAAGGCCGTGGAGAAGGCGCTCACTGCCATGACGCCGGAGCAGATTCTCGACGAGGTGAAGAAATCCAACCTCCGCGGCCGCGGCGGCGCCGGCTTTCCCACCGGCATGAAGTGGAGCTTCGTGCCGAAGGAGACGTCGAAGCCGAAATACATCATCTGCAACGCGGACGAGAGCGAGCCGGCCACCTGCAAGGACCGGCCTCTGATGGAACTCGATCCGCATCAGTTGATCGAAGGCATGGTGATTGCCGGGCGGGCCGTGAATGCCCGCCAGGGGTACATTTACATCCGCGGGGAATACCGGTATGTGCTCGACATCCTGGACGAGGCTATCGCGGAAGCCTACGCGGCGGGAAAGCTGGGGAAAAACATCCTGGGCAGCGGCTTTGATTTCGAGCTGTGCACCCACACGGGCGCGGGCGCCTACGAGTGCGGCGAGGAATCGGCGCTCATGGAATCGCTGGAAGGCAAACGCGGCTACCCGCGCATCCGCCCGCCCTTCCCGGCGGTGGTGGGACTGTACGGCTGCCCCACGGTGATCAACAACGTGGAAACGCTGGCGAGCGTGCCGTCGATCGTGCTGAACGGCGGCGACTGGTATGCGAAACTCGGCACGCCGAAGAATGGAGGCACGCGGCTCTTTGGGATTTCCGGCCAGGTGGAGCGGCCCGGCATCTACGAACTGCCCATGGGATACAACCTGATGCACATGATCAACGACGTGGCCGGGGGCGTCCTGGGGGGAAAGAAACTCAAAGCGGTGATCCCCGGCGGCAGCTCCACACCGCTGCTCAGGCCCGAAGAATGCGACGTGGCCATGGACTATGATTCGGTGGCGAAGATCGGGTCCATGCTCGGCTCGGCCGGAGTGGTGGTGTACGACGAAAACACCTGTATGGTCGAGCTGGCGCGGCGCATCATGGCGTTTTACGCGCACGAGTCCTGCGGTTGGTGCATCCCCTGCCGCGAAGGCACCACCTGGCTGAAGAAGATTCTGACCCGCTTCCACGAGGGCGGCGCGCGCAGCGAGGATATTCCGCTGATTCACGAACTATCGAAGAACATTCTCGGGCACACCTTCTGCCCCCTTGGCGACGCCGCGGCCATGCCCACGGAATCCATCGTGCGCAAATGGCGCAGTGAATTTGAGGAGCATCTGAGCGGGCGCTGCCCGTTCAAGTCGACCCTGGTGTCGGTGTGACGGCGGGGAACGAAACGGTCCTGTAGAGGCGGTCCGCCGCAGGCGGACGCCTCTACAGCCGGAGGGAGTCGCAGCGGGAGAGTCGCTGGTTCAAGGACATGGCGGAGCAAAAAAAGGTTTCACTGAAAATTGACGGGCGGCAGGTGACCGTGCCCGCCGGAACGCTGGTGATCGAAGCCACTCGGCGCATGGGCATCGAGGTGCCCTCGTTCTGCTACTACCCCGGCCTGTCGCTCCAGGCCGCCTGCCGCATGTGTCTGGTCGAAATCGAAAAAGCGCCGAAACTCCAGACCGCGTGCACCGTCGTGGCCGTGGAGGGCATGGTGGTCCGCACGGATACCGAACAGGTGCGCCAGGCCCGCAAGCACATGCTGGAATTCCTGCTGACGAATCACCCGCTCGATTGTCCCGTGTGCGACAAAGGCGGCGAATGCGAGCTGCAGGACATGGTATTCCGCTACGGCGCGGACACCAGCCGGTTCGTGGAGGAAAAGATCCACGAGCCGGAAGAAAAATGGTCGGAGCTGGTCTATTACGACGCGCCGCGGTGCATCCTGTGCTTCCGGTGCGTGCGCGTGTGCGACGAGGGGCTGGACGTGAAGGCGCTGGGCGTGGGCCAGCGCGGCGCCTATTCCACCATCATCCCGAATCGCGGCGACCACCTGGAATGCGAAGAGTGCGGCATGTGCATTGACGTGTGCCCCGTGGGCGCACTCACCAGCGGCACCTACCGCTACAAGACCCGCCCCTGGGAAATGTCTTACGTCGGGACCATCTGCACGCATTGCTCGAACGGCTGCAAGACCACGCTCTCCGTGCGCACCAATCGCATCCTGCGCGCCAATAACCGCGACCTTTCGGGCATCAACCAGGAATTCCTGTGCGTAAAGGGGCGGTTCGGCTTCGATTTCACGGAGCACGCCGAGCGCCTGGCCCAGCCGCTGGTGCGGCGCAATGGCGCGCTCGCCCCGGCCACTTGGGAAGCGGCCATGGAAGAAGCCGCGTCGCGCCTGACGGCCATTCGCGCGGCGCATGGCCCGGACGCCATCGGCTTCATCGGCTCGAATCGCACCACCAACGAGGAGAACTACCTGCTCGGCCGGCTGGCCCGCGCCACGGTGGGCACGAACAACGTGGACCATCACCGCACAGCGGATTACGCCTCGCTGGCAGCCGCGCTCGGCGACGAGGCCGGCAACCGGGCGCTGACCATGGAAGCGCTGGGCGAGGCCCGCGCCATCCTGCTGATCGGCAACGACACCGGCCGGCAGAATCCGCTGGTGGACTGGCGCATCCGCGAGGCCGTGCGCCACGTGGGGGCGCGTGTCTACCTGGTCGGCTCGGACGATATCAAACTCGCCAAACGCGCCCAACTCTCCGCGCGTATTCCGGCGGGGACGGAAGCCGCCGCCGTGCGCGCGCTGGCCGGAAAGGGCGCGGCGCCCGCGGGAGCCGCGCAGCCGCTGGCCGCGATCAAAAAGGCGCTCGAAGCGGAAAGCGACGTCGCAATTCTCTTCGGCGCGGGCGTTTGGGGCGAAAGCATCGCGGACCTGGTTGCCTGGGGCGCCAAACTCCCCGGCCGCACGCGCTATCTGCCGCTCGGCGATTACGTGAACTCCCGCGGCGCGGCCGACATGGGACTGCTGCCCGACTGCCTGCCGGGTTACGCCAGGGTGGGCGTCGCGGCGGCGCGTGAGCGCTTTGGAAAGTTGTGGGGCGCGGCGCTTTCGGTCCGCTCCGGCCTGAACGCGATACAAATGCTCGAGGCGGCGGCGGCGGGACGGCTGAAAGCCCTCTATGTGGTGGGCGCGAATCCCTTCCGCACCTTCGGCGCGGCCGCGCGGCCCGCCGGCCTCGAATTGCTCATCGTGCACGAACTTTTCCGGACGGAGACCTCGCGCGAGGCGGACATCCTGCTCCCGGCCACCTGCGCCTACGAGAAGGAAGGCACCGTCACAAACACCGCCGGGCAGGTGCAACGCCTCCGCAAAGCCGCCGACCCGCCCGGCCTGCGCAGCGACTTCGATCTCCTGCGCATCCTCTCGCACCAGCTCGAGAAGCGGGGGCTGGGCCGCGCGCTCCACGTGCGCAACGTGGAAGCGGCCTTCGAGGAGATCCGCGCGAACGTGCCGGGGTATGGCGTGGATCTGGCCGGCCTGCTGGCCGGCGGAGCACCGCTGGCCGCCGCCATCGCGGCGAAGAACGGCCACGCGGCGTTCGACGTGCCCACCGGCGCGATTCGCTCCGCGCAGGATTCGCTGTTCACCAGCGGCACGCTCTCCCGTTTTTGCACCATGATGGAATCGCTGGCCGAGGCGGGGAGCCGGACATGAGCGACTTCTCAGTCTGGCTGCTCATCGGAATAGTAAAAGTGATCGTGGTCATGCTGGTGCTGCTCACCGTGGTCGCCTACTTGAGTTGGTTCGAACGCAAAATCGTGGCGCACATCCAGTCGCGCTGGGGACCGGAGCGGGTTGGACCGCACGGCCTGATCCAGCCGCTGGCCGATGGCGCGAAATTCCTGTTCAAAGAGGACCCCACCCCCGCGGGCGTGGACCGGTTCGTTTTTTTCTTCGCGCCGTTCCTGGCTTTATCCCTGGCCATGACCACGATCGCGGTGATGCCACTGGGCCCTGGACAGTTGAGGATTTTCGGCCAGCTCACCTGGTTTTCCGTCGCGGAGTCGGACCTCAGCCTGCTCGTGGTGTTTGCCATTACGGCGCTCAGCGTCTATGGCGTCGCGCTGGCCGGCTGGGCCTCGAACAACAAATATTCGCTCCTCGGCGGCCTGCGCAGCTCGGCGCAAATGCTCAGCTACGAGCTGTCTCTCACCATGTCCGTGGTGGGCATCGTGCTCATGACCAATCCCAACACCCTCAGCCTGCGTGGAATCGTGGAAGCGCAACGCGGCAGTGCCTTGCACTGGTTCGTCTTCCCGCAAATCCTGGGATTTGTCTGCTTCTTCGTTTCCGCGGTGGCGGAGACCAACCGCTCGCCCTTCGACCTGGCGGAGGGGGAGCAGGAACTGGTGGGCGGGTTCCACACGGAATACGCCAGCTTCAAATTCGCGATGTTCTTCATGGCGGAATACGCGGCCATGGTGACCGCATCGTTCATGATCGCGGTGCTGTTTTTCGGCGGTTACCTCTCGCCCTTTCCGGACACGCCGGCTTTCCACTGGACCTTCTATCTGCCCGCAGCCATGGCTTTGCTGGGGGGCGTGCTGCTCGTCCCGCACGGCCTGCGCTACCATACCGCATTCGGCCGCGTGCTCCTGCCCGTGATGGGAGTGGCCCTGATCGGCGTTGGCATCATTTGCGCATTGCCGGGCGTGCTCGGAGTGATTCAGGGGCCGTTCTGGCTGGCCGCGAAAGTCTTCGTGGTTCTGTTCATCTACGTCTGGCTGCGAGGCACGCTGCCGCGCATCCGTTACGACCAGTTGATGGCTTTCGGCTGGAAATTCCTGCTGCCCGTATCGCTGGCCAACGTGCTAGTCACCAGCCTGGTCGTGGCGCTGAGGATGCAGCGATGAGCGTCGAACTCATCCTTTTCTTCCTGCTTGCCGCCGTGGCGCTCGGCGGCGCGGTCAACCTAATCGTGCAGACGCACCCCATCCACAGCGCGCTTTCGCTCATCGTGGTGATGGTGGCGCTGGCCGGCATCTACCTGCTGCTGGGCGCGGAACTCCTGGCCATGGTGCAGATCATCGTTTACGCGGGCGCCATCATGGTGCTGTTCGTCTTCACCATCATGTTGCTGAACGCGGGGAAAGAAGAGCGCACGGCCATCAGCCGCGCGGCAACGTACGTGGGGGTGCCCTGCGGCGTGCTGCTGACCGTCGTACTCGCGTGGCGCATGATCCTTTCGGAGGCCGGGACGACGGCCGGCGGGGCGGAGACGCAGGGAATGTCGCGGGAGCTTTCCGGACTGCTGTTCACGAGCTACGTGTTCCCGTTCGAGCTCACTTCGATTCTGATTCTCGTGGCTATTCTGGGAGCGGTGGTGCTGGCGAAGCGCGATATGTAGCGGCGGCTTTATGCCGCCAGGTGATGATGCGGCGGGCCGCCGGAACGCGACGCGGAAGGGACAGATGGCGGCATAAAGCCGCCTCTACAGTTTGTGGAACGTGTAAAGGGAGGGGAGATTTGCCACTGGCATCTTACTCTGTCGTTCTGAGCGCCGTCCTGTTCGGGCTGGGCGCGCTCGGCTTCGTGTTCAAACGCAACATCATCACCATATTCATGTCCATCGAGCTGATGCTGAACGCGGTGAATCTTTCCTTCGTGGCCTTCAGCCGCCTGCGCCATCTGCTGGAGGGCCAGGTATTCGTCTTTTTCGTGATCGTGGTGGCGGCGGCGGAGGCGGCGGTGGGCATGGCCATCATCATGCAAGTGGCGCGTAACCGGCAGTCGTTGAATATCGAACGGATTGACCTGTTGAAACTCTGATGTTTGTTCTCGACAACGCGTGGATCATTCCGGCGCTGCCGCTGGCGGGGGCGGCGGTCAACGGCATCTTTGGCCGCCGGTTCACCCAAAAAACGGTAAACGCGGTGGCCGTGGGCTCCACCACGCTCGCCTTTTTCGCCACACTCACCCTGGTGGCGGAATTCGCGCGGCTCACGCCCGCGCAGATCCCTTTCATTCGCAGCTTTTTCCCCTGGATTGTGGCCGGGAATTTTCGGGTTGATTTCGCGCTCCAGGTGGACCAGCTCACCATCATCATGCTGCTGGTGGTCGCCGGCGTCGGCTGGCTGATCCACATCTATTCCATGGGCTACATGGCGCACGAGGGCGGCTACTACCGCTTCTTCGCCTACATGAACCTGTTCATGTTCTTCATGCTCATCCTGGTGCTCGGCGCGAACTACGCGCTGCTGTTCGTGGGCTGGGAGGGCGTGGGGCTGTGCAGCTACCTGCTGATCGGCTTCTTTTTCCTGAAAAAATCGGCCACGGACGCCGGGAAAAAAGCGTTCGTCGTAAACCGTGTGGGTGACTTCGGCTTCATGCTAGGGCTATTTTTCATCTTCCGCACGTTCGGAACCCTGGACATTCACACCGTTCTTTCACGCGTCGAGGCCATGCCCGTGGAGACAGCGGGCATCGGCACGCTCACGGCCATCGCGCTCCTCCTTTTTGTGGGCGCGGCGGGGAAATCCGCCCAGGTGCCCCTCTACGTGTGGCTGCCGGACGCCATGGAAGGTCCCACGCCGGTAAGCGCGCTGATCCACGCGGCCACCATGGTCACCGCGGGCGTCTACATGGTCGCGCGCTCCAGCACGATCTACGTCCACGCCCCGCGAGCCATGATGGTCGTCGCTGTGATCGGCTGCTTCACCGCCTTCTTTGCCGCCACCATCGGGCTGGTGCAGACGGACATCAAACGCGTCCTCGCCTACTCCACCGTCAGCCAGCTCGGCTACATGTTCCTGGCCTGCGGCGTGGGCGCGTTTTCCGCCGGCATTTTCCACCTGATGACGCACGCCTTCTTCAAAGCGCTGCTCTTCCTGGCCGCCGGCAGCGTGATCCACGCCATGGGTGGGGAGCAGAACATGTTCGGCATGGGCGGCCTGCGCGGGCCCATCCGCACCACGTTTCTCACCATGCTGGCTGCGACGCTGGCCATCTCCGGCGCGCCGGGCTTCTCCGGCTTCTTCAGTAAAGACGAAATCCTGTGGCAGTCGTTCTCGAGCCCTTACGGCAGTCCGATTCTGTGGTTTGTCGCGGTGGTTACGGCGCTGATGACGACGTTTTACATGTTTCGGCTCATTTTCCTCACCTTTTACGGCGCGCCGCGCTATGACCCGCATCACGTCCATGTGCACGAGTCGCCGAAATCCATGCTGATCCCACTAGTGGTCCTTGCCGCGCTCGCGATCGGCGGCGGCTGGATGGCTGCGCCGAAGCTCTTCCGGGGAGGGACGGACCATTTCGAGGAATTTCTCCGGCCGGTGTTCGCCCATGCGGAGGAGATGCGCAGCGCTTTGCCATCCCACACGCCCCACGAATTGGAATGGCCATTAATGCTCCTGACGATCGGTGGCGGGTTTGGACTGGGGCTCCTCCTGGCCTGGTGGCTCTACATACGCAGGCCGAAGTTGCCGGAAGAGATGGCCGAGAAAATGCCCGGCCCCTATGCGCTTGTTCTGCACAAATACTATGTGGATGAGCTTTACGACGCGCTGATCGTCCACCCCATGCAATGGATTTCGACCAACATTCTCTGGAAGACCGTGGACGTCGCTGCGATTGACGGCACCGTGAACGGTATAGGTAGCGTCGCGCGCGAACTGGGGCAGGAGGCGCGCCAGGTGCAGTCCGGCAACGGGCGCACCTACGCCTCCTGGCTCGTGGCGGGCGCCGCGGCCATCGCCATTCTGTTCCTGTGGCTGGGGCATTAACGTGGAGGGAACGCATCTGCTGAGCATCGTCACCTTCCTGCCGCTGGTCGGCGGGCTGCTCCTGCTGTTGTTCGGCGCGGAGGAGAAGGAGTGGGTTCGCCGCGGGGCGCTGGCCATTTCCGTGGTCACGTTTGTGATTTCGCTCCTCCTGCTCCGCGAATTCGATTCCCAGGCGCCGGGCTATCAGTACCAGGAGCTGCACCGCTGGATCATCTCGCCGCCCATCTGGTATCACCTGGGCATCGACGGGCTGAGCCTGTGGCTCGTGATTCTCACCACGTTCCTGGTGCCGCTGGCCGTGCTCTGTTCCTGGCACGGGATTGACAAACGCGTGCAGGAGTTTCACGTGCTCCTGCTGGCGCTCGAATCGGCCATGATCGGCGTGTTCGTGGCGCTCGACCTTTTCCTCTTCTTCCTGTTCTTCGAAGCCATGCTCATCCCCATGTTTTTCCTCATCGGCATCTGGGGGCACGAGCGGCGCATCTACGCTGCGGTCAAATTTGTCCTCTACACGATGTCCGGCTCGATCCTGATGCTGGTGGCCATTGTGGCGCTCTTCCACCTCACCGGATCGTTCGACCTCCCTCGGATCCAGCAGATGCTGATGGCCGGCTCGGCGTCGGGCGGGGTGACGCTCGAGCCGGGGACGGAGCGGCTGCTCTTCCTGGCCTTTTTCGTCGCATTTGCCATCAAAGTCCCTCTCTTCCCGCTGCACACCTGGCTGCCGGATGCGCACGTGGAGGCGCCCACGGCCGGTTCGGTGATTCTTGCCGGAGTGCTGCTGAAAGTCGGGACCTACGGCATGATTCGCTTCTGCCTGCCGCTGTTCCCCGAGGCCACCCGGCAGTACGCGCCGTGGATCGCCGCGCTGGCCATTGTCGGAATCATCTACGGCGCGCTGGTCGCCATGGTCCAGCCCGACTATAAGAAGCTCGTCGCCTACAGCTCCGTGAGCCACCTCGGATTTGTGGTGCTGGGTATTTTTTCGCTGACACAGATCGGCATGCAGGGCGCCATCTACCAGATGCTGAATCACGGCATTTCCACCGGCGGGCTCTTCCTGGCCGCCGGGATGCTCTACGACCGGCGCCACACGCACGTGATCACCGAATTCGGCGGGCTGGCCACGCCCATGCCGGTCTATTCCTCGCTCTTCTTGTTCATTTGCCTGTCCTCGGTCGGCCTGCCGATGCTGAACGGCTTCGTCGGCGAATTTCTGATCCTGAACGGCGCGTTCCTGCGCAACCCGTGGTGGGGCACACTGGCGGCCACGGGAGTCATTCTCTCCGCGGTCTATCTGCTTTGGAGCTACCAGCGCCTGATCTATGGCCCCGTCACGCTGGAGAAAAACAAAACGCTCCCGGACGCCTCGCACCGCGAGATTTCCACCCTCGCCGCCGTGTGCGTAATCGCCCTGCTGATGGGCGTAGCCTCACCTCTGTTCCTCCGGCGGACGGAAGCTACGGTGTCGCGCATCCGCCTAGTGGAAATGACGCGGCCCCTCGGTTACAACGCCGCACGCCGCCCGGCTGCCCGGCCGTTCGCCGGCCGGCCGCTGCCGGAACTCGCGGCCGCCGCCGCGGCCCTGGCGCCGCACGCCCCCGCTGCCGCGCCGCTGCCTTCCGCCCCGCGAAAGGAAGGCCAGCCGTAGATGCCGCCAGTCCTCAACATCACCCGGCTCGAAGACCTCTACCGGCTGGCGCCGATCCTGGTGGCCTGTGGCTTCGGCATCCTGATTATGGTGGTGGACCCGTTCGTGTCCGCGGCGCGGAAGAATGGGATAGCGCGCCTGGGAGTGCTCGGCGGCTTTACCGCCCTGCTTTCCGTTTGGATCTCCTCCGAGCACATGGGCCGCTCCTTCCCGGATTTGCCCTACGCGGGTTTGATTCAGGTGGATTATTTCAGCATCTTCCTGTTCCTGGCGATTTTCGCGTTCGCGCTTCTGGCCATGCTCGGTTCGCTCGATTACCTGGAACGCGAACACCTGCAGCAGGGCGAGTATTACGCGCTGGTGCTCTTTGCCGCGGCGGGAATGGCGGTGATGGCCTGCGCGCAGGAGCTGCTGACTGCCTTCATCGGCCTCGAGGTGAGCAGCATCTCGAGCTACATCCTGGCGGGTTATCGCCGCAACGCTCCGAAATCCAACGAGGCTGCGCTCAAATACTTCCTGCTCGGATCCTTCGCCACCGCGTTTTTCCTGTACGGCGCGGCCATCATTTTCGGCGGCGTGGGTTCCACGCGGCTCGAGGTGATTCGCGAGCGCATCCAGTACGGCCAGCAGACCGACACAAATCTGCTCGTGCTGGGCATCGCTCTCGTGCTGGTCGGCCTGGCCTTCAAAGTCGCCGCCGCGCCCTTCCAGTTCTGGACCCCGGACGTTTACGAAGGCGCGCCCACTCCCGTCACCGGCCTGTTCGCCAGCGGCCCGAAGGCTGCGGCGTTTGCCGTGCTGGTGCGGGTGTTCTATGCGGCGTTCGGCTCGTACAGCGGCACGTGGTTCTGGGCCATCTGGATCTCCGCCGTGCTCACCATGTTCCTGGGCAATCTGGCCGCCATTGTGCAGACCAGCGCGAAGCGCATGCTGGCCTACTCCTCCATCGCCCACGCCGGCTATCTGCTGGTGGCTTTCGCGGCGGACAACAGAGTCGGCGTGGCCGCGCTGCTCTTCTATCTCCTCACCTACGGCCTGGTGAAGCTGGGCGCCTTCACGCTGCTCGGCCACCTGGGCGATACGGGGGAACGCCACATGGAAATCCAGGATCTGGCCGGCCTGGGACGCACGCACCCGCTCGCCGCCGCCTGCATGTCCGTCTTTCTGCTCTCCCTGATGGGTCTGCCGATCACCGCGGGCTTCATGGGGAAACTCTACATCCTGAAAGCGTCGCTGGATGCGGGACTCACCGGGCTGGCCGTGATTCTGGCGGTGAACAGCGTGATTTCCGCCTACTACTACTTGCGCGTGGTGCGCCTCATGTACTTCAGCGAGCCTTCCGCCGATTGGCGGCCCGCGCCGGTTCCCTACGCGGTGGGCGCCGTGATGCTGTTCACCACGTTCGCGACCATTTATCTGGGCCTGTTCCCCGACGCGGTAAAAGAGCTGGCCACGCTCTCCGCCAACGCTCTGCGATAGCGCTCGCCCGAAGGATCGGGCCCTTTATCCCAACGGCGCGCCCGCAAACACCCGCGCGCCTTCGCAAGAAAAAAGGGTCCAGCCCCTCCCGCACGGGAGGGGCTGGACCCTTCCAATCCTTCCATTGCTCCGAGGAACTCTTACTTCGCCTTGATCAGGATGATGGCGAAGGTGTACAGGGCCATCGATTCGATCAGCACGAGAGAAAGCAGCAGCCCCAGCCAAATCCGGTCGCTGGCGCCTGGATTTCGTGCGAACGCCCCCGAGGCGGCCGCAGAAGCGTTCGACTGCGCATAGCCGCAGGCTCCGGAAGCAATAGCCATGCCGAACGCCGCCGATATGGCCACCCATTGGCTCGATGTGGCAGCCGCTTCCGGCCCGCCCTGCGCGAAGGCGGCGGGCGCCACGAGAAGCACGACGGTTGCCACCAACAGTATCGTTGCCAGTCTTCTCATTCTTTTTTCTCCTCGCTTATGAAATTGCCGCAGGAGGTGGTTGCCGCTCACGCCTGATGCAAAGCGGCCTCACGCTGGACGGCGATCATGCCGTATAAAAGCGAATCAGTGCTCTTCCGCGACCGCGCCTCCCACGTAGACCACGGGCAGGAGCGTGAAAACGAAGGCCTGCAACACGGCCACGAACACGTGCAGGCCCATGAAAATGATCGGAACCAACAGGGGAATCACCCCCGTCGCTCGAAACAAAATGTTAACCCCGGATGCAAAAACATACAGGGCCACCGTCAGTCCCAGGAAGATGGAGTAGAGCAACTCGCTCACCAGCATGTTGACCCACAAGCGGACAGTGAGCGACAGCAAGCGCGCCAAGTGGCTCAGCAGCTCGATCGGCAGCATCAGCCAGGCCAGGTACCACACCGGGCCGAGGAAGTGCTTCCCGTAATCCAAGGGGCCGTGCTCCCGGAACCCGCACCAGTTGTAGTAGAAAAAGACCACCACCGCGCACCCCAAGGGAACGGAAACCTGCGCCGTCGGGGAGCTGAATTGGGGGACTAGGCTGATCAGGTTCGAAAACAGGATGAAGATTCCGATCGTGCCGATCATCGGCAGGTACCGCTCCGCGTGATGCCCTACGATTCCCTTCAGCAGGTCCTGGGCGCCCACTCCCATCGGATTCGTCAGCAGCATCTCCATGCATTGCTGCGAGCCTCCCGGGCGATCCACGGAAATGCGCCTCTTCAGCCACAGAAAAAACACCACGGAGATCAGCAGCACCACGAGTTCCATCGCCACGTGGTTCGGGATGGGATACTCCCGGCTCTGCGGCTGGATGTGCAGCCAATCGAGCAGCGCCAGCGCGGGGCCGCCGAGCAGTTGGTTGACCTGGCGCGTGATCCAGAGCAGTTGTTCTTCCATGCGACCTTTGGCCGTCCGGCCGGCTACCGCGATCCTCCCCTGCGGCTCGTCATCTGGTACACACTTTCCCCCATCACGGCAGCCACCAGGGTAAAAATTCCTGCCAGTAGAGCCCAGGCAGGCAACAAAGAATACGCGAGGCTAACATACAGGACTATCAGAATCAACGCGGTGCGCGCGAAAAAACGAAGCATCACCGACTTCGGGATGCGCACCTTGGTCTCTCCCATCTGCTGCCGGGACACCTGCTCGAACGCCGCCAGGCCCTCTTTCATCCAATGGAAATTGAGCCACGCCAGGCCGGTGCCGAGCAGGACGGCCGCTGCGGCCAGCGCGCTCCCAAAATATCCCGCGAATGCCGCCACCACCAGCCCCGCAACCAACAGCCACCTCTCGATCCGGCGTTTGGCTGCGCCCGGCGAAAAATCGTCACGAGTCACGGCGCGATCCCGAGTGGGTGAGGCGCCGCACGAGCTCCAGGACTCCCGCGGCGAATCCCAGCCCTCCCAGCACCAGCAGGAACAGCGGCGAGGTATGCATCCGGGCGTCCAGCCAGTAGCCCATCGCGCCGCCGAGCCCCACCGCAGCGACGAGCACGAAGGGCAGCTCCACGGCCAGCGCAAACTGGCGGGCCAATGTGGCGCCGCGGTTCTTCGGTGCTGTGTCCTTCGTCGGGGTCTGTGTGTCGCTGGGAGGCATCTGCAACCTCCCTCAGTGTACCCGCAACCCGGGGAAAGCAGTGAGCCGTACCCTGCTCCACGTTTTTCGTTTTTCGATTTTCAGTTTTTGGCTTTGGCCCCTGCGAGTCGAGGCAGCCAGGTGGGAACAACTAGAAAGGAATGATCTTCCAAAATCCCTTTTTCTTCTTGCTGCTGGACTCTTCCGGCTTCTTCTCGCCCTTTTTGGCCTTCGTAGGCTCGTGGTTGGGAAGCAGATCGGGGAGCGTCGGCTGTTTCGCGGCGTCCGTCGCGGCAGCATCCGCCGCCGGCGCGTTGGGATCGGCGGCTTCTGCGTTGGCGGCAGGCCGTTCCTGCGGAGTGACCGTGCGTACCGGCGGAGGTCCCGAATGCCCCGTCTGTCCGCCCCCGCTCGCCACGATGTCGGTGGTTCCGCCGCCGCCGCTCAACGTCTCCGTGTTCTCCTGCCCGGGAGGATTCATTTGCGGCGTTCCGGAATGCACGGCAGTGGCAACATTGGGCCCCGATTTGAACAGTCCCATGGCTTTCTGGGTCATGGGTGTTTTTTGTTTGGCACGTTCCTTCTCGCTCTGCATCCGCGCCAGCGCTTCCGGATTCGGCTGCGGCACGGGCACCCCCGCTTTTTCCAGCAGGTTCTTCGCCTCCTGCGCGTGGGAGGAGAGCGGATAATCCCGCACGATGCGCTTGAGATAATCGTTGGCGTAAGGTTTGAGTTGTTCGAAGTGCTCGGCGGCCTGCGCCAGCATCCACAGGGCGTCATCGGCCTGGCTGTACAGCGGATAGCGATCCACAATTTCCGTCAGCCGGTGAGCGGAGGCGTAATAGGCCCCTTTGTCGTAATAGTACTTCGCTACGCGATAGTCGCCCTCGGCGATGACTTCCTGCACTTCGCGCAGCTTCTGTTCCACTTCCGCGGCCTGCGCGCCCTGCGGATACTTCAACAGGTAATTCTGGAACTCCTGCTCGGCGAGTTGCGCCTGCGACTGGTCACGGTCCGGCTTTTCCATCTGGCGGTAATGCGCCATCCCGATGCGGTACTGGGCGTAAGCGGCCTCGTCCAGATAAGGGAAGAAAGTAATGAAATCCTTGTATTCGTTGATGGCCTGGGCGAACCCCTCGGTCGTGCCGTCCTTGTAATAGGAGTCGGCGATGGCCAGCTTGGCTTTGGCCACGTATTCGCTGTCCGGGTAGGTGTTCAGCAGAGTTTCCAGGCTGAACCGCGCCACCGTCTCGCGCCCCTGCTGGATGTCATTGATGGCCCGCTCGTAGAGCACCTTGTCGGGCTCGGCGGTAGTGTCCGCGCCCCGCACCGCCACATTCTTCTTTTCGCACCCGGCAAGGAGAAAGGCGACGGACAGCACTAAGGCCGCCGCGCGCGTTCGTGGTCCTGGTCCGCCCATTCCGATCACACCCTTTGGGCCAGCGCCTCGGCGCCGGCCTGCCGAAGTTTCCGCACCGCTTCCGCGGGGTCCGGCGCGTGAAACACGCAGGTGCCCGCCACCAGAATTTCGCCCCCCGCGCGCGCGATGTCCGCCACCGTGTCCATCCCCACTCCGCCATCCACTTGAATCCGGTAAGTGTACCGGTTCCGCTCGCGCAGCTCGCGCAACATGCGCATTTTCCCCAGCGAGCCGGGCAAAAACTTCTGCCCGCCAAAGCCTGGGTTCACCGACATCACCAGCACCACGTCCACCTCGCCCAGCACTTCCACCAGCGTGCCCACCGGAGTGGCCGGATTGATGGCCACACCCACGCCCAGCTTGCGGTGCCGAATGGAGGCCAGCAGCCGCTGGAGGTGGTGGTTCCCTTCCTGGTGAACGATCAACGAGTCCGCCCCGGCGTCGGCAAACGCGTCAATGTAGCGCTCCGGCGCTTCAATCATCAGATGCACATCCAGCGGGAGCCGGGTTGCCTTGCGGAGGGATTCCACCACCGGGATGCCGATGGAGATGTTGGGCACAAAGTGCCCGTCCATCACGTCCACGTGGAGCAGTTCGGCGCCGCCCTTCTCAATGGCGCGCACCGCCTCGCCCAGAGCGGCAAAATCGGCGGCCAGAATGGAAGGAGCAATTTCCAGCGGTGGTCTCATTGGGCGAACCCACGCCATTTTAGCACAGGCTTCATCCTCCCAACTGCAGGTCTACGATCGTGCCGGAAACGACACGGCTGCCCCGCGGCACGGACTGGCCGACCACCGCGCCGCGCTTCTCGGCCGGCGCGGGCATGGTGAGGAATTTCCCGAGCGTGAGCCCCGCGGCCGCCAGCCGGCGCTGCGCATCCACGGGCATCAGCCCGCTGAGATCCGGCATTACGTAGGCGGCCTCGGCAGGCCCCAGGCCAATGAGCAGATCCATGCGCGGGCTGTGCGTGGACTTCGCGCTGCCCGGAGGGTCCTGCTCCAGGACGGTGTCCGGGTCCGCCCCCTCCAGATGCACGTCGGACACGTGGCCGAGCTGCATCCCCGCTTCGAGGATGGCGATACGAGCCGCGCGCGTGCTGTCCCCCACCAGTTCCGGCACCGGCCGCGCCTGCGTCCCCAGGCTGATTACCACGTGCACCCGCTGCGCAGTCCGCACGCTCTCCCCAGGCTTCGGGCTCTGGCGGATCACCATGTCGCGCGGCAGAGCGCTGTACACACGGTCCTCGATCCGGATCCCCAGCCCGCGTTCCGCCAGTCGTGACTGGGCATCGCCCGCGCGCAGGTTCGTCACGTCGGGCACCTTCACTTCCCGCCCGTGAATCGTAAGGCGGATGGTGATGAGCATGCTCAAGAATCCGACCGCCAGCAGCACGAAAATCCGCACCGCCACCCCGAATGTCCGCCCTACTGCTTCGCGAAATGCCATGAAATGGAATCTCCCGACGAGGCTATCACGAGGAGGTGGACCCTTCAATCCAGGCCGGCAGAGTCCCGCGGTTCCCCGCGCGGGCCGCGCACAATCCGCCGGGCGGGAGGCCGCGCATCCCTCCTCTTTCCGGCCGGCCCCGACCCGTAACTTTTATGGCCAGATATTTTGCGGTCTGCTAATATCTGGCGGCGATCTTTCCATCGAGGAGTGCCCATGCCTGGAAAACTCCTTCTTTGCGTCCTGGTCTGCCTGGCAATCAGCCCGGCGATTCCCGCGCAAACGCCTCCCCCCCAAGTGCCATCCAGCGTCTGGAAGGTGCTGCTGAACCCAGCGATGGACGCTCAGAAATTTGCGGTAGTTGAAAATGTAGACATTGCCCGCGATCGCGTGCATATCCTGCTGAAGGACGGCACCATCGAGTTCACCGAACCTGCCGCCGGCATTCCCTTTGGCGCCGTCTTCCACGGCCACGGCAGCGTGGAAGCGCTCCCGCCCAATGCCACCGAGGAGCACCAGTTGGAGCTCTTCACAAAAGGCGGAGAGAAACTGAGCTTCTCGTTCGACGAGGCCGTCTTCAGCTCCACCGATGGACTCTTCGAGGAGATTGCCAAACAGGTGAAGTGGAAGGGCGGGGGCCCCGCCGACGACCTCTACGCCAGGCGCCAGCTGGCCCGCGAGGATGTGGGCGGGCAGTACCTTCCGCGGCTGTTCAAGAGCGTCCTCTCCGGTGATCCCAAACGCACCGCCTATTTTCTGGCGGACTTGAAAGCCGACGACGGCAAGTGGGTGGAAATCGTGGACGACGCCATGGAACCCGAGGAAATGTTGGTCAGCCGCTGGACGCAAGTGGGCCCATTCATTCCCCACGACGTCTGGATGCAATTCCCCGCCGGCGACCGCGACCCTCGGCACGTCTACGACGATCCCGTGGCGCGCATGGACTTTCTCATCCCCAGCTACAAAATCGAGGCCTCGGTCGCCGAGAATGCCGACCTGGATGCCACCGTCCACGTCAGCGTCCAGCCCCGGTTTTCCGGAGAGAAGGTGCTGCTCTTCGAGCTCGACTCCAACCTCCGCCTCAGCTCCGTGAAGGATGCTCAGGGCGGCACGCTGGACTTCATCCAAGCCCGCGAGTCCAAGGACCGCATCCAATCCTACGGCGAGTATGTGGCCGTGGTCCTCCGCGAGCCCACACAAGCCGGCCGCACCGAAGTCCTAGATTTCCGCTACGGCGGAAAACGGGCCGTCCGCAAGGTCGGCGACGGCAACTATTTTTGCGAGAGCTTCGGCTGGTACCCCGTCCCGTTCGCCTCCGAGTTCGGCGCCACGCAGTTCGCTGTGCGCTCTGATTTCGAGCTGACCTTCCGCAGCCCGAAACACTACACCCTGGTCGCCACCGGCGGAAAAGTGAACGAAACCACCGAAGGGAACACGCGCATCACCTCGTGGAAGAGCGAGATCCCGCTCGCCGTGGCCGGCTTCGCCTTTGGCGGCTACAAGTCCTATACCGAGAAGGCCGGAAACGTGGACGTCCAGGTCTACGCCAACGAAGCGCCGGACAGCAACCTGTCCACGATCCAGCTCACCGCTACGTTCGGGCCCGACAGCGAGATGACCTCGGCGATGGGAAATCTGAGCGCTGCGGCGCTGGTGAAACCCATTGGCGACGAAACCGCCAACACCGTGCGGCTGTTCCAGAACTACTTCGGGCCCTATCCCTACAAGCAGTTGACGGTGACCAATATTCCGGGCGCCTACGGCCAGGGATGGCCGGGACTCCTGTTTCTCTCTTGGCTCACTTTTCTGGATCCCACGCAGAGGCACGCCATTGGACTCCGGGACTCCGCGGACGTGCGTCTTACGGATTTTTTCCGCGCCCATGAGACCTCGCACCAATGGTGGGGCCACCGCGTGGGCTGGAAGAGCTACCACGACCAGTGGCTCTCGGAGGGATTCGCCGAGTTTTCCGGAATGCTCTACGTTTCCGTGCGCCGCGACCAGAAGGAGTTCCTCGGCCAAATGCACCGGGAGATGGACCTTCTGCGCAAGACAGACACTCATCGCCATACCGTCGAGCAGCTCGGCCCCATCTGGATGGGCCTGCGGATTTTCTCATCGCAAACCGATCCTAGTTCCTATCAGAATCTTATTTACTCGAAGGGTGGCTACGTGCTGCAAATGTTGCGCATGCAGCTCTACGACGGAAGGACCCAGGACACGGATCGTCTCTTCAAGGCCATGATGCAGGACTACTGCCACACCTTCGACAATAAGGCCGCCTCCACCGAGGACTTTAAGGCCATCGTGGAAAAACATATGATCCCGGCGATGGACCTCGACGGGAACCACAAGATGAACTGGTTCTTCAACCAGTACGTCTACGGAACGGGCATCCCCGAATACAAATTTTCCTACAAGGTGGAGGCCACCGCCGACGGAAAAACCCATGTCACCGGCGAACTGCGCCGATCAAATGTCCCGGACAGTTGGAAGGATGTGGTTCCGCTGTACGCCCAAATCGGCGGGAAGACCGTCCGGCTGGGCACGCTCAAGGCCATCCTCCCCCTGCAGCCGCTCGACTTCACTCTGCCCATGAAAGTGGAGAAGCTCTCGATTGCTGGCAATGCAGACCTGCTCGCGGAAATAAAGCAGTAAGGACATCGCCGCGGGAAACTCTCCTGCCCGTTCCCGTGGCGTGGTGGATTCTGCAAGCTAATGTGTTTCCAGGACTGCGGCAAAAAAACCGTCGGTGCCATGCACCCACGGCAGCGTGCGGAAATAACCTTGGACCTCGAACAGCGCGTGCACGTCCACGCCCGGCCGAACATGCGCCGCGAGGGCAACCTCCGCGCTCACCGCGCGTGCTCCAGGATGAGCGGCGAGCGCCGCGGCCACCACCTGTTCATTCTCTTCCGGCTCGAGCGAGCACGTGGAATACACCAATCGTCCTCCTGGCGCGAGTTGTGCCAGCGCCTGGCTCACGAGCGCCGTCTGCTTTTCCGCCAGCGCCGGCAAATCCTCCGGCCGCAGCCGCCAGCGGATTTCCGGATTCCGCGCCAGCGTGCCGCTGCCCGAACACGGCGCATCCACCAGGATGCGATCGAATCGCACACCGAAGGGCAGCGGCGCCGTTCCATCGAGGGCCACGGGGTGAACATTTCCGGCGCCCAAACGGGCCAGGAACTCGCGCATCTGCCGCAGCCGGTGCAAATGCACGTCGGCAGCCACCACGCCGGACCGCCCCGCCTGCCGCGCCAGCCGCGCTGTTTTCCCTCCCGGCGCAGCGCACAGATCGAGCACGCGCTGGCCCGGCTGCACGTCGAGCAGCAGCGGAATCATCTGTGAGGCTTCGTCCTGAAGAAACATCCTGCCCTCGCCCACCGCTCCGGCCCGCGCCGCTCCGCCCCGCGGCACCCGGCGCAACTCGATGGCGGAGGAAAGCCATCGCCCCGGCGCGGCCTCAAAGCCTGCTTCGGCAAGCGAGGCCGCGACGCCGGCCGTTTGCCCGGGATCAAGTACGGCTGCGATCAACGGCGGCGGCCGATTGTTCGTGTCCAGCAGAGCGCGCGTGGACTCCTCCCCGAAATGCGCGAGCCATCGTTCCACGAGCCATGCGGGATGCGAGAGCGCGATGCCCAGATGATCCACGGGAGAGAGGTTCCCCGGCAGCAGTAATTCCGCCGGGCCGCGAAGCTCCAGGGTGCTCGCCGCGCGGCGCAGAGCGGCGTTCACCAGCCCGGCAGCGGACTTTTTTCTCGCGCGTTTCACTAGCTCGACGCTCTCGTTTACCGCCGCCGCCGCAGGTACCCGCGAGAGGTATCGCAGTTGATAGAGGCCCAGCCGCAGCGCCAGCAGTACCTCCCGGTCCAGCGACTCCGCGGCGCGATCCGCGAATCGCGCGACCAGAAAATCGAGCAGGCGCTGCCAGCGCAGCACACCCATCACCAGTTCCGTCGCCAGCGCCGCGTCTTCTCGCTTCGCGTGAACCTCCGCCAGGCGCGCGTCCAGCGCGTCGGTGGCGAATGCTGCATCGCGTTCCACCCGCAGCAGGGTATCGAACGCCGCGGAGCGCGCCGGAGATACCTTCATTGGAACCGCTCGCCGGCCAGCAGCCGCGCGCCGCGCAGAAACTCCCGCGCGGACATGCGCCTCCGCCCCTCCGGCTGCGCCTCGGTGATTTCGAGCCAGGTGCCCTCCCCGCATGCCGCGAGCACAGCGCCCACCGCTTCTTTCACGCTGCCCGGAGCCGCAGCCTCATTCGGCGTCACCTCCCGCGCGGCTGGGCGTCCCCACAGGTGCACGCGGCCCCCGCGAAACTCCGCGAATGTCCCCGGCCAGGGCGCGAAGCCGCGCATGCGGTTGTAAATCTGCCGCGCCGGCATTTCCCACCGGATGCCCCCGTCTTCGCGCCGCAGCAGCGGCGCGTAGCTCGCCTGCTCGTTGTCCTGTACCTGGCCGCGCAGCGTGCCGGCTTCGAGCCCTGCCAACGTCTCGATCACCAGCGGCTCGCCCGCCTCCGCCATGCGCGCGGAAAGCTCCGGCGCGGTTTCCTCCGGGCCGATCTCCATCTCTTTGCGCAGCAACAGCGAGCCCGTGTCCATCCCCGCGTCAATCTGCATGGTGGTGATTCCCGTGCGCGTTTCCCCGTTGGCAATCGCCCAGGCAATCGGCGCGGCGCCGCGGTACTTCGGCAGGAGCGAGGCATGCAGGTTGATCCAGCCCAGCCGCGGGATGGACAGCAGCCGCGCCGGCAAAATCTGCCCGTAGGCGATCAGCACCGCGGCGTCCGGTGCTTTCGCCTCAATCCACTTCTGCGCTTCCGGCGAACGGATTTTCTCCGGCTGGAACACGTCCAGCGCCGCTTCCCGCGCCAGTTGTTTTACGGCGGATTCGCCCGGCGCGAGCCCGCGCCCTCGTGGCCGGTCCGGCTGCGTGACCACCCCGTCCACGAGGAAGCGCGCATCGGCGAGCAGCGCGCGCAGCGTCGGGATTCCGATCTCCGGCGTGCCGCAGAAGAGCACTCGCATCGGTCGCCCGCGGAGCGGGATTACCACTCTCCCGTCTTCCGAAGTTTGCGGATTTTCCGCCGGATCAGGTCGCGCTTCAGAATGCTCAGGTGCTGAATAAACAGCACGCCGTCCAGGTGATCCATCTCGTGGCAAAAGGCGCGGGCCAGCAATTGTTCGCCGCGCATCTCGAAGGTCTGGCCGGTGGCGTCCTGTGCGCGCACCGTCACGTACATCGGCCGCAGCACGTTGCCCCGGAAGCTCGGCAGCGAAAGGCAGCCCTCCTCCTCCCGCTGCTCGCCTTCCGCGTGGATGATCACCGGGTTCGCCAGCACGATGCGCGCCTCCGCGTTTTTCCCCGAGCTGACGTCCACCACCGCCAGTCGCAGCGCAATCCCGATCTGCGGCGCGGCCAGCCCCACGCCCCGCGCCGCGTACATGGTCTCGAACATGTCGTCGGTCATTTTGCGCAGTTCGTCGTCGAAATTCTCGACCCGCGGCGTGGGCCGCTCCAGCACTTCGCTCCCGTATTTCACCACCGTGTAGATCATCGAGTTCTTCCGGGCTCCTTGCCCCGCCGCGCTTCCCTTCTAGAATTCCTCCATCTGTTTCTGATACCCCTCATAATTCCGGCGCGTTTCCTCCAGCGAATCTCCGCCGAATTTCTCCAGGAACGCCTGGGCCAGCACAAACGCCACCATCGCTTCCGCCGCCACGCCCGCGGCCGGCACCACGCACACGTCCGAGCGCTCGTACGCCGCTTTCACGCTCTGCTTGGTCACCAGGTCCGCCGTCTCCAGCGGGCGCCGCAGCGTCGAAATCGGCTTCAGGTAGCCGCGCACCACCACGTCCTGCCCGTTGGTCATGCCGCCTTCGAGTCCCCCCGCGCGGTTCGTCGTCCGGGTGAATTTGCGCGACGCCGCATCGTAGCCGATTTCATCCTGCACGGTCGAGCCGGGCGCGATGGCATTGGCAACCCCCGTCCCGATCTCCACGGCCTTCACCGCCTGCAGCGACATGACCGCCGCGGCCAGTCGCCCGTCGAGTTTCTCGTCCCACTGTGCATGCGTTCCCAGTCCCGGGGGCACGCCGCGCGCCACGACCTCAAAAATTCCGCCCGCCGAATCCCCCGCGCGCAGCACCTCGTCCACCACCGCCTTCATCTTCGCTTCCGTGGCGGCGTCCACGCAGCGCAGCGGCGAGTCCAGGTTCGCGCACACCGCCTCGATCTCTTCCCACCGCGCCTCGCGTTCCAGCCTCACCGCGCCCACCGCCTCCACGTGGCTCAGCACCCGAATCCCGAATTCGCCGAGCAGCAGTTTGGCCAGCGCCCCGGCCGCCGTGCGCGCCGCCGACTCGCGCGCAGAGGCGCGCTCCAGCACGTAGCGCGCATCGTGAAAATTGAATTTCAGCGCCCCGGCCAGGTCCGCGTGTCCCGGCCGCGGCGCAGTCAGCGCGCGCTTCGCGTCCTCGAATTCCGGTGCGTCTTCCACCGGCAGCGCCTTCTCCCAGTTGGCCCAGTCGCGGTTTTCGATCCGCAGGGCTACCGGCGCGCCGATGGTCTGCCCGTGGCGGATTCCGGAAATCGCTTCCGCCCGGTCCTTCTCGATCTTCTGCCGCCCGCCGCGCCCGTAGCCGAGCTGCCGCCTCTGCAGCTCGCCGTTCACAAACTCGAAATCCACGCGCAGCCCTGCCGGCAGCCCGGAAATCCAGGCCACCAGCGCCTGTCCGTGCGACTCCCCTGCGGTGACAAACCTCAGCATTCCGGCGTGCTCCCACACTCCCAAAATAAATCACGGATTGTAGCACCCCTCACAACGCGCGATACATCACCAGGGCATCCACGTATCCGGCTGTCGGGTGCAGAAACGCTGCCGGCAGGCGGCCCACGATTTCAAACCCGAAGCTCTGCCACAGCCGCACCGCGCGTTCGTTGGTGCTTACCACGAAGTTGAACTGCATGGCGCGGAAGCCACGCGCCCGGGCACGCTCGAGTGAGTGCGCGCACATGGCCCGCGCCACCCCACGGCCGGCGGCATGTGGCGCGGTGATGTAGCCGCAATTGGCCACGTGCGCCCCGCCGCCCTGCTGGTTGGCGCGCAGGAGATACGTCCCGACCGGCTCGCCGTTCTCTTCGGCCAGGAACACTTCGTGCGCGGACGCCAACCACCAGGCGAGAGCCGCCTCGCGCGTCATCTCCCGCGGCAGCGTGTACGTTTCCCCAGCCCGAATCGTCGGCTCCAGAATGGCCCAGATGGCATCCGCATCGGAGGGCATCGCCGCGCGTACAGCAATCATGCATCCAGTATAAGGAATTCCTCGCCGGACCGATATTCGCGGCTCTTCCATCGCGGTGGGACAGACTTTCCTGTCTGTCCGCTCCGAATGCTCCCAAAGGCGGCCATTGACCGCGCGACCCGCTCCCGGTAGGCTCACAGGGGTCGTAAGACCGCGGCGGGGAGGGATTCATGCGCAAAAGGTTCGCGATGTTTTTCGCTCTACTGATGATGGCGTTCGCATTCGCGCGGCCGGGAGATAGCCTGCGGGCCCAGGAAGAAAAGAAAGAGGGACCGCCCGAACCCACCATCAAAGTGGGTGACGAGGCTCCCGATTTCACCCTGCTCGACCAGAACCGCAAGCCCATCTCCTTGCACGACTACCGCGGCAAGAAAAGCGTGGCACTGGCCTTTTACGTCTTCGCCTTCACCGGCGGTTGAACCAAAGAGATGCAGAACTTCCAGCAGAACCTGCAAAAGCTGGAAGCCGCAGACACCCAGGTCCTGGGCGTGAGTTTGGACAGCACCTTCTCCAACGCGGCATGGGCGGAAAAGATCGGTGTCACCTTTCCCCTGCTCAGCGATTGGGGCGGCGATGTGACCCGCAAGTACGGGATCTATAACCCGAAGTATAAAGCGGCGCGCCGCGTCACCTATCTGATCGACAAAGAAGGAAAAGTGGTCGAAATGCAGATGGACAGCGAAGCCATAGACCCCACCAAGCTCGTCAATTACTGCGAAGTCCACAAACCCAAAAAGTAGTCTGTCTGCGTCGAGCCGCTCGTGGAGGCGCCACAGGAAGGGCGAGGGTGTGCGCCGGCTGCATCCCAGCATGTGCCCCGGGCGATCCCCTGAAGTCTTTCGGCGATTCGTGTAGTACTCTGAACGCGTCGGAGGCCCCATCCAGCCCGTCCCGGAGCGCGGATTTTCTGCGCGGCCCGCCGCCGCCGTGTTGCTTGGCGCGCTGCTCACCACTTGGCCCGCCCTCTTGAACCGTTATCCGCTGCTCTATCCCGATTCCATCACCTACCTGGCGGACGGCCGTCGGGTTGCGCGCGCTTTGTTCCTCCGCCAGTTTTCGGACTACTACGGCATGCGTTCCCTGATCTACAGCCTGGGAATTCTCCCGCTCCACTGGAGCGCCAACCCGTGGCCCATCGTCTTCCTCCAGGCACTGCTCGCCGCGTACATCCTCTGGCTGGCCGTACGTTCCCTCCGGCCCCGGCGGGTCATTTCCCGATATCTTCTCCTCATCGCGCTGCTGAGCCTGCTCACCAGCCTGAGTTGGTTTGTCAGCCTCATCCTGCCGGACGTCCTCGGCCCACTGCTCTATCTCTCCGCCTATCTGCTGGTCTTCGCTCGCGACACGCTCTCCCGCGCCGAGCGCGCTTCCGTAGCCGCGGTCGCCTGGTGGGCCGTCGCGTCCCACATCACGCACCTGGCGCTGGCCGCCGGCCTGTGCGTCCTGTTCGCGCTGCTGTGGCTCGTCCGTTGCCCGCCGTTGAGAGATCGCGGGAGAGCGGTCTGCGAATTCGCCTTGGTCGTCCTCATAGCCGCGGCTTCCCAGTTGGCCCTGAATGCCTATCTCTACGGAAAACCCTCCCTCAGCGGCGACGCCCCCCCCTTTCTCACCGCCCGCCTAGTCGCGGACGGCCCAGGCCGTTGGTACCTTGAGAAGCATTGCCCCGAGATCCATCTGGCCCTGTGCCGGTACGTCGGGCATCTCCCCGCCGATTCGGATGAGTTGCTGTGGAACCCTCAGGGCATCTGGCCGGCCGCCGCCGCGAGCGGCGAGGATCGCATCCGGCAGGAGGAAATTCCCTTCGTTCTCGGCACGCTTCGAGCCTATCCCCGCCAGCAGTTCTCCATCTTCGCGGCCAACTTCTGGCAGCAACTCTCCGCCTTCGGCCTGTGGGACCTGGAACCCAACGGTTGGGTACTCCAGGCCTTCGATACGGCCCTGCTCGGCGGAAAATCGAGTTATCAGAAAAGCTGGCAGGCGAACGACGAACTTCCGCTCGATTTCTTGAGCGCCGTCCAATACTGGGTGGTCATCGCTTCCCTCGTTGCGCTTGTCCTATTCACGCCTCTTCTGTTGCGCAGCGGGCCCCCTCTTTTTCTCGGCCTCAGCGTAATCATCCTTCCCACCCTGGTCGCCAACGCGTTCCTCACCGGAGCATTCTCCAACCTTGAAGAACGCTACCAGAGCCGGGTCGTCTGGCTTCTTCCCTTCCTGGCAGGTCTGCTCTTGTTCCACTGGCTCGATATCCGGCAAAACACAAAGCGCAGGCTCGGGAGCGCAACGTGGCACGAGCGCAGCTGATATTGCAGGTTGTAAAGGGAGTCGCCGCAGAGGAAAATCTGCGGCCTTTCCGATCCGGCTGCGCAACAGCGCCCGCCTTACGTCGCGGGCGATCCCGCGGTTTCCTCACCCTCGTCCGGTTTGACCGCTATGCCGTACCTCTTCAACTTCCGATAGAGCGTGGCCCGGCTGATGCCCAGAAGTTTTCCCGCCAGTGCTTTATCGCCCCCCGCTTCTTTATAAACCCGCAGGATGGTCTGGTATTCGAGATCTTCCAGGTCGCTGGTTCCCGGAGCCCGCGACGTTCCCGCTGCGGCCTCCGCCGCCGCCACGGCGCCTGCGGCGTCGCGTACGCTCGGCGGCAGATCGCTCACGCTCACCGTGCGCCGGTCGCCCAGCACCACCGCCCGGGCGATCGAGTTTTCCAGCTCCCGGATGTTTCCCGGCCAATCGTATTCCAGCAGCGCCTTCATGGCGTCCGGCGAGATGTGGATGTTTTCGCCCGGCGCGTACCGGTCCAGGAAATAATGCACCAGCATGGGGATGTCCGATCTCCGTTCGCGCAGCCCCGGCATGTGCACGGTCACCACGTTCAGCCGGAAGTACAGGTCTTTGCGGAACAAGCCCGAGCGGTAAGCAGCTTCCAGGTCGCGGTTCGTCGCCGCGATCACGCGCACGTCCACCTGCACCTGTTCATTGCTCCCCACCGGCCGCACTTCCTTTTCCTGCAGCACCCGCAGCAGCTTCGCCTGCATTTCCAGCGGCAGCTCCCCGATCTCGTCCAGAAAGATCGTGCCGCCGTTGGCCGCGTGGAACAGGCCCGGCTTCGACTTCAGCGCGCCGGTAAACGCGCCCTTTTCGTGGCCAAAGAGTTCGCTTTCCATCAGCGTGGGGACCAGCGAGCCGCAGTCCACGGCCACGAACGGCATGGTGGCCATGGCGCCCCCGTAATGAATCGCCCGCGCCACCAATTCCTTCCCCGTCCCGCTTTCTCCCGTGATCAGCACGGGCGTGCGGCTGTCCCGCAGCCGCGCCGCGATGCGCAGCACGTCCTGGATTTTCGCCGACGTCCCGATGATCCCGCTGAACTCCTCCTGGGCATTCACCCGCTCGCGCAAGAACTGGTTCTCCGCCACCAGGCGCACCTTGTCCGCCATGCGCTGGAGGAACAGGCGCAGCGCCTCCACTCGGAACGGCTTCTCGATGTAGTCGTACGCGCCCAGCTTCATGGCCGTCACCGCCGACTCCACCGAGCCGTGGCCCGTCATGATGGCCACTTCCGCCCGCGGCAGCGCGGACTTCACCTGCCGCAGCAGGTCGATCCCCGACATCTGCGGCAGCTTCAAGTCCGCCATGATGATGTCCGGCGCCTCCGCCTCCAGACGCTGGAGCGCCGCCTCGCCGCTCTCCGCCTCGGTGCAATGGAAGCCCAGCGAGCCGCCGATGGTCATGCAAAGCTTGCGGATGCTCTGCTCGTCGTCCACGATCAGAAATCGAATTCGCAGATCGTCTTTCATGGCTTCAGGGCGCTCCAATCGTTTTTTCCACGATGGCCAGCAGTTGCTGCACGCGGAACGGCTTCTCGACGCACGGCGCCCCGCTCAGCCGCAGCAGCGCCAGCGTCTCGGCATTGGCCACGTCGCCGGTGATGAACACCAGCCGCCCGTTGAGCGCGGGCTGGTGCCGCTGAATCCACGTGTGCACGTCCGCCCCGCTCACTCCGCCCGGCGTGCGGATGTCGGAAATCACGCCTGCATATGCGCCCGACTCCAGCATCCGCAATCCCTCGGCGCCGGAGGTGGCCTGATCCACGCGGTAGCCATGGCGCTCCAGCGCCGCGCTCACAAATGCCGTCACTCCCGGCTCGTCCTCAATCAGCAGCACACGCCCTAGCTTGTTTTTCTCTGCCGCGGCCATCATGGAGAAGCCTCGCCGGCAGCGTTCGCGAGCTGCGGCGCGGCCAGCGGCAATCGCACCAGGAACGTGCAGCCGGGCGCGTCCCCATTGTTCTCGCACAGGATTTCCCCTCCATGCTCGCGCACGATCCCGTAGCAGATGCTCAGCCCCAGGCCGGTGCCCTTCCCCACCTCTTTCGTTGTGAAAAATGGGTCGAAGATCAGCTCCGGCTGCGAAATGCCCGTTCCGTTGTCGCGGATGCTCACTTCCACGAATTCGGCCCGCCGCGCCGTTTCGATTTCGATCCGGCCGGGCCGCCCGGCCTCGCGCACCGCGTCGTAGGCGTTGTTCAGGATGTTCAGGAACACCTGTTGGAGCTGGTGCGCGTCGCCCACGATTTCCGGCAGGCGTGGATCGAAGCGCTCCACCACGTCCACGCCGTGGCTCGTGAAGTCGTAGCTGCGTAGCTTCAGCGTGTGCCGCAGCACGCTGGTCACCTGCACCGGCTGGCGCTGCGCCGGAGCCTGGCGCGCGAAGCTCAGCAGGTTTTGCACGATCACTTTTGTCCGCTGCGCTTCCTGGAGCACCACCTGCAGGTCGGCCTTGGCGGTTTCCGGAATCTCGGGATTTTCCAGCAGCAAGTCCGTGAACCCCAGGATGGCGGTGAGCGGATTGTTCACCTCGTGCGCCACCCCGGAAACCAGGTTGCCCACCGTGGCCATCTTTTCCGCGTGCACCAGTTTGGCCTGCAGGCTCGCCGCGTCCGTGATGTCCGTCATCACCGTCACGATGCTGTCCACTGTCCCCTGCTCGCCGCGCATGGGGCTCAGGTTCACGGAGAACTGCCCGGTTTTGCCGTCCGGCCGCAGCACCGGGATTTCGAAATTGTCCATGAGCCGGCCATGCAGCGCGTGTTCCAGCGCCTCCGCGAGCCTCCGGCGCGCCGCGGGTGGCACCAGGTGCGTCAGCGGGCGCCCCAGCAGGTCCGGCTCCGTGTACCCCGTCTCGAAGCAGCGCCGGTTCGCGTAGGTCACCAGGCCCGCCGTGTCCAGCACCAGGATCATGCTCGCCGTGTTGTTCAGGATTTTCCGGTTGAAGTCCCGCTCCCGCTGGAGCTGCGCCTGGTAGGTCTTCTGCTCCGTCACGTCCAGCATCAGCCCGCGGTACTGCACCACTTTCCCCTGCGCGTTGCGCACCGCCAGGATGTTCTGCAGCGTGTGGATTACCGTCGAGTCCTTCCGCCGCATCATCACTTCGTAGTTCCGCAGGATGTTGCTGCGCTCGATGGTGTCGGAAAACCGCCGCCAGTCCTCCGGATGCACGAACACCTGCCGCGCCAGATCGGCCTCCAGCAGCTCCTCGCGGCTCGCGTAACCCAGCATGCGCACCAGCGCGTTGTTCACCTCCAGGAAGCGGCCCTCCGGAGTGGCAAAGAAGAGTCCCTCCTGGATGTTGTCGAACAGCTCGCGGTACCGCCGCTCCGCCTCGCGCCGGTCGGTAATGTCTTTCAGTACGTGAATCGTGCGCACGCCCTCTTCCGGCGTGCCGGGAATCCGCGACGTCGACACCAGGTAGACCCGGTCCTGCTGCGTGTGGATGTACTCCTGTTCCTCGCTGTCCGGCCTCTCCCGGCAGAAAGGACACGCCTGCTCCCCCGCCGCGCCCAGAAACGGCACGAGCTGCCGCATGTTCACGCCGATCAGCTCCGTGGGCGAGGCCCCGATGAACGCGGCGAGCGATCGGTTGATGCGCACCAGGTTGCTCTGCTCGTCGTGCACGGCGATGAAGTCGGTGATCGCGTCGAACACCTCGATCCACTGTTTGCGCGACTGCTCGATGCGGCTCAGCAGCCCGGAATTCTCCATGGTCACCGACGCGTGGCCCGCCAGCGCCGCCAGCAAATTCCGGTCCGCGGGCGTCAGCTCGCGCCCGCGATTCGCCAGGCAGAGCACCCCCAGCAGTTCGCCCGCGCTCGTGCCCAGCCGCACCAGCACCGCGTCGTCCCAGCGCAACGCCTCCGCCAGCGCCCGGCCCACGAGTTCCCCGGCTGCGGCCGCAATCACCACCGAGCGGTTGGCGCTGGCCAGGCCCCACAGCGCGATCTCCAGCCCGCGTTGCAGCACTCCCGCCGGCGCGGTCTCCGGCCACTGCGTGAACACTGTCTCCAGCCGCTCCCCTCGCGCGATCGCTAAAACTCCCGCGCGCGCCCGCAGCATGCTCATGGCGTGCAACGTGAATCGCCGCGCGAAGTCCGGCAGGCGCATCGAAGGTTGCAGCTCGAGCGCCAGGCTCATCAGGTTTTCCGCGCGTTGCCGGTGCTGTTCGGATGACGCCGCAGAGCGCCCGGCCTCGAACGCCGTCCCGGCGAATGCCGCGGCCACCGCGGCCAGCGCGGCCATCTCGTCCGAAAAGAAATTCGGGTTGTTGTCGTGGAATACGGTGAGCAGGCCCGGCGCGTCTCCGTGCGGCACCACCGGCACCACCAGCGCGGCACGTGCCGGATAACCCCAGACCTTCGCTGCATTCGGCCGGTGCATAGCCGGGAATACGCACGGTTTCATGCTGCGCAACGCCTCAAAGGCCGCCGGGTTCACTTCCGGCGTGAGACGCGGCATCTGCGGCGCGCGCAGTGCGCGCCCCGCGCAGCCCACCGCCTGCAGCTCTCCTCGCTCGACCGTATCCCAGTAGTAGACGGCGCTGGCATCCAGGCGCGCCAGCAGGGCGCGGCAGAAGCAGTCAATCCGCCCTGGCACGGTCGGACAGGTCGAGAGTTGCGTCGCCAGGTCCAGCAGAAAATCCTGGAACCCGGCGTCTTTGTGAGGCGCCTCCGCGGAGGGACTCTGGTGGCTCGCACGCATGAGGGGTTAGGGGCCCGCGCGCTGATTCGGCTGCGTTGCTGTTGGTCGGTCCCGCCAAGCGGGACCGGGCGCCGGCAGGACCACCCAAGTCTGGCCCCCGGCACGGAGTTAGCGTACGGCCCAATCTCATTTTGAGTCAATCAGGGGGACTGGCAGCGTGCCGTATGACGCAATCTCACCCTGAGAATCCTCCTCGCGCGGGGCCGGTCTTTCGGCTCTGCGCCCCTCGTTCCCGGCGGCGCGTTTGCCGTCGTTCGCCCGCCACTCCGCGCGTTTCGCAGGAACCATGCGCCGGTTCCCTATATCCGCGGGTCAATGGACGCGGCGCAATATTTGCCTGTATTTTCCAAATTTGCCTCTGCGATTGAACGATGCGGATCAGACCGGCTCACTTCGCGCCGACAACTCTGCAAACATCCCGCCCGCCGAATCTGGCTGGTTGTCGCCAACACCGCACGCCGGCCGGAAATTGTGTAACGCAGTGCATCGTCCCCTGCGTCTAAGGTATGTTTAGACGGAGTGTCCCGGTGAGGGTCGGCGCCGGGTACCCACTCCAGGCCATAATGTGTCGTCGTGGTTTCAGGGAAAGGTTTATGCATTCACGCCTCAAGAGAATGCGCATGGCCGGATGGTGCGCGCTGACCATGGCGGCTGCGGCCCTTCTTCCGGCCGCCGCGAAGGAATTTCCCGCGCCATCAGCATCCCCCGGGCAGCAGTCCGGGTCACAGTCGCCCCTGGTGCGCTACCTCGGCACGATCAAAGCCATCAAAGGCAATACCATCGCCCTGACCACCGACGAAGGCCCCGACGTTACCGTGGTCCTGGCACAGGGCGCGCGCATACTCCGCGTCGAGCCGGGCGAAACGAACTTGTCCCATGCCGTCCCCCTCCAGTTGGAGGATCTCCAGCCCGGCGATCGCGTCCGCGTGCGCGGCAAGAACTCCGCTGACTCGAAATTCCTGATCGGTATGGAATTGATCGCCATCAAGCACCTGGACATTCAGGCCAAGCGGGAGCAGCAACGCGCGGATTGGCAGAAGCGCGGCATCGGCGGCTTGGTGAAAGCCGTGGACGCCGCTGCCGGCACGGTCACCATCTCCGTGAGCGCGCCGGGTGGCGCCAGGGACGTTACGCTGCATATCACTCCCAACGCCGTGCTGCGCCGTTATGCGCCCGACTCCGTGCAGTTCGACAATGCCAAGCCCGCTCCGCTCAGCGAGATCAAGCCGGGCGACCAGCTCCGCGCGCGTGGCAACCGCTCCGCCGACGGCAGTGCATTTACCGCGGAAGAAGTCGTCTCGGGCACCTTCCGCAACATCGCCGGCACCATTACCTCCATCGACGCGCCGGCCAGCACCATGGTCGTTATGGATCTGCTGTCGAAAAAGCCCGTCACCGTCCGAATTTCCGCCAAATCGCAGCTCCGCACCCTCCCGCCCGAGATCGCTATGCGATTGGCCATGCGTCTCCGCGGCGGCGGGCCGGGCGGCCCGCCCGGGGCTGGCGCCGCGCCCGCTGGCGGTGCGGGCGCTCCTCCAGCGGCAGGCGCACCCGCAGGACCCGGCGGTGCACCCGGCGGCGGCCCGCGCGGCGGCGGTGACTTTCAGCAAATCGTAAACCGCCTGCCGCAGGTCACTCTCGCCGACCTGCAAAAGGGCGAGGCCGTGATGCTCGTCTCCACGGAGGGGGCTAGCTCAGGAGAAGTGACGGCCATCACTCTGCTGGGAGGCGTCGAGGCGCTCCTCACCGCTTCTCCACAGGGCAGCCAGGCATTCACCCTTTCTCCCTGGACTCTCGGCGGCGGCGCGGCAGCCGAAGCCGGCGCGGAACCGAACCCGCAACGATGATTTCGAAACTCGGAATCGGCCACCGTCGTTTGTACGGAGTTTCCGAACCGGGCGTTAATGGTTATCGTATTCCCGTGGACCTTATTCAGGAGAGGAAATGGCTAGTCGACTCAAGCGGATTTCTCAATTCTTGGCTCTCTTTGTTTTGTGCTTTCTGCTCTGCGCGCCAGGCGCCCTCGCTCAGACCGCCACCGGGTCTTTGCGCGGACAGGTGACCGATCCCTCCGGCTCCGCAATCGTGGGCGCCCAGGTGACCGTGACTTCGGCCACCGGCCAAGTGACCAAAGCGGTCGTGGGCCGCGACGGCTCCTTCGAAATCAAGGGCCTCCCCCCGGGCAAATACGCCGTCGATATCACCGCCAAGGGTTTCGCGCCCTTCGAAGTCCTGGACTACGACATTCCCGCGGGGCCGGCGCAGAAGCTCGACGTGTCGCTCACCATCGCCGTGCAGGAAGAGAAAGTCATCGTGGAAAGCGCCACTCCCACCGTGGACGTCAGCCCCGAGGCCAACGCCGGCTCCATCGTGATGACCGAGAAGGACCTCGAGGCCCTCTCCGACGATCCCGATGAATTGCAGAACGACCTGGAAGCACTGGCCGGACCCTCCGCCGGACCCAACGGCGGCCAGATTTACATTGACGGGTTCACCGCGGGACAACTGCCGCCCAAATCGGCCATTCGCGAAATTCGCATCAACCAGAATCCCTTCTCGTCCGAGTACGACAAGCTGGGCTACGGCCGTATCGAGATTTTCACCAAGCCGGGCATGGACCGGCTCCACGGGAATATCGAGTTCCAAGGCAACGATTCCTCTTTCAATTCCATGAATCCGTTCGCCACCACCCCCGAGCCGGGCTACGAATCCACCCTGCTCAGCGGCAATATCGGCGGGCCTATCAGCAAGAAGGCCTCGTTCTTCATCAGCGGGCAGTATCGCGACATCAATGACGTCTCTGTGGTGAATGCCAGCGGGTCAGGCTCCACTTTTTGCTACCTGGATGAGCCCTGCAACGGCTCCATACCCTTTCCTAAAACGCGCGTCAATATCGCCCCCCGGCTTGATTTCCAGGTCACGCCCAACAATACGCTCAGCGTCCGCTACCAGTATTTTCGCGATGACCTGACGAACAACGGACTGTCCAATGGTTTCGCCCTGTCCTCGCAGGCCTACGACTCGCTGAACCAGGAGCACACCCTGCAAATCAGCGATACGCAGGTTTTCGGCACCAAGATCGTCAACGAAACGCGCTTCCAGTTCCTCCACGATCCGTTCACCCAAACGCCCCAGAGCATGCTTTCCACGGTGATCGTCCCCGGAGCCTTCACCGGAGGCGGGAGTTCGGCAGGCACCATCAGCCAGACCACCAACCACTACGAGTTTCAGAATTACACCCAGATCGTCCTCAAGACGCAAACCGTAAAATTCGGCGCGCGCCTCCGCCAGGTGACCGTCAACGACAACGCCAACTCGGGCTTCAACGGCACTTTCCAGTTCGCCTCGACCGCCGCGTTTGACGCCGGTACCCCCGCCCAGTTTTCCATCGCCACCGGAAAGAAACTAACTACCGATTCCATGTTCGACGCCGGATTCTATGTACAGGACGACTGGAAAGTTCGCCCGAATATCACCCTGAGCGGCGGCTTGCGCCTCGAAACGCAAACGGGCATCAGCGACCACCTCGACTGGGCGCCCCGCGTGGCCGCCGCCTGGGGCATCGGCCATGGAAAGGGCGCGCCGAAGACCGTGCTCCGCGCCGGCACCGGCCTGTTCTACGATCGCTTCCCGGAAAACCTGATCCTCAATGCCCGGCGCTTCAACGGCGTCAATCAAGTGCAGTGCGTGGTGGCCTCGCCGGACTTTTTCCCGACGCTCCCTCCCGCGTTCACGCCGGGCTCGGGCTCGTGCGCGGGTTTGTCCTCAACCAGCGAGCCGATGACGAAGTATCTCATCGCTCCCAATCTGCACGCCCCCGGCATCCTTCAAACGGCCCTGGTGCTCGAGCGCCAGTTGACCAAGTCTATGAACCTCTCGCTCACCTACCAGAACGCGCGCGGCTTCGACCAATTGCTCACCAATAACATCAACACGCCGGTCTGCGGACTGTACCCTTCCCCCTGCCCGGCTCCCTACGTTCCGAACTCCGGCCCCATTTATCCTCATGGAGCCGCCGCCGGGAACCTCTACGAGTATCAATCCGAGGGAGTCTTCCGCCAGAATCAGTTCATTGTCCAATTCAACGTCCGCGCTGGAGCCAAGCTTTCGCTCTTCACCTACTACGTCCTGAATTATGCGAACAGCGATACATCCGGCGCGACGAGCTTTTCTTCCAATCCTTACAACATCAGCCAGGACTACGGCCGCGCCTCCTTCGACTACCGCAACCGTTTTTTCATGGGAGGCACCTACGCCCTTCCCCACGGCTTCCGCATCAGCCCGTTCATGTTCGCGACTTCCGGCCAGCCCTACAGCATCACGCTTTCTCAGGACCTGATCGGCAGCACGCAGTTCAATCAGCGCCCGGCCTATGCCACCGCCCCGCTAAGCCCCCTGAATGTTGTCTCCACCAGCTACGGCTCGTTCGACACTATTCCGCAGCCGGGTGAAACGATCCTGCCCATCAACTCCCTCACCGGCCCGGCGCGCTTCACCATGAACGTTCGCCTGAGCAAGACCTGGGGCTTCGGCGAGCGTCCCGAGAGCGCGGGCGGCCCGGCCGTCGGCGGCGGGGGTGGAGGAGACCGTGGAGGCCGCCGCGGGCCAGGCGGGTTCGGTGGTTTCGGCGGAGGCCCGCCAACCAACAAGCGCTACAACCTCACTCTCACTGTCAACGCGCGCAATATTTTCAACTACACCAATGCGGTCACGCCGCTCGGAGTCCTCAATCCGCCGCAGGTCTGTGGCAATCCGGTCGTTCCCCCCTGCATTCCTTATGCCACCCCATCTCCCTTCTTCGCCAAGCCGAACACTCTCGCGCAGGGTCCCTTCTCCTCCCAAGGCGCAAGTCGCATCATCTATCTCCAAATCGGCTTCTCGTTCTAGGTAGCTCGGGCATTCCGCCCGTGCTTCAACTCGGCCTCACTTTACGAATTGGACGAACGGGTGAGCCTTGCCCGCATGACGCAAGTTTCAATTGGCTACTGCCTGGGTGTCGATTCGAGCCGGTCCAAGTCCCGAAGGAGTCGCTCGACAATCTTGTCCGCGACGTCCGCGCTTGCTCCCTTGTACTTGGCCCCCTTGCTCTCTTGGGTGGTGCTCCAAATCACGTCGCCGTCGCTCGCCACCAGCCGGACGGCAAGACGAGCGTCGTTGACGGTTTCAGTTGACGCCACGGAATCCCCAGCAGCCATCCCCTTTGCACTGAACCCGCCGGAACTCGATCCAGACACAGAGCCCGTGCCGGCCACCGTGCTCCCGCTCACCGAGCTGTGATGCGAGCCGGCGGCAACGCTCGCAGCCGCCCCCTCGCCGAGAGCGTGAAACTCCTGTGAGGTCTTCTCGATCGCCCTCCCCTTCAAGACGGCGTCGGCCTTTTCGCGGTTTTCGGTCACAATAAAACGCTTACTTTCGCTCAGGGCATTAATCACCATTGCCTGGAGTTGCTTTGAGTCCTTGTCGTCGCCAAAGGCCTCCACGTATATGCGCTTCACCTTCAGAAGTTTTGCAGCGAGCTCTGGATCGGCCTGGGTCGGAGGCTTGGCCTGTGGCACGGAGGAGGGCTGCTGCGTAGGAGACGCCGCAGCGGCTTGCGCTAGGCACGCTGCAATCCACAACAGGCCGAGTTTCGTCAGCATGAGCGGCTCCTAGTTTCCCACACCGCTCTTGCGGGCCTCTTCGTCCTGATATTCGATCTTCCGACCAGTTCTAGCTTCGAGACTTGCAAGCGTGACTCGGACAATATCCTTGCCGAGCTCAAAAACGGCGGCCTGCTGCTTATCGTTCTCGTCGGTGTATCCCAGGGTTAGAAAGTGCTTTCTCTTCTTGGAAAAGATCAGCACGGGGCTGACGAGAATAGCCATTCCGACGCGTCTGCCGGCCTTCTGCCCGTACTCCAGGCTATCGACCCGGTCGTAGGGCACGACGAACCTACCGCCCTTGTACTCGAAAACGAAAACCTTTGTGTCGGCGGTGGAGGACTTTCCTTCAACGCCCGCCTTAAGAGACGCGACAGTACCCCCAATGTACATCGTCTTGTCACTTCCGAGGCCGCCGGCCCAAAGAGGGGTCTCCAATAGGAATGAAGTCAACAAAAATAAGACGATTACCTTTTTCACGTTCACCCTCCCTATGAAAAACGCGGCGCGCGGGAATGAGTCGTCGTCTCTCGTCGCGTAAATCTCGGTCGAGTTCCACACTGGTCAGATGCGAAACGTCGGATGTGCGCAGAGTCTAGCTCTCATTAGAAGGATCGTCAATAGTCTCCACCCGGATCAAGCGGTAGTGTCCTAACTTGAATTTTCAGCCCTTGATCGCGGCATCCAGCGTGCTCTGTATCCAGTCTGAAACGGTCTGCTTTCGCTTCTTCGCCGCTCCCTCGATTGCCCCCAATTCGTCGGGCGTTACACGGAGGCGCAAGGTTCCGGCCCTGGCGTGCCCGTTTCGGAGCGGGCGGCGTCCTGCTTTCTTAGCTTTCTTCTGCTGGCTCAAGGCTTCTAAACTCCTGAACGATTGCCGCTCTGACCGCCGCCGCTGCCGAGTGGTATACTTATCTAGCTAAAATCCATAAAGAGTGCGCGCCATGACTGACCAAAGTGATACCGACCCCAAAGGCGACCAAAAACCCGCTAAGTCCCCACCATCACCGCCAATTCCTCCGCAAAATGAGACAATATTGCCCGGCGCAGAACAGAACCCACCCGCTGGCCGTCAACTCGTAACCGTAAATCTTCCCAGTGGGGTTAGGCCGATAGAATGGCTCCAACTTGGCATCAATGCCGCCTTGGTTGTAGTTGGGGTTGTCGCCATCTACATATACGGAGGCCAACTTAATGTAATGAGAGGACAGCTCGGGGAGTTGGTCCGGCAATATCCGGAATTGAAGAAAGCCGCCGATGCTGCCGAGAGCTCCCTTACATCCCAAAAAATATCGTTCCAAACCGACCAGAGACCATACGTCGTAGCTAACGGAGCGCCGCAATTCATCACGTTTCCGAACGAGAAGACGAAAACCCGGGTCAACGTAATTCTTAAAGACATAGGCAAAACACCTGCAACAAATGCCACATGGTTCGTGGCTTTGTTGCCATATGGCTCAAAAAGGCGCGAACGCATACCTAAATTCCATGCTTTCTTGGAGGCTTCCTTCGCTAACCTTCGCAAAAGGCGCGATGACATGGTCAGAGAACATGCCGGGGAAATAAGGCGAGATATTTCTCCCACTGACACCATTATCAGCACGGAGGAGGCTAGACCATTGCTTGCCTCGGAGATGGCCGGTCTCATGAAGGAGGATGCGGATTTCATTCTTCTCTCGATTGGAATAGTGAACTACACCGACGGATTTAGGGGAGCTTACGAGACCGAGTTTTGCTATTTCTTTGTGGGGGGGGCCGACCAAAAACTGTGGCATCTTTGCGAGTCCCATAACACCATAAAATAAGAGCGCAAACAGAAACAGCCAAATTAGGACACCACCAGGCAACCGCCTCAGTTGCCAATCGCATCCGTTTCGTTGATAATGCGGGTGTTCCTTCCCCAGCCCACTAAACCATTTGCGGGCGGCCCTCCGCCCCGAGGGGGAGGATGTATGCGTCAATCATTTCTTGCTTTTACCTTGGGTGCTTTTGTCTGTTTCACGCT
>DATEQM010000257.1:0-12321 GCA_035272605.1 Candidatus Acidiferrales bacterium | reverse complement strand
GACCTTCGATTACGGGAACAACATCCGCACGTTTGCGTTCGAGCAGGGCGTGAAGGACGCATACGCGTTTCCCGGCTTTGTGCCGGCATACATCCGGCCGCAATTTTGCGAGGGGCGCGGGCCGTTCCGCTGGGCGGCGCTCTCGGGCGAGCCTTCGGACATCCATCGTACCGACCAGTTGGTGCTCGAGCTTTTTCCGCACGACGCCACGCTCGAGCGATGGATCCGGCTGGCGCAGAAGTGCGTGAAGTTCCAGGGCCTGCCGGCGCGCATTTGCTGGCTGGGCTACGGCGAGCGCGACAAATTCGGGCTGGCGCTGAACGATCTGGTGGCGCGTGGCGAGCTGAAGGCCCCCGTGGTGATGGGCCGCGACCATCTGGATTGCGGCTCGGTGGCGTCGCCTTACCGCGAAACGGAGAAAATGCTGGACGGGTCGGACGCCATCGCCGACTGGCCGCTGCTCAATGCCCTGTTGAATACGGCGAGCGGCGCGTCGTGGGTTTCGATTCATAACGGCGGCGGTGTGGGCATCGGATACTCGCTGCACGCCGGGCAGGTGACCGTGGCGGACGGCACGAAAGAGATGGCGGCCCGCATCGAACGCGTACTGACGAACGACCCGGGCATCGGCGTGGCCCGGCACGCGGACGCAGGATACGAAGAGGCGCGTAACTGCGCCGAGCAGCGCAGCATCAAAATTCCCATGCGCTGAAAGAAAAATCAGGAGTTTCGCAGAGAGCGGAGAGGGTTCGCCGAGAGCGCAGAGAGGACGGCCATGTACGTCATCACGGGTGCGACGGGTAACACGGGGAAAGTCATCGCGGAGAAATTGCTGGCCGCGGGGCAGAAGGTGCGCGTGGTGGGGCGCAGCGCGGAGAAGTTGCAGCCGTTTGTGGCCAAGGGGGCGGAGGCGTTTGCCGGATCGGTGGAGGACGCGGCGGCAATGACGCGGGCGTTTACCGGGGCGAAGGCTGTCTACGCCATGATCCCGCCGAGCCTGACTTCAAAAGACTTTCGTGCAGACCAGGATCGCACGAGCGACGCGCTGGCCGCGGCGATTGAGAAGGCCGGGGTGCCATATGCTGTGGCGCTGTCGAGCTTCGGCGCAGACAAACCGGCGAAGACCGGCCCCATCGTTGGCTTGCACAACCTGGAAGAGAAGCTGAACAAAATTGCCGCTCTCCATGTGCTGTACCTGCGGGCAGGCTACTTTATGGAGAACTTGCTGCCGCAGGTGGGCGTGGTGCGCTCCATGGGCATGCTCGCCGGACCGCTGAAAGGCGACGTGGCGCTGCCCATGATCGCCACGCGCGACATTGGCGACTACGCGGCTGCGGCGCTCGGGAAGCTGAACTTTTCCGGCAAGCAGACGCGTGAATTGCCGGGCTCGCGCGACGTGACGATGAAGGAAGCCGCGTCCATCATCGGCGCGGCGATCGGCAAGCCCGGGCTTACCTACACGCACGCGCCCGCCATGATGCTGAAGCCGGCCATGATGGCCATGGGGATTTCGTCCAACATGGTGGACCTGATTCTGGAAATGTCGGACGCGATCAATTCCGGCGTGGTGGCGGCGCTGGAGAAGCGCGGGCCGGAGAATACCACGCCGACGACGCTCGAGTGGTTCGCGGCAAACGTGTTTGCTCCGGCCTTCAGCGGGAAGGCCGCCGGCGCATAGAATTCAACATTCCTCAGGAGGAATCCCATGTCTACTCTGCCGGACAACGGGATGGTGCATCTGCACAGTCCTCACACGGTTCCGGAAACCCTGCGGCGGCTGGAGTCCCTTCTGCAGGCCAAGGGTGTGAACATCTTCGCGAGGGTGGATCATAGCGGCGAGGCCGAAAAAGTTGGCTTGAAAATGCGCCCCGCGCAATTGCTGATTTTCGGGAGCCCCAAGGCGGGCACCCCGCTGATGGTGGCCTCCCCCACGCTGGCCATCGATCTGCCGCTCAAAGCGCTGGCCTGGGAAGACGCTGACGGCGCGGTGTGGCTCTCCTATAACAGTCCTGAGTATCTCCAACAGCGGCACAATATACCCGGCGACCTGATCGGCAACATCGCGGGACCCTGCGCGCTGCTGAAGAAAGCAGTGGAATAGCTTTCCGTGTAGCCAGTCCAGTTGTCCCCGAGGATTCATGGCCCAGCCAGCAACGCAGGAGGAACAGCCGGGGACGAGCGCGAGCTCGGACCGGGCGAGCGACCACCTGGCCAACGAACGCACGTTTCTGGCCTGGCTCCGAACCGGGCTCGCAATCGTGGTGTTCGGGTTCGCCATCGGGCGATTTGCGATCGCCGTACGGCAGTTTATGCAGTGGCAGGGCCGCACCGTGACGGGCGGTGGATTCTCCGTGTGGTTCGGCACGGCGGCGATGCTGGCGGGAGTGGCGCTGACGCTAGCGGGGCTGGTGCGCTATCGCCGTACGCGGGCGATGATCGAGCGCGGGGGATTCGAGCCTGCGGGTTTCGTCGTGGATCTGGTGGGAATTCTAACGGCTGTGTTTGGCCTGGCCCTGGCCGCATATCTGGTCTACATCGAACTGCATCTGTAGCGGGGCCGCGGGGTGACTCCTCGAGTTCGCCGGGAGGTGCTGCGATGCGGGCAACGTTTTCCCGCTGAGCGCGTCAGTTCTCTTGGCAGCGATCGCGGGCTCTCCCGGCGATTGAACGCCGCAAACGGGCACGGAGTCATCCCAGGAGAGCGGGGGGTACCATTCCGTCGCGACGCTGCGTATAAGAAGAGGGCGGAGGGATGCCGATGCGAGATTTCGCGTTTGCGGCGCGGGCGCTGCGCAACAGCCCGGTGTTTGCGGTGACCGCGATTATAACCATCGCGCTGGGCATCGGCGCGAGCGCAGCCATCTTCAGCGTGACGAACGCGGTGCTCCTGCGGCCGCTCCCCTACAAGGACTCGAATCGCCTGGTGTTCGTATGCACGGACATGACCAAGCGCCACGTCCGGGACTTTGCGTTTTCGAACGCCAATTTCATCGACTTACGCAATGAGGCGAAGACCATGTTCGATGGCTTTGCCGCCGTCCAGACATTTCCCCAATTGCTCGAACGGGAAGACGGGACGCCGGAACAGATCCAATCTGCGGCGGTTTCCATCAACTTCTTCCAGCTGATGGGGGCAAGAATCGTCCGTGGCCGCGACTTCCAGGAATCCGATGGCCTGCCGCAGGCGCCACCGCCGCCAGGAGGAGCAGCCGCAGGCGCGCCGGCGCCTCCGCCGGTGCCCAATTCGGCGATCCTGAGCTATGAGTATTGGCAACGCCGCTACGGCGGGAACAACGATGTACTCGGCAGCGTGATGAAAACCGGGGGCGGTGGCGGGCCGGTGATTGTGGGCGTGCTGCAACCGGGATTCACGATGCTCGCGCCTCCGAGCCTGAATCTCGAACGCGTACCCAATGTCTGGATCGCGGCGCGCATTGCGTACGACGAAGCCAATCGGAAAAACGTGCAATGGCAAGCAGTCGGCCGGCTCAAGCCGGGCGTGCCCCTCGAGCAGGCACAGGCGGAGGTGGACGCGGTGGCCGCGCAGACCTGGAAGATTGATCCCATCTTCGCCACCGCCGGCTATGCCCTCCGGCTGGAGCCGATGAAAAAGTATCTGGTGGAACAAGTGCGCCCCGCGATCCTGGCGCTGATGGGCGCGGTGATTTTTCTGCTGCTGATCGCGTGCGCCAACGTGGCCAACCTGCTACTGGTGCGCGCATCGCTCCGCGAGCGCGAACTCGCTGTGCGCACGGCGCTGGGAGGAAGCCGCTGGCGGCTGGTGCGGCAGATGCTGACGGAGGCGCTGCTGCTGGCGGGCGCCGGAACGCTCGTCGGCCTCGGATTGGCGTGGGTGGGCATTCGCGAGTTGCTGGCGATTGCGCCGGCAGATCTGCCGCGTCTCGACTCGGTCGCGATCGATCCTGTGGTGGTGGCCTTCACGGCGCTCGCCGGATTTGCAGCCGCGGCGCTGTTTGGCCTGACGCCGGCCTTGCGCGCATCGCGGCCGGACGTGATGCAGATTCTGCGCTCCAGCGGGCGCACATCGGGGCTGGGAGGCGGGCGAATCCTGCGAGGCGGCGTGGTGGTGGCGGAAGTGGCGCTCTCCTTCGTGCTGCTGATCGGGTCGGGGCTGATGTTCCGCAGCTTCCTGGCGCTGCAGCACATTGACACAGGCTACGACGCCAACGGGCTGCTGACTTTCCAGTTGCAGGGCACATTTCAGGGACGGCCGAAGCAGGAGCAGCGCGCCGCCATCCAGCGGGAGCTTCAGGAAGCGTTGCGCGCGCTGCCGGGAGTGCAAAGCGTGGCCGCCGCGCTCCCCTTTCCGCTGACGGGCGGCTATTCTCCCATCCGCTGGGGGCTGGAGCCTGCGGCCACGGACCCGAGCAAATTTCAGGCCGCGGATGTGCTGTTCGTTCTGCCGGGCTACTTCGCAACCATGCGTACGCCGCTGCTGGATGGCCGCACGTTCACCGAAGCGGACAACGACCCAAAACGCAATCTCGCGATCATCGACGACATCCTGGCGAGAAAGGCGTATCCGCACGAATCGGCGGTGGGAAGGCGGCTGCTCATCCGCGCGCGCACGCCGGAACCGGAGTGGGTGGAAATCATCGGTGTTGTGCGGCACGAGCGCGGAAGCTCGCTCGCCGAGCCGGGCCGCGAACAAATGTATTTCACCGATGCATTCATCGGCTCCGGCGTCGCAGGGACATGGGCCCTGCGCTCCGGGGGTGATCCTGCCCTGCTGGCGGGGCCCGTTCGCGCGGCGATCGCCAAAATCGACCCGCATCTCCTGATCACGGAGATGCAGCCCATGAGCGCGATCGTGGAGAAAGCGCAGTCGGGTACGCGATTTTCCCTGCTGCTCATCGGCGTGTTCGCGGTGATCGCGGCGTTGCTCGCGGGTGTGGGCCTCTACGGCGTACTCTCCACCGTTGTCCGGGAGCGCACGGCGGAGATCGGTGTGCGCATGACCATCGGCGCGCTTCCCGCCGATATTTTCCAACTGATGGTGGGACACGTGGCGCGGCTCACGGCGATCGGAATCGGAGTCGGCCTGGTGGCGGCGCTCCTGCTCACCCGCGCGATGGTAAGCCTGCTGGTAGGCGTGAAAGCGACGGACCCAGTGACGTACGCGGCCATGGTCGTATTGTTCTTTATGATTGCCGCACTGGCGGCGTGGCTGCCCGCGCGGCGCGCGGCAGGTCTCGACCCGACCGTAGCCCTGCGCGAGGAGTGAAATCCTCAGGCGAAGTGGAGCGCCAAAGCGCCGCAGGGCGGCTGGCGAGTCGTTCGACCGGGCCGGCAGTTGGCTTCCGGCGTAGGCCTGTTTGCCGCATTTTTTCCTGAAGTCCGCGCTTTATTTCGCCTCGTGCTCCACGCTGGTGAGCGTAATCACCGAAGGATACTGCTTTGAGTGGTGCACCGCGTTGTGCGCCACGACGCCTTGCACCTCGTCGTAATTTCTGCCGCCCGTGTTCAGGTTACGATCGAAGCGCGGGAAGTTACTGCTGGAGACTTCGATGCGGATTTGGTGGCCCGCGGGAAAGAAGTTGCTCGTGTTCATCGGCTGCAGCTCCACTTTGTACACCTTGCCCGGCTCCATCCACACTTCGGGCTTGGCGTAGCCGTTGCGATAGCGCACCCGCTGAATTGTCTCGTCCAAGTTGTACGCCGGGCCGTCCGGCGCCACATCAATCACTTTGACGGTGAAGTCCGTGTCTTTCGCGTCCGACGAAACGTAGAGCGTCACGCCGATCGGCCCGCTCACTTCGATGCCTTCTTTGAGGGGAGCCGTGGTGTAAACCAGAATATCCGGCCGCGCCTCCATCTTGCGCTGGTCCATCGCGCCGCCCGCCACCGCATTGCCCGTGCAACACACGTTCCCGCCGTAAGATGGCACCGCATCCATCGGATCGTAGGTGAAGCCGTCCGGCTGGTCCGACGCCGGAGCGGACTCGGCCAGCGCGCCATCGCCGCCCAAGGTGTTCGCATGGCCAGCGCTCGAAAGAAAGAGCCGCATGGGCTTCGCGCCCCGCGGGGGCCAGGTGTCCGACGTCTGCCACTTATTGATGCCCATCGTGTAGTAGCGGACTTTCGGCGTGTTCTCGAGGATGTGGTTGTCCTCTCCCTTCAGGAAATGGTCAAACCAGCCGTAGGTGAGCGAGTTGTAATCGAACCGGGCGTCGCCCATGCTGCGCTCGCCGACCACCGTGTTCTCGGTGGCGCGCTTGTAGCCGCAATGGAGCGTCGGCGCGATGACGGCATATTGTTCGTTGCCGATCTCCGGGCTCGCCGTCCTCCGCACGAAATCATAAGCGGCCAGGTTCGGTCCCACGGACACGTCGTACCACGCCATGAACCACAGTCCCGGAATGTTGATCTTGCGATTGTCGTGCCACAATCCGCCGCGATACCACGCCGGGTCGTTCGGCGTTCGCTCGATCATCGCGCCGCCGGTAGCCACCGGCATTTTGTCGGCAAAGATTCCGTGCGGCGCGTCCACGGCCTTCAGTATGTCCAACTCGGGAAGATGGCGGAGGGCCTTCGCCCAATCCACGCGCGGGAGTTGCTGCGCCAGATCGAACGCCTTCGACTCGCGGATCAGATCTTCCTGCGAAGTGTCCGGAGGGAACATCGGCCTCACCTGGTTTTGCTCCCCGTATAGCCAGGAGATGAAAAGCATCTGCACGGCGCCGCCGCGGTACCAGTTCCCTTGCTCGTAATAGGGCCCCACGCGGCCCACGCCGGCCCCGAAGCTCTCCGGGATCATGGTCGTATAGGCCTTATTTCCCAGGGCGGCGACTCCCAATTGCCATTCCGCCGTCGAGGAGCATCCGATGGTGCCCACCTTGCCATTCGACCAGGGCTGATCGGCGATCCACGAAAAAGCGTCATCGCCGTCGGAGAGCGGCGGCCCCAGGATGTCGTAGTTCCCCTCGGAGAAGAAATGCCCGCGCTCGTTCATCTCCACATAGGCATAGCCGCGTTTCACGGCCTCCAACTCGGCGCTCATGTCGCGCGGCACGCCGTTCGCCACGTCCCAATAATTGAAGTTGTAAGGGGTGCGGACAAATATCGCGGGATACTTTTTCGACGTGTCCTGGGGACGATAGACGTCGGTGGCCATGCGTTTTCCGTCGCGCATGGGCACCATCACTTTGCGATCGATGATGGCGATGGATTCCAGCTCCTGCTCGGTCGCATTCCGCTTGGCAATCGCAGCTTCATCCAGGCCACCGGGCCGCTGTTGCGCCGGCGTGATGCCGGCAGCCCCCGCGATGCCCGCCAACAGCAAAAAAATGGGACGGACAATCTTTGTTCGCACGCGTGTCCTCCAAGATGAGCGGCAACAGGTGAACCAGATGCTTTGAATCGGATGTCAGCATCTCGAAAACTGCAGCGGCGTCCGAAACTGAGATTTCCCCCTCAGCTTTTGTCGAAACGAGAGAATAGCCGCGTGGATCGGGCGTCCCGCCTCTTTCTCGGTGCGCGTCGGAACGCCTCTACACTCTTAGGGCCGCGGGCCGCGGCGCTCGCCTCCCTCTGACTCCGTGGAGATATAGGGGATTCCCGCCTCGTTCATCATTTTGTTGAGGGCGGGAAGCTGCTCCCCCGCGATTTTCTTGACTCCGTCGTGGTGCTTGGCGACCAGCGTGGCGATGGTGTCCAGCTCTTCGGCCTGTTGCGAGGTCGGAGCGGCGGTATAGCCCTCGATGGCCCCCATCAGACGCCCCACGCGCTGGGGGAGCGGCGGCGGGGTGTAGACGAGCGGAGGACCAGCGTTGCCCAGGCCCTGCTCCGGGGCCACATAGTTGGCGTCCATTTCTCCGACCTGCTTGGCCAGGGCTTCGGCAGCTTTCTGGACGTCTTCCGGAATTTTTGGCGCGCCCGGTTTTTTCCAGGCTTCCATGGCCGCGGTGAGGTTGGACTTCAGGCTGGTGATGGTCCGGCGATCGCGGTCGGCGGTTTTCGCGAGGCCGTAGAGTTTCATGACGGCCTCGTGGCGCGCGGCGCGCTCCGTGGAGGAAACCGTGATGCGCGGATCGTCGTTCACCTGGACCGTCTGCGTCACTTCATTTTTTCCGGCCGTTATTTTGATGGTGTACTCGCCGGGCTCCACGAGCGGCCCGCGCGGGCCGAAGCCAAAACCCGCCGCCATGCCCTGGAGCTGCTGTGGAGTGGGCTCGGCGGAGGGCGAGTAGCGCAGGTCCCAATTCGTGCGGTTGACGCCGGCCTTGGCTTCGCAAGGAATGGCGCCAAACCGGCGCGGCGGCGCCGGAGCAGCGGCATCGTCCTTGTGGGCAGAGCACTGGATGTCGCGAATCGTATTCCCGTCCTTGTCCTGGATGGTGATCTTCACCGGCTCCTTTTCCTCCGGCTTGCTCTTCACGTAGAAACTGATGAGCGCGCCGTAGGGAGGATTGGGCGCCATAAACCATTTGCTGCCGGTGTTTCCTTTGTTCCCATACATGCGCCACAGGTAAGCGGGGCGAACGTCGAAGGAATGCAGCTCTGACGCGAGCACCTTTTCGTCGAGCTGTTCGAGCGGCCTCATGTCGTCGAGCACCCAAATGGAGCGGCCGTGCGTGCCCAAGACCAGATCGTTCTCGCGCGGATGGATCTGAATGTCGTCCACAGGCACGGAGGGAAGATTCAATTTGAGCGAGGACCAATTGGCGCCGCGGTCAAAGGAGACGAAGACTCCATACTCGGTGCCGGCGAAAAGCAGGTTGGGGTCGCGCGGGTCCTCGCGGATGACGTGCAGCGTGCCGTTGTTGGCCGGCAATCCTTTGGAGATGGACTGCCAGGTTTCGCCGTAGTCGGTGGTCAGGAAAACGTAAACGTTGAAATCATTGGAGCGGTGGCCGTCGAAAGTCACGAAGGCGGTTCCCTCTGCGGATCGGGAGGCCACCACGCGGCTCACGTAGGTTCCTTGAGGAACGCCGGGGACGCGGCTAGCCACATTTTTCCAGCTCTGCCCGCCGTCGCGGGTCACCTGGAGGTTGCCATCGTCGGTGCCCACCCAGAGCACGGAGGGCGTGAGGGGCGACTCGCTGATGGTAGTGATGGTGGGGTACTCCTGCACCCCATCGTTCCGCGACAGAGTGTCCTTGTCCGGAACCTTACCCAGGATGGGAAGCTTCCCACGCTCCACGCCTGTGGTCAGGTCGCCGCCCAATTTGGTCCAGGTGTCGCCGCGGTCCGTGGATTTGAACAGGAAATTCCCGCCATAGTAGATGGTGTGATGGTCGTGGGAGGAAATGACGACTGGGGAATTCCACTGGAACCGGTACTGCGGGTCGCCTTCCTTGGAGAGGGGGCGGATGAAGCGTGCTTCGGTAGTGCGCGTATCGCGGCGCGACAAATTGCCGTCCTGCGATTCGGTGTAGACCGTGGCCGGATCGTCCGGATCCACGGCGGCGTAGAATCCATCGCCGCCGTCCACGCGGAACCAATCGTCGTTGGTAATGCCCGCGGTGTAAGTTGTGGCGCTGGGCCCGCACCAGCTTCCGTTGTCCTGCAAACCGCCGCAGATCCAGTAAGGCGTGCGCATGTCCAGACCCAGTTCGTAGAACTGTCCGAGGGCCACCGTATTCACGTAATCCCAACTGCGTCCCGCGTCGTAGCTCCAATGGATGCCGCCGTCGGTGCCCGCGATCATATGGTTCGAATTGGCGGGATCAATCCACATGGCGTGGTAATCGCCGTGGATGCGAAAACCGCGGGTGGTGACGAAGGTCTTGCCGCCGTCCTCGGAATGGTAGACGGGAGCGCCGAGCACCCAGATGCGCAGGTCGTTGTTGGGATCGATGCGGATTTGGCTGTAGTAGGAGGGCCGCGGGTCGGTATCGCCCATGCGCGTCCAATTCTCACCTTTGTCGTCGCTGCGAAAGATTCCGCTCTTGGCCTGCTGGATGAGGGCACAAACGATGTTGGGATTGCGGAGGTAGATGGCCAGGCCGATGCGTCCCACGTCGCCGCCGTTGGCATAGGGAAGCCCTTTGGTCAATTTCTTCCAAGTGGCGCCGCCGTCGATGGTCTTGTAAATGCCTCCGCCGGGGCCGCCGCCGTTGAAACCGAATGCGGTGCGGCGGCGCTCGTAGGCCGCGGCGTAGAGGGTGTCCGGGCTCTGCGGGTCCATGGCGATATCGGAAACGCCCGTGTCCTCGTTGATGAACAGGGTTTGCGTCCAGGTCTTGCCGCCGTCCGTGGTCTTGTAAACTCCGCGCTCCTTGTTCGCACCCCAGAGATGCCCGAGGGCGGCCACGTAGACGACGTCCGGGTTGCTGGGATGAATCACGATGCGGCCGATATGTTGCGTATCGGCCAGCCCCAGGTGCGTCCAGGTCTTGCCGGCGTCCATGGATTTGTAGACGCCGTCGCCCCAGGAAGAACTCTGCCGGTTGTTGGCCTCGCCCGTGCCCACCCAAAGGATGGAAGGATCCGACGGCGCCACGGTCACCGCGCCGATGGTGGAAACGGTCTCTTTATCGAAAACGGGCTCCCAAGTGGTGCCGTCGTTCGTGGTTTTCCAGACGCCTCCGGTGGCCGCCCCCACGTAAACGATTTTGGGATTGCTCTCGACCACCGCGAAGTCGTCAATGCGCCCGCCCATGATCGCCGGGCCGAGTTGGCGCCATTCCAGGTTCTTCAGCGCGGACACGTAATCAGGCTTCTGCTCGGCCGGGGCTGCAGCGGCGGCCTCCGGCGTGGCCTTGTGAGATTTGCCCTTACGGGCCGGCTTCTCCTGGGCAAAGGTTGCCGTGGGAGCAAAAGCCAGTGCGAGAAGTGCGGAGACACAGAGAGTTCTGCGCGCGAGTTTCCAGGCGGATTTCATGTTGTTTTCCCTCACAGAATCGATAAATCTGGAAGAATTTAGGAATTTGCCGCGCCTCACCACGCGGTTTGGCGACCGGGGCGGATACTATCGCTCGTAACAGGGATTTGCAATACGGGCGGCCCGCGCCATCCGGCGAGGCCACCTGCCGGAGTGTGGGGACATGGCCCACGGAAAAGGACCGTGGCTACTGGAAGGCCTGCGACTCATTCGCCGGGTGGTATCCCGGGCCGCGCAGCACTTTTCCCGGGAGCGCGTTGGTCATCTTGCCGGCAGCAATCACGGGCACGCCGTTGATGAGCACGTACTCCATGCCCTCGGAAAGTTGGTTCGGGTTTTCGAACGTGGCGCGGTCGGTAATTTTTTCCGGGTCGAATACCACGATATCGGCCCACATGCCGGTCTTCAGCACGCCGCGATCGGTAAGGCGCATGCGCTGTGCGGGCAGCGCCGACATTTTTCTCACTGCCTCTTCAAACCGCAGGAGCTTCTCCTCGCGCACGTATTTTCGGAGGATGCGCGGAAAGGTGCCGTAGGCGCGAGGGTGCGGGTGCTCCTCGCCCAGCAGGCCATCGGGAGCAGTGCCCGAAGAATCGTTGTCGAAGGAAACCCACGGCTGCTCGACGGCCAGGCGGATGTCGCGTTCGTCCATGCCGAAGACGGCGACTTCCGTGAACGCGTTGTCCTGGATGAGCAGGTCGAAGATCGTGTCGAATGGGTCTTTGCCCCACAGTTTGGCGATCTCGGCGATGGTCTTACCCTGGAGCGGGCGCAGCGCCGGGTTCTGTACCACGCATACAACGATTTTTTCCGCGTCGCCGACCTCATCCCACTCGTTGTTCCAATCCTTCGAGGGCGTCTGCATCTCCCGGCGGATGCGCGCGCGCATCGCGGGGTCTTTGAGCCGTTTGACGAGCTTGGCGCCGCCGCCGTCGTGCGCCCACGGCGGGATGAACGCGGAAAAGCTGTTAAACCAGGCGGGATAGGCGTACGTGTCGGCGCCCACGTCCACGCCCTCGGCGCGCGCCCGCTCGATGCGCTCCACGATTTCCGGCATGCGTCCCCAATTGCTCCTGCCCGCAGCTTTCAGGTGCCAGATTTCGACGGGAATGTGCGCCTCGCGGCCGATGCGGAAGGTTTCGTCCAGCGCTTCGTCGATTGCGTCGCCCTCGCTGCGCATGTGCGTGGCGTAGATGCCGCCGAAGGGCGCGGCCTCCGAGGCGAGAGCGATCAGTTCCTCCGTTTTTGCGTAGGGGGCGGGCGCGTATTGGAGGGCGGTGGAAACACCCACGGCGCCCTCGCGCATGGCCTGGCGCACCAGCGCGCGCATGCGTTCGAGCTCGGCGGGCGTGGGCTGGCGGTCTGCATCGCCGAGCACCATGCGGCGCACCTGGGTGGCGCCCACGTAGGAGGCGAGATTGATCCCCATACCCTGCTTTTCGAGCCGCGCGAAATATTGCGCAAACGTGTGCCAG
>DATEQM010000256.1:0-17931 GCA_035272605.1 Candidatus Acidiferrales bacterium | reverse complement strand
GCGAATCGAGTGGATGTACCGGGCCTTTTCTGGCCGTATCTCGTCGTGGCCTCGGCCTGCGGCCACCTTGGCCGACGCGCCGAAGGCGAGGCCGCCGTCCGGGATCTGCTGGCGCTCGATCCCGAGTTTGCAGCGCACGCGGGCGCGAACATCGGGAGCTGGCACTTCGCGAGCGGCCTGCTCGGTCCGATCCTCGAAGGGTTGCGCAAAGCGGGGCTTTCGATTCCCGTTACCGAGGGATCATCCGACTCCTTGAGGCGAAGCGGGACCGTCACAGCGGCAGCAGATCGAGCGAAGTCGGGCACGGACTCGGGACAGGCCCGTGCCGACGAAGGTTTCTGGGTTGCGGTGCTGCCGTTCAAGTACACAGGCGCGAATGCGGAGCTCACGGCGCTAGCCGAAGGACTCTCCGAAGGAATCGTCACCGGACTTTCCCGGTTCTCATACCTGCACGTCATCGCGCACAGCTCGACCGCGCGGTTTAAGAGCGAATCGCTTGATGTCCGCTCCGCCGGCAAGGAACTCGGCGCGCGCTATGTGATGGAGGGAAGTCTGCGGCAGGCGGGGTCCACGCTGCGCGTTGCGGCGCAGCTCGTCGATGCCAGCTCCGGCGCCAATCTATGGGCCGAGACCTACATTCGCCCCTTTCGCCCGGAGGAAATCTTCGCGCTGCAAGATGAGGTCGTACCGCAGATCGTCTCGACGGTCGCCGACTGGTACGGCGTTCTGCCGCACACCATGAGCGAAGAGCTCCGGAGCAAGGGCCCTGACCAGTTAAGCCCGTACGAGGCGGTGTTGCGTAGCTTCGCTTACTTCGAACGCGTCACCGCTGAAGAGAATGCTGCGGCGAGAGCCGGCCTGGAATTGGCTGTGCAGAAGGCGCCGGGCAACGCCGATTGCTGGGCCATGCTCTCGTTGCTGTGCGGGCAAGATTACGGCCACGGGTTCAACGGCCTGCCCGATTCCCTCGGACGCGCCCTCGCAGCCGCGCGGCGTGCGGCCGAAGCCGCGCCGTCCAATCACCTTGCGCATTACGCCCTGGCACAGGCTCTGTTCTTCCGCAAAGAGATCCCGGCCTTCCGAAATGAGGCGGAACGGGCCATCGCGCTCAATCCCATGGACGGAGACCCCATGGCACTCCTGGGTCACATGATGGCCTTCGCCGGCGACTGGGAACGCGGCTGCGCTCTGGCGGAGCAGGCCAGGAGCCTCAACCCCCATCATCCCGGATGGTACTGGTTCCCCTCCTTCTTCGATGCTTACCACAAGAGCGACTACCGTGGCGCGCTGGACGTCGCCTTCAAGATCAACATGCCCGGCTTCTGGCGCACTAACGTCGCGCTTGCGGCGGCATACGGACAGCTCGGCGAACTGGATGCGGCGCGCAACGCCCTGCGGGCGCTGCTGGCCCTGAGACCGGACTTTGCCGTGCTTGCACGCGAGGAGCTCGGGAAGTGGTGGGATCCGGAACTCGTCGAGCACCTGATGGACGGGCTCCGCAAGGCGGGGCTGGAGATTCCTGGCGAGGATGGGAAGGCGAACCCTGCCGTTGTAGCCGCGGCCGCCGATGCACGTCCTCCGTCGGGCGCGGTGCGAACGGAAGAGGGCTTCTGGGTCGCCGTGCTGCCGTTCAAGTACAGCGGCACAAACGCTGGCCTCACCGCGCTCGTCGAGGGACTGACAGAGGACATCGTGACCGGCCTGTCGCGCTTCTCCTACTTACGCGTGATCGCGCGAGGCGCGACCGCGCGATTCAAGAGCGAGTCAGTGGATGTTCGCTCCGCCGGCAAGGAACTCGGCGCGCGCTACGTGATGGAAGGCAGCCTCCGCCAAGCGGGCTCAACCATTCGCCTTGCGGTACAGCTGGTGGATGCAACCAACGGCGCTCACTTGTGGGCGGAAAACTATGAACGCACCTTCAGCCCAGAGAGCGTTTTTGCTCTGCAGGATGAGTTGGTGCCCCGCGTCGTCTCCACTGTGGCAGATCAAAACGGCATCCTGAGTCGCAGGATGAGCGAAACGCTGCGCAGCAAGAGTGAAGACGCCCTGACCCCGCATGAGGCCGTGCTCCGCGCCCTTAGTTACTTCGAGCGTGTTACTCCCGAGGAGCACGTAGTCGTAAGACGAATTCTGGAGCGCGCCGTGCGCGAGGCTCCGGACTACGCCGACTGCTGGGCGATGCTGTCCCTCATGTATTCCGTCGAGTTCGCAGACGAGTTCAATCGCGGGCCCAATCCTCTCGACCGCGCCCTGGCCGCGGCACAGCGCGCTGTGCACCTCGCCGCAACTCATGCTCTCGGCCACTACGCGCTGGCCTTTGTCTACTTCCTCCGCAAAGAGACTGCTTCTTTCCGGGCGGAGGCAGAAAAGGCCTTGGCACTTAATCCCATGGATGGATCGGTCATGGGCATCCTCGGCGTGCTCATAGCGCACGCCGGCGAGTTAGAGCGGGGTTGTCAGTTAGCGGAAACTGCTATGCAGCTTAACCCCAACCATTCGGGCTTGTTCCAGTTCGCCGCATTCACGAACGCCTATGGCCAGGGCAAGTACGCGGAGGCGCTTGAGCTGGCGGTTCGCATAAACATGCCCAATTACTTCTACGCATATGCCGCGCGGGCTGCGGCGCTCGGCCAGCTCGGCCAGCGCGAAGCCGCGGAGAAAGAGCTCCGGGAATTGCTCGCCCTCCGTCCCGACTTCGCCACAGCGGCGCGCCGGGAATATGCCAAATGGTATGACTCCGAGCTGGTTGAGCACACGATCGAAGGCCTGCGCAAGGCGGGACTCGAGATCGGCGCGGAAAAGGGGCAGGCAGCGCCTGCGGCGGCCGCCGTGACCACGGGCGTCCCTGCGCGTGACGCCTCAGGCGCGGTACGCGCCGAGGAGGGGTTCTGGGTCGCGGTGCTGCCGTTCAAGTACAGCGGAGCAAACGCCGACCTCGCCGCGCTCGCCGAGGGACTCACCGAGGACACCGTGACCGGCCTGTCGCGATTTTCCTACCTTCGGGTGATTGCGCGAGGCTCGACCGCGCGGTTCAAGAGCGAGGCAATGGATGTGCGCGCCGCCGGCAAGGAATTAGGCGCGCGATATGTGATGGAAGGGAGCTTGCGCCAAGCCGGCGCCAAACTGCGGCTTGCGGTGCAACTGGTGGATACCGACAGCGGCGCTCACCTGTGGGCGGAGACGTTTGAACGCAGCTTCACACCGGAGACAGTTTTCGAGATACAGGACGATCTTGTCCCCCGGATCGTCTCGACTGTGGCGGACATGAACGGAGTGCTGCCGCGGAGCATGAGCGAGGCCTTGCGCAGCCGCGTTCCCGGAGAGTTGAGCCCGTACGAGGCTGTGCTGCGCAGTTTCGCTTACACGTATAGTGCCACGCCCGAGGAACTGACTGCCGCGCGGTCCGGATTGGAAGAAGCGGTGCGCAAGGCTCCCGCCTATGCGGACGCCTGGGCCATGCTGTCGTTCCTTTGCGGCCAGGACTATGTGCATGGGTACGAGCTGCAGGCCAATGCGCTAGAGATCGCAGCCTCTGCCGCGCGGCGGGCGGTGGCGCTGGGGCCTTCGAATCATCTGGCCTATTTCAGTCTGGCCCAAGCGCTCTGGTGCCAGAAAGATTACGATTCGTTCCGGGATGCCGCCGAGCGCGCCGCCGTGCTCAACCCGATGGACGGCAACTCAGTTGCCTATCTGGGTGAATTGCTGACCTACGCCGGCAGCGCGGAGCGCGGCATGCAACTGGTGGAGCGAGCCAAACAGCTCAACCCCAATCATCCCGGATGGTACTGGTTCGCGGATTTTTACCACGCGTTCTCTCAGGGCGACTATCGTGGCGCGCTCGCTTTCGGGTTGAAAGCGAAGCTGCGGGGCAATCCTCTCGCGCCCATGTTTATCGCGGCCGCCTGCGGGCAACTTGGAGACGTTGAAGGCGCCGCAAGAGCGGCGGGTGATTTGGTGAAATTCCGCCCCGAGCTTCCGGCATTGATGCGCAAGCAGGTGGCAAAAGTCTGGGACCCGGAGTACGGCGAGCGCTTCCTCGAAGGCTTGCGCAAGGCAGGACTGGAGATTCCACTGGAAGAAACAGCCGGAGGCGCCGCGCTGGCCGGCTCCGCCACCGCAGCGTCAAAGCCGAAGCGCACGGATTCCGGAAGTGGAAGCTCGCTTCGCCAGGAGGCCGCAGTCGCGGCGGCGCAGGCGTTCTGGATCGCGGTGCTTCCCTTCACGCACACGGGCGCGGATCCCGATCTGCAAACGTTTGCGGAAGGGCTTGCCGAAGACGTCACCGCGGGACTGGCAAAGTTTCCGTATCTCTCGGTGATCTCGCGGAACTCCACGCTCCGTTTCAAGGGTCAAACTGCGGATGTGCGCGCAGTGGGCGGGCAATTGGGCGCGCGCTATGTGCTGGAAGGCGGGATTCGGAAAAGCACATCCGCCATTCGCATCAACATGCAACTGATTGACGCGCAGAGCGGCGCGCACTTGTGGGCGGAAACTTACAATCGCGACCTGAAGAGTTCCGATATTTTCGCGGTGCAGGACGACATCACCGACCGCGTGGTGGCCACCGTGGGCGACTCCTATGGGGCGCTGGTGCGCTCGATGGTCGCCAGCGTGGAAGAAAAACCGGAAGAGGAGCTGACCGCTTCCGACTGGGTGCTCCGGCACTACCGCTACCGGCAATTCCTGACGCCGGAAGAGCACGCGAGGGTACGGGACGGCCTAGAGCGGTTCGTGGAGCGCGAGCCGAAGCATGCGTCTGTGTGGGCGTGCCTGGCGCAGATGTACATCCATGAATTTGGCCTGGGCTATAACCGGCGGCCCGATGCGCTGGAGCGCGCGCTCGCAGCGGCACGGCGCTCCGTGCATCTGGACCTTACCAACCAGCACGGCCGCAACATGCTGGCCTGGGTCCATTTCTTCCGGCGAGACATCCACGCGTTCCGCACCACGGCGGAACAGGCCATGGAGATGAATCCCCGCGACACGGACACGCTGGGCGCCATGGGCTTGTTGTTCATGTACTCCGGAGAATTTGAACGCGGGGCTGGTTTGGTGCGGCGCGCAATGGACATGAATCCCCATCATGCCGACTGGATGCACTTTGCACTCATGTGGGAACACTTCCAGAAGGGCGATTACGAAAAAGCGCTGGCTCAGGTGACGCGGATGAGCATGCCGGGCCTGTACTGGCAGCCGCTTTCCGTCGCCGCTTGTTGCGGACTGCTGGGACGCAAGGCCGAAGCCGCCGTCGCGGTGCAGGAACTGCTCAAACTGGACAAAGACTTCGAGCTGCACGCGCGAGAAAACATCGATTGCTGGCTCCATTCGAGCGGGCTAATGGACCGGTATCTGGAGGGGCTGCGCAAGGCGGGGCTGGAGATTGCCGGAGAAGAGGGGAAAGCGAAGACGGCTGTTGCAGGCGCGGCCGCGGATGCGCGGCCTCCATCGGGCGCGATGCGAGCCGACGAAGGGTTTTGGGTGGCGGTGCTGCCGTTCAAGTACAGCGGCGCAAACGCCGACCTCGCGGCGCTGGCCGAGGGACTAAGCGAAGACATCGTGACCGGCCTCTCGCGCTTCTCGTACTTGCGGGTGATCGCGCGGGGCTCGACCGCGCGATTTAAGAGCGAAGCGGTGGATGTGCGCGCCGCCGGCAAGGAACTGGGCGCGCGGTACGTGATGGAAGGGAGCCTTCGCCAGGCGGGGACGAAGCTGCGCCTCGCCGCCCAGCTCGTTGACGCCACTTCCGGGGCAAATCTGTGGGCGGAGACGTACGATCGCACCTTCAACCCGGACACGGTTATCGAGCTTCAGGACGACCTCGTTCCCCGGATCGTCTCGACGGTCGCGGACCAGCACGGAATCCTGCCGCACAGCATGGGTGAAGCGATCCGGAACAAGAGCGACGCGCAATTGAGCCCCTACGAAGCGGTGTTCCGGGTCTTCGGCTTGCATGAACGCATGAGCCCGCAAGAGCATGCCGACGTGCGCGAACTGCTGGAACGCGTCGTCCGGGACACCCCGGATCAGGGCGATTGCTGGGCTATGCTGGCCACTCTCTACAGCGACGAATACATGCTCGGATTGAATGTTCGACCCGATTCGCTTGGGCGCGCCCTGGCGGCCGCGCAACGCGCGGTGGAAATCGCTCCGGCCAGCGCGCTTGCCTCTCAGGCCCTGGCCCAGAGCTTGTTCTTCCGCCGCGAGAGGCAAGCGTTCCGGCCGGTGGCGGAACGCACGCTCACGCTCAATCCGATGGACGGGGCCACGAAGGCCTTCATGGGGATCTTGCTGGCTTGCGACGGCGACTGGGAGCACGGCTGCGCCGTGACGGACTCCGCGATGCGGCTCAACCCCCACTTCCCCGGCTGGTACCGGCTGGGAGCGGTCTTCAACGCCTACCGAACGCGCGACTACCGCGCCGCAATCGACGCCGCGCTGCGCATCCAAATGCCCGGATACTTCTGGACTCCGCTGACAAGCGCGGCCGCGTACGGTCAACTGGGCGAACGCCAGGCAGCGCAGAAGTCGCTCGCGGAATTGCTTGCCAGCAGACCCGAATTCGCCAGGGCGGCGCGCGAGGAGCTCGGAAAATGGTTTGAGCCGGAACTCGTCGAACACTTTATGGACGGCTTAGGCAAGGCAGGGCTCGACGTGCCACTGCCGGCACCGGCGGGCTAGCCGGCTGCCGATGGCGAGACGGAAACCGCGGCTTGCTGCTCTTTCTGCCAGGCATCAAAGCCGCCGACGACGTTCATGACGTTTTGATAGCCGACCTTCAGGAGCAGGCTGCAAGCGATGGCACTGCGGTATCCACTCTTGCAGTGAACAGCGATGGGGCCTTCCTTGCTGAGATGAGGGAGGGCCTCGGCGAAGCGGTCGAGGGGATACCACGCCGCCGTCTCCATGTGGCCGGCCTGCCATTCCGGCTCGCGGCGCACATCGAGGACGCGCACGGCGCCGCGGTGCAATTTCTCGTGAAGTTCGCGCACGGTGAGTTGTGCAAGCTGGGCCAGCGGGAGCCCTGCCTGTTTCCATCCCTGCAAGCCGTTTTCCAGGTATCCCGAAACGTTGTCCATCCCCACGCGCGCCAGGCGCATGCGTGACTCGGCGACCTTCTCCGCATTTTCCGCAATGAGGATGGGACGGCAATGCAATCCCAAGAGCGCTCCCGCCCAGGAGGCGAACTGCCCGGAGAGCGCGATGTGGATGGAGCCGGGCACATGGCCGGCCGCAAATGCGTCCGAGGACCGGGTATCGAGGACGATGGCGCCCTGCTCGAGCTGAGCCTTCACCTGCGCCGGTATCAGAGCAACGAGCGGCGGGAGAGCATCGAGAGCGGCTGCACCCCGACGATTGATTTCCGCGTCCTGCTGGAAATATTGCGGCTTGACGGGGACGACGGAGGTCAGCTCGTGGATGAATTCCTCGCGGCTGCGAATCTGGAGCGCGTAGTTGGTCAGGCGCTCGACGCCGATGGTGGAACTCGACTCGGCGCGCATGTTGCGCCCGCAAAGCGACCCCGCCCCGTGCGCCGGGTACACCAGCACGCTGTCCGGAAGACGCAAAACCTTGTGGTGCAAGCTGTCGTAGAGCATGCCGGCGAGTTGCTGCGGGGTGCGCGAGGGAGACAAATCGGGACGCCCCACGTCTCCGAGGAACAGCGTGTCTCCGGTAAGAACGGCCCAGGGTTCGGGGGAGCGGTCGAGGTCGGTGAGCACGAGGCAGAGGCTCTCCGGCGTGTGGCCCGGAGTTTCCAGCACGGAGAGACGACATCGGCCGATTTCGAGTGCGAAACCGTCTGTGACCGGGGTATGGGGGAAGGACGCGTTGGCCTTGGCTCCCATATAGATGGTGGCGCCGGTGCGGGCCGCCAGCTCCATATGACCGGAGACGAAGTCGGCGTGCAGATGAGTTTCAAAAATGTGCCGGATCGGAAGATTCTGATCGGCGGCGGCTTTCAGATAAACGTCAATATCACGCTGCGGATCCACGACAACGGCCTGGCCTTCGGAACCGAAAAAATACGAAGCGTGCGCGAGACATCCCAGAAAGATTTGTTGGAAATAGATGGGGCGCCTCCCAGGGGGCGTGGTGCGAAGGAACCGTTTCGGCCCTCTGGTGAGCGAGTTTACTCCACTCGCGCCGGCAATCGAAGGGGATAGGCGCTGCGGCTGTTTGGGCGATCGAGAGAATGATCCGCAAGGCCAGGAGCAGCCCGCCGCGCATCACAACGTTGACTTGCCCGAGTGGTCCCCCCTAAGATGCCTCCTGCTATTTTCTCACCCTGACTCGTGATCGGTCGCAGCATCGCACAGTATCGCGTCACCGCCCGCATCGGCGCGGGCGGGATGGGCGAGGTGTATCGCGCCACGGACACGAACCTGGGACGCGAGGTGGCGCTCAAGGTGCTGCCGGGCGAGATGGCCGATCCCGAGCGGCCGGAACGGTTCCGTCGCGCGGCGCGCGCGGTGGCGGCGCTCAATCACCCGAACATCGCCACGATCCACGACCTGGGGGAACACCAGGGGCTGCCCTTCCTGGTGATGGAACTGCTCGAAGGGCGCACGGTGCGGGAGCGGATCGCCGGCGGGCCCATCGGTCCGGAGGAACTCCTTGAATGGGCCATCCAGATTGTGGATGCGCTCGACGCAGCGCACGCCCGGGGCATCGTGCATCGCGACATCATGCTCGCGAACCTCTTTGTCACCGCGCGGGGGCAGATCAAGATTCTGGATTTCGGCTTGGCGAAAGTGGTCGCGGCGCGCACGCCCGCTGCCGCGGCCGGCCAGAAATAGCGATCGCCACAACACACAAGATCATGGCGCTGGCCAAGAGCAGCCCTTCCATAAAGGGCATTCTCGGATTCGCCTATGTCTTGGGCCATAAACTCGAGGAAGCTCGGGAAATCGCCCAGGAATTGAAAGAGCAAGGCAAGGGAGACCCGTCCGCGGCCTATTGGCTGGGGCTGGTGCACACCGCTCTGTGGGATAAGCAGGAGGCCATCACCTGGCAGGAAAAAGCCTTCGACGCCGACCTGGGCCTGCTCATGATTATCAACGTGGAGCTGGCGTTTGACTGCCTGCGCTCCGAGCCGGGATTCCAGGCGCTGCTGCGGAAGCTTGGACTACAGCCTTAGCCCGTTTGCGCGTATTGCCATTCCGGAGCGCGCTCACTTTTCTCCGCTCACTCCTCAGGATCATCGAAATGCCTTCCCCATCGCATTGATGGGGGAGACCGCCGAACCAGCGAGCAGAACGATTCATCCCGGGGCCGATGGAACTGCCCGGCGGTGCGATGAACTGGATTCCCGTCTGGCCAGGCCCCATGATGGAGGCCGAAACGGAGGCTCCCGAATATGCGTTCGCGTACGAGGCATCGAATTTCGGCTTGTGGTCTGCTGTTCGCCCTGGCGGCGATCGCCGTTTCCGCGCAGAAGGTACAAACGAGCTACGACAAGACGGCCCACTTCAAGAAGTACCGCCGCTACGCCTGGGCCAAGAACAGCCTGTTCAGCCGTCAGACTGCTCGAATGGAAGTGACAATCGAGCAGACCATCAAGACGTCCACCGACAACTATCTCCAGTCCAGGGGCTTCATCAAAGACCCAGCGAAACCGGACTTCTACATTCATTACGACGCGGGAGCGATGCCGAACATCCAAGCCAGCGATCAAACGCAAATCGTGATGCCGATCGCCACGGTGGGGGCCGTCACAGTTGGTCAAATCTCGGATGTTCCGGTGGATGTTTGGCAGCAGGTGGTGGGAACGCTTCGCTACACCCTCCAGGATGCGTCATCCAAGACTACGGTGTGGCAAGCCACGGTCACCCAGAAGACCTACGACCCACAGAAGTTTCTGGACAATCTGCAGAATGAAATCGACAAGATGACGAAAAAGGGCCTGGAGAAGTTCCCGCCGAAATAATGGCTGCGTCGGGAGTTCCTGATTTGCGACCTTGAGCGCGGCGCAGGGCCGCGCGTCACATCGTGAGTACCACGCGGAATTCGGCCCTGCCGCTCAACATGCGCGCGTAGGCTTCGCCGGCCTTCCGGAGCGGATACTTTTCGATCATGGTGCGCACGCCGGTGAGTTCCGCAAACCGCAGGGTGTCTTCCGAGTCGGTGGCGATTCCCGAAGCCCATCCCTGGAGGCCCTTTTCACCTCGAATCAACTGAATGGGAGACACCTCGATGGGATCGGGGGTTGCGCCCACCACGACCATTTTGCCGTTTGCGCCCAGGCCGTCGACAAGAGCCGTCATGGGCTTGGCTGCCGGGGCGGTGGCGAGGATGACTTTCGCTCCGCCGAGCTTCTGCAAGGCTTCGGCGGGGTTCACCGCCGAGCTGTCAATGTAGATGTGCGCGCCCAGCTTTTTCGCCAGCGGTTCATTCTCTTTCCCGCGACTGATGGCCGCCACGCGGTATCCGGATTTGGCGGCGAACTGGACGCCCAGGTGTCCGAGGCCGCCGATGCCCAGTATGGCCACCAGATCGCCGGGCCGCGCGCCGCTGTGGCGCAGCGCGTTGAAGGTGGTGATGCCCGCGCAGAGCAGCGGCGCCGCTTCCGCCGCGTCCAGGCTTTCCGGCATGGCGGCCACGGCTTCGGCGGGGGCGATCATGTACTCCTGGTAGCCGCCGTCGTAGCTGATGCCGCACACTTTTCCGTTGGCGCAATTCCCGAAGTCGCCGCGGCGGCAGGCGAGGCAGGTGCCGTCGTGGCCGCCGTGCCAGCCGACTCCCACGCGCTGGCCCTTTTTCCAAGTGGTGACGCCCGCGCCCACTTCGTCAATCACGCCGGCGACTTCATGCCCCGGCACGCGCGGATACGTGATGCCTAGCCACAGCCCATCCTTTGTGAACTGATCGCTGTGGCAGACACCGCAGGCCTGGACGCGAATGCGTACCTGGCCGGCACTTGGCGCGGGGATTTCGCGCTCCACAATCTCAAAATCGGCTCCGGGTTTCGCGACGACTGCGGCCATCATCTTCGCCATCGGCGGTCTCCTCGACGCATTGCCTCGGATTTCGATGCTTTCAGTGTCGCCGACTTAGATGTCTCACCGCCGTCCATCGTTATATGGCTCTGCACAAATGCGTCCAACCTCAGGACGTTCCCTGCTCAAGCGGGCGAGGCCCGGGGTCTCCCGGCGACGCGCGGGATTGCGGTGCGCATTCGATCGGGCGAATTGGGGGAGGATGGGGAAAAGTGACGGGTTGCCGGGGAGGAAACAACTCCATTTAATTGCCGATTTTTCTCGCTACTTACCCGGAGGTGTGCTAGTCTGTTTTTGCGCTTATTACTTCCGGTTGTGTTGTGCGGTCCCTCTGGTGCAGTACTTGATCTGAGAACACCCGCCTTCAGCTCCCTCCGACAGTTTCAAGCGTAAATCAAACGACTGGCAATGCCAGTTGACTGTGCCCGCCCGGAAACCCGTGCGCGCGCGGCGACGGCAAACGCCTAAAAAGAAAAGAGAAGACCATCGAAATGCAGACTTTTACAGAATTACCGATATCGCTTTACACCAAGGAGCGGCTGGCGGCGGCAGAGTTTACCGTGCCCACGCCGGTGCAAGCTGCGGCCATCCCGCAGGCGCTCCTGGGCAAAGATGTGCTCGCGACGGCGCAGACGGGAACCGGCAAAACGCTGGCGTTCCTGGTGCCCATCGTGGAGCAATTCCTGAAGCAGAACACGCCGGGAGTGGCCGCGCTGGTGCTGGTTCCCACGCGGGAACTGGCCATGCAAGTGGCGGCGGACTTCGAAGAGTTGCGAGGCAAGCAGCTCGCGCCCGCGGCGCTGGCGGTGGGGGGCCTCGCCGAAGCCAAGCAGATCAACGCCATCCGCAAGGGTGCGCGGCTGATTGTGGCCACGCCGGGCCGGCTGGAGGATTACCTCGAGCGCAGGCTCGTGGATTTCCGCTCGCTGAAGACGCTGGTGCTCGATGAAGCCGACCGCATGCTGGACATCGGGTTTCTTCCCGCGATCCGCAGGATCATGGCGGTGCTGCCGAAACAGCGCCAAACCATGTGTTTCTCGGCGACGCTGGAAGCCTCGGTGGTGCACCTGGTGAACGATTCGATGCGCAACCCGGTGCGGCTGGCGTTCGGGTCCACGCTGAAGCCTTCCGAAAATGTGCGCTTGCAAGCCTACGAGGTGGCGCTGGACGCGAAGCCCGACGTGCTGCACCGTCTGCTCTCCAAAGAAACCGGGCGGTGCCTGGTGTTTTCGCGGACCAAGCGGGGCGTGGAGCGGATTGCCCGGAACCTGAACCGCGACGGAATCGCCGCGGCCATGATCCACGGCGACCGCTCGCAATCGCAGCGCACAGCGGCGCTCACGGGATTCCAGCAGGGGCGCTTCCGCGTGCTGGTGGCGACGGACCTGGCCTCGCGCGGGATTCACGTGCAGGACATCGCACACGTGATTAACTACGACCTGCCCGAGGTGGCGGAAAACTTCATCCACCGCGTGGGACGCACGGGACGCGCGGGCGAAACGGGCGTGGCCTCCACGCTCTACCTGACCAGCCAGCGGACGGAGCTGTTCCAACTGGAACGCACGCTCGGGCTGCGGATGGAGCACCTGCGAGTGGACGATACTCTGCCCGAGAAGCTGGGGCCGGTGCGCGTGTATGCGCAGCCGGTGCATGTGACCAATGGGCCGAGGATGGCCCGGCTGCCCGGAGAATTTCTCCAGGCACAGTTGGCGAAGTAACCGGGAAGGCAAAAGACAGCGGCATTGAGGCGGCCGGGCATGGCGGGGGCGGAATTCGCTCCGGCCATGTCCGGCCGCTGCTTTTTGGGGAGCCCACGCGCTTGAAAAGTGAACAAGAAAGAAGGATTTCACACGGAGCTCACCCGCCTGACGAGCGGCGGGTAAGCTTCGTCACGGAGAGCACGGAGGGAGAAAATTCTCCCCGGTGATTGCCCGTGCGGGCACGGCGGTGTAGATTGCGGGCGGATTTTTGAAAGCATACGCCGGGCTCAGGAGGATTCCATGAACGCTAGGCGCGCACTTTTCGTATTGGGGCTTCTTTTGCTGGTCGCGGCTGCCACGGCCACGACGGGCCGTCGGGCTGGAGACACAGCGGCTGCCGCACCGGGTCCGCAGGCGGGAAATTTTGCGCTGGTAATGCACGGCGGCGCGGGGAATTACAAGAACGAGTCGCCGGAACAGCTTGAAGCGGGGCGCGCGGCGATCACGAGGGCGATGGAAGCCGGGCGCGCGATTCTGGCGCGTGGAGGGACGAGCCTGGACGCGGTGGAAACGTCGCTGCGCGTCATGGAAGACTCGGGAGCGTTTGACGCCGGGCGCGGCGCGTACTATTCGCAGGCGGGCGTGCCGGAGCTGGACGCGGCGATCATGGACGGGAGGACGCTCCAGGCGGGCGCGGTGGCGTCCGTGCGGCACATCGCGAATCCCATCAGCCTGGCGCGCATGGTGATGGAGCGGACGAAGCACGTGCTGCTGGTAGGCCCGGGCGCGGAGGAATTCGCGAGGGCGCAGGGCGTGGAGCTGGTGTCGCCGTATTACTTCTACAACCAGCGGGAATGGGAACGCTTTCAGAAGAGGAAGGCGAGCGACGCGAAAAAACAGAATTCCGCGCTGCCGGAAGAGAAGGTGTTCGGCACCACGGGGGCGGTAGCGCTGGACCAGGCGGGAAACCTGGCGGCGGGGACGACGACCGGGGGCACCAGCTACAAAATGACGGGGCGCGTGGGGGATTCTCCGCTGATCGGCTCCGGCACGTACGCGAACAACGAGAGCTGCGCGGTCTCCGGCACGGGCGAGGGCGAATTCTACATCCGCAACGTAGTGGCTGCGGACATCTGCGAACGGGTAAAGTACCTGCACGTGCCGCTCGAGCAGGCAGCCAACGACGTGGTGATGAAAGAGCTGGTGGAACAGCACGGCGAGGGCGGGGTAATCGCGCTCGACCGCCAGGGCCACGTGGCCACGCCGTTCAACACGAACGGGATGATGCACGCCATCGTGCGCGGCAATGGCCAAATCACCATCGAAGTGTGGAAGCCGTAGATGGGTCCGATGGGGGGGGAAGTGCGTAATGGCGGGCCGCTGGCTCGCGATACTTCCGCTGGCGCTGGCCCCCATGGCCCTGGCGCAATCACCCGAGGTGCAGCTCTGGACCAGCGCGACGTCTGGGATCACCTACAAGCTGACGATGGGCGATCACCGTCTGGCGGCCGAAAAAGTCTTTCCGCCCGAATACCAACCCCAGGTGGATCATGGCGCCTACGTGCGCTGCGAATATTCCCAGCAGGGCGACGCCTGGGTGGGGAAATGCAGCTCGAAATTGCCGTACGCCGGAGCCAAAAACCGGCGAAAGTGGTGTTCCTTCCAGTTCGCATCGAAGATCACTTTGCGTACGCCCACCAGAATCGAAGGGGAGAGCGAGGTGTGGGCGGGAGAAGACGTGGACGTGGACAAATGCGAACTCAGGAAGACCCACATGCAGCACTTCTTGTGGATTCGGATGAGTTGAACGAATGATGCTGCGGCCGCGCGCCTGAGGACCACATCCTCCCGCATTCCCAGCAAGCAGGGATCGATTCCAAGCGAATTGAATCGCGCCTGCTCATCCAGCTAGCGCCGGGATTCCGCACTCATCACCGAGGATTGCAAAGGGAAAACCAAGCGATACAATGCCGGGGCATATCCCGCTTCGGAAACCAGAGAGGAGACCTTGGCGCCATGTTCTTCCACAGCAAACGTCGGTCCGCCCGAAAAACGGGCCCGGTTCGCCCGTTCACGATGGCACTGTTCCTGCTGATCTTCGGGCTTCCCGCTCGCGCCCAGGAGCCGGACGTCGCCAGCAAACTGCAAGGCTTCGATGCCTACATGGAGCAAGTTCTGAAGGATTGGAATACGCCGGGGATCGGCGTGGGCATCGTGGTCAACGACAAGCTGGTTTTTGCCAAGGGGTACGGCTATCGAGACTACGAGAAGAAGCTGCCCTTCACGCCGGCGACACTGTGCCAGATCGCGTCGAACTCGAAACTCTTCACCGCAGTTGCTGCCGGCATGCTGGTGGAAGAAGGAAAACTGACCTGGGACCAGCCGGTGCGCGAATCCGTCCCGACGATCCAGTTCTACAACAACGAGCTCAACAACAACGTGACCCTGCGCGACATGCTCTCGCACCGCACGGGAGTGACGAGGCACGACCTGATCTGGTTCAAGTCGCCGTTCACGCGGAAGGAACTGTTCGAAAAGATGAAATACCTGGAGCCGCAGGAGCCGATGCGGGAGATCTTCCTCTATAACAACCTGATGTTCGCGGCCGGCGGATACATCATCGAATTGAAGTCCGGGAAAACATGGGAGCAGTTCGTCCGCGAAAGAATCCTGGCGCCGCTGGGCATGAACGCGACAGGCTACACGATCGCGGACATGCTGCAGCATCCCGATCACGGAGTGCCCTTCCGTGAAAAACGCGACTCCTTCGAGCTGTACAAAATTCCTTACTACGAAGACACGGAAGGCGTGGCCCCGGCGGGCGCCGTCATCTCCAATATCGATGAGCTGTCGCACTGGCTGATGGCCCTGATGCACGACGGGAAATACCAGGACAAGCAGGTCTTGCCCGCCAGCGTGCTGAAAGCCACGCTGCAACCGGCCATCGGATTGCCGAACACGCTCGGCGAATCACAGGGATTCTGGGAATTGCTCAACCCCGCCTACGGGATGGGCCGCGAGACCGCGGCGTATCGCGGACATCTGATTACTTTTCACGGCGGCGACCTTCCCGGGTTCCACTCGCAGATTTCCTTCATGCCCAACGATAAGATTGGGGTAATCGTTCTGGTGATCAGCGATCACAGCGCCCCGCTCTACAACGTGGTGAGCTACAACGTGTACGAGCGTCTGCTGGGCATGGACCAGACGCCCTGGAGCCAGCGCCGGCTCGCGCAGCGGCTGGCCAACAAGAAAGCGGGGACGGAAGGGCGGGCGAAAGCCGGCGAGGACCGCGTTCCGAACACCAAGCCCTCCCACGCGCTGGCCGATTACGCCGGCGAATATGAGAATCCGGCCTACGGCATTCTCAAGATCGGACTGAAGAACGACGCGCTGCAATTCGGTTTTCACGAGTTCCAGTTTCCGATGAGCCACTTCCACTACGACCGGTTCGACACGCCCGACGACGAGCAGTACGGCAGGTTCTCGGTGAATTTCCGGACCAACCCGCAGGGCGACATTGAAAACGCCGTGATCTCGCTGGACGAGGCCGAGGTCGTGTTCACGCGCAAGCCGGAGACGCTGGAACCCGCGCTGCTGGAAAAGCTCGCGGGCGTGTACGTGACGCCCAGCAAGGTGAAATTTCAGGTGGTCTACCAGCCGGGGGCCGGCCTTTCGCTCGCATTTCCGGGCGGACCTCCGGTCAAGCTGATTCCCATCAAAGGGCTCAAGTTCAGAACGCCGCAGTTCGCGGACGACATCTACGAATTCGTCCTCGAAAATGGGCAGGTAAAGGCGCTGAAGGAGCGGGACCCGTCCGGAGAATACTCGTACGCCCGGCAATGAGACGGGGCCTATCGCTGCCGTCTTCGGGACTGGGATTCAACAAGCCGCGGAGCCGCGACGAACGTGCGCGAGTCGTCCGGCTTGTTTTCCCGCGAGCCGGGGTCCAAGGGCGTCACGCTGAGGCAGACCCGATCACAGCGGTTTGCCTGTGGTGAGGCGCTGGCGTAAAATGCATCGCTCGTGTCCGAAACCGCCTCCATCGCCGGCCGCACCATCTCCCATTACGTCGTACAGGAAAAACTTGGCGGCGGAGGCATGGGCGTGGTCTACAAGGCCAAGGACACGCGCCTGGGCCGGAGCGTGGCGCTGAAGTTCCTTCCCGACGACATTTCCGGGGACCCCCAGGCTATCGAGCGGTTCCGGCGCGAAGCGCGCGCCGCCTCGGCGCTCAATCACCCGAACATTTGCACGATATACGACATTGGAGAATTCGAGGGCCGGCCGTTTATCGCCATGGAGCTGCTGGAGGGCCAGACCCTGAAGCACCGCATTGACGGTAAGCCCGTCGAACTGTCGCAGCTCCTGGAGATCGGCATTCAAATTGCCAACGGGCTCGATGCGGCGCATTCGAAGGGAATTGTGCACCGCGACATCAAGCCCGCGAACATCTTTCTGGTGGAACGAGGGCAGGCCAAGATTCTGGATTTTGGTTTGGCGAAGCTAACCCTCGCGGTTCAACATGCCGCCGAATCAGTGGGCGGCGCATCCATGCGCACGCAGTCGCACCTGCTGGATGAAAGGCAACTGACCAGCCCGGGCAGTTCCCTGGGCACGGTCGCGTACATGTCGCCGGAACAGGCGCGGGGCGAAGAGCTGGACGCGCGCTCGGATTTGTTTTCGCTGGGTGTGGTGCTCTACGAGATGGCGACCGGGTCGGTTCCATTTCCCGGGACCACCTCGGCGGTAATTTTCGACGGAATCCTGCATTCCACGCCCGCGCCTGCTAAGGAGCTCAACGCCCGCCTGCCCCTGGCGCTGGATCAAATTCTGGGCAAGACGCTCGAGAAGGACCCCGACATGCGCTGCCAGACGGCCGGCGAACTCCGCGCCGACCTGAAGCGCCTGAGCCGCGACATCGAATCGAGCCGCCGGCCGGCCGCGGAAAAGAACCTTCCAGGTTCCGCGGCACATGCGGCTGTGGCCGGTCAAAAATCCGTCGCGGTTCTCTACTTCGAAAACCAGGGTGGCGTGAAAGAGGACGAATACTTCCGCGACGGGATTACGGAAGACATCGTCACGGAGCTTTCCAAGATCGCGCAACTGGAAATCTTTCCCCGCTCGGAGATGCTGGCCTTCCGTGACAAGCCGGTGACGGCGCAACAGGTGGGCCAGCAACTCGGGGCCGCCTACGTGCTGGAAGGCTCCATCCGCCGCGCCGGCAACCGCGTGCG
>DATEQM010000255.1:0-5508 GCA_035272605.1 Candidatus Acidiferrales bacterium | reverse complement strand
GTGGACGCGAAGGCGGAAAGCTACTCGCAGCCGGTGACGCGCGTGCGCATCTACCGCGGCGTGATGACGCAGACGAGCGAGGTGCGCGAGCAGAAGACCTACACCATCCGCAACGAGGATACGCACCCGCGCACCGTGGTGGTCGAGCACCCCCGCCGGCCGGGCTATACCCTGGCGCCGGGCCTGGAGCCTGCGGAAACCACGGCGGGGATGTACCGCTTCCGCGTGCCCGTCCCAGCGAAGAGGACGGAGACGCTCACGGTGAAAGAAGTGAAGCCGCTCGAGACGCGCTATCTGATCAACAATCTGACGGACGATCAGATCACGATTTTCCTCCGGCAGAAGACGATCAACCCGGAAATCGAGCAGGCGCTGCGGAAAATCGTGGCGCAGAAGGGCGTGGTGGCCGGGTTTGACAGTCAGCTCCAGGCGCGGAGCAGCGAGACCAAACGCATTTTTGACGACCAGCAGCGCCTGCGGGAAAACATGAAGGTGCTGAAAGGCAGCCCCGAGGAAAAGGCGCTGCTCGAACGCTATACGAAGGAACTGAACGATCAGGAAAACCGGCTGGACGCCATCCGCAAGGAAAGCGCCGAGCTCGAGCAGAAGCGCCAGCAGGCCCAGGCCGACTTGAACCGGATGATCGAGGAGCTGCAGTTCGACACGGCGTTGTAGCGGCGGGTTTACCCCGCCACTCGGGAGACAGGATGGCGGCCCGCCATGGCGGGCCGCCTCTACATTCCGCGCGCCGGCTGCGATAGACTCCCCGCGAAATGACGACCACTCTCCGAGCGAAACTGCCGCTGGTATTTGCAGCGCTGCTGCTCGCCGGCGGGCCCTTAGCGGACCCCGCGAGCGCGACGGAGCTGAAGCCGCAGACGCTCGAGGCCTTCCAACTCTACGCCGCCGCGCGCGACGCGCAGTTCGACGCAGAGGTGGAGCACGACCCGTTCCTGTGGGTGGATGCGCAGCCCGACGCCGAGCGCCAGGAGTATTACGCGCAGTTGCAGAGCGGCGGAGTGGTGATCGAGCAGCTTGGGCAGCGGGTGAACGGGAAGAAGTTCGAGTTTCCCGACGGGAAGGTGCATCACTGGCTGGGAATCGTGTTTGTGCCGGGGGCAAAGCTGGCCGACGTGGTGCGCCTGGTGGAGGACTACGACCACCATTCGAAGTACTTCGCGCCGGAGGTGGTGCGCTCGAAGCTGCTCTCGCGCGACGACGGCCACTTTCTCCTCTACCTGCGATTCCACAAGAAGCATATCCTCTCGGTCACCGTGGACACGTGGCAGGAAGCGTGGTACCGGGCGATCAGCCCCACGCGCGAGGTGAGCCGCTCGCACATCACCCGCGCACAGGAGGTGGAAAACGAGGGCCAGCCGGATGAGACGCTGCGCCCGGAAGGCGACGATCGCGGGTTTTTGTGGCGCATGAACACTTACTGGAAATTCGAAGAGAAAGACGGCGGCACGTACGTGCAGTGCGAATCCATCACGCTGACGCGCGACATTCCGTGGCTGCTGAAGCCGATCATCGAGCCGTTCGTCACCAGCGTGCCGCGCGAATCGCTGGTGGGCCTGCTCACGCACACGCGGTCGGCCGTGCTGGCCGGCATGGGCGGGCCGGGGGCCGAGCGGGGAAAGCCATGAGCGCACCGGCCACCCCGAAGCATGGCGTCGCGGCCCCGCCCGCCGCCCGCAGGGACCCGCGCCAGGCGCCGCGATCCGCCGGACCGCCCCAGTGGAACAACTTCTGCGAAGCCTTCGCGGACGCGGTGGCGCGGTATGGCACGCGCACGGCCGTCGAAGTGCAGCGCCGCGACGCCGTGGAAGCGATTTCCTACGACCAGCTCGCACAGATGGCCGCGCAGGCGCGCGCGCGGTTTGCCGCGAAGGGACTCGGGCCGGGCGACCGCTGCGTGATTCTGGCGGAAAACGACGCGCGGTGGTGCGCCGCCTTCCTGGGCATCCTACAGATCGGCGCGGTGGCCGTTCCTCTGGATACGAATTACGCGCCGAAGCAAATCGCGCGGCTCCTCGAGGACTCCGGCGCGCGGCTGCTGGTGGCGTCGGCGCGCATGGAGGCTGTAGCGCGGCAGGCCGCGGTGCAGGTCAGCGCGAGTCCCGGGGCAGGCCCCGACAAGGTCGGATCGGGGTGCCTGGTGCTGCCTCTGGGGGGAGGCGAATCGGCAGGGCGGGAGGAGGACGCGGGCCGCCCCGTCTGCCCGGCCGTGCGCGGCGACGCTGCGGTAATCCTGTACACCTCCGGCACCACGAGCGACCCCAAGGGCGTAGTGCTGACGCACGGCAACCTGCTGGCGGAGCAGGAAGGCATTGTGCGCTCCGTGTGGCTCGATGAACGGGACGCGCTCCTCGGTGTTCTGCCGCTCTACCACGCGCTGGCGCTGGTGACGAATCTGCTCTTGCCGCTTTCGATCGGCGGCCGCGTGGTCTACCTGGAAACGATGAACACCACCGAGCTCCTTCGCGCGCTCGACGAGCGCGACATCACCGCGCTGTGCTGCGTGCCCCAGTTCTTCTACTTGATCCACGAAAAGGTGGGGCAGCAGTTGGCCGCGGCGGGCGGGGCGCGGCGGGCGGCCTTCCGGCTGCTCCTGCGACTGAACGCCGCGCTGCGGCGCGTGGGGGTCAACCTCGGGCCGCGTGTGTTTGCGCGCGTGCATCGCGTGCTGGGACCACGCATGCGGCTGCTGGTGACCGGAGGCTCGCGGTTCGATCCCGCCATCGGCCGCGAACTCTACGCGATGGGGTTCAACATCATGCAGGCCTACGGGCTCACGGAATGCACCGGCGGGGCCACGGTGACGCGTCCGGGCGATCGCGCGGTGGACACGGTGGGCCAGCCGATTTATGGCGTCGAGGTGAAGATCGGTCCGCGGGGAGAGGCAGCGGAAGACGGTGTGGCGGACGGCGAGGTGATGATCCGCGGGCCGAACGTCATGCCCGGCTATTACAACCGGCCCGATGCCACCGCGGAGACGCTGCACGACGGCTGGCTGATGACCGGCGACCTGGGCGTCGTGGACGCGGCCGGGCGCGTGCGCATCACGGGGCGGAAGAAGGAAATCATCGTGCTCAGCTCCGGGAAAAACATTTACCCGGAGGAAGTCGAGGCCCACTACCTGCACTCGCCGTACATAAAAGAGCTGTGCGTGATGGGCCTGGAACGGCCGGGAGAGCCTTCTGCGGAGCGGTTGCACGCCGTGGTGGTGCCGAATCAGGAGGTGATGCGCGAGCGAAAAGTGTTGAACATGCGCGAGGTGCTGCGCTTCGAGATCGAAACCATCGGGGTAGCGCTGCCCAGCCACAAACGCGTGCTGAGCTTCGAAGTGTGGACGCAAGACCTGCCCCGCACCACCACGCGCAAACTGAAGCGCTTTGAAATCGCCGCCCGGGCGCACGAACGCGCGGCCGCAGAAGCCGCCGCGGGGCGGGGGGCGGCGCGGGCGGACGGCGCGCGCCCGCTTTCCGAGTCGGATGCGGCCTGGTGCACGCTGCCGGAGGTGGCGCGCGCGCTCGAAGTGATCGCGCAGGCGGGCAAAGAAAAGGTGCCGGTGGCTCCGGACGCGAACATCGAGCTGCAGATGGGCCTGGACTCGATGGAGCGCGTCGAGCTGCTCACACAACTCGAAGAAATGTTCGGCACGTCCGTGCCCGACGACGTGCGGCAGAAGATTTACACGGTGCGCGAGCTGGTGGAGGCGGTGCTGCCAAAAGACGGAAGCGCGGCCGGGGCGGGCGCGCGCGGCGGCGACGCCTGGGGCCGGTTGCTCGCGGCAGGGCCGGGCGGCGTGCCGGAGGACGATCCGCTGCTCCAGGGCCTGCTCGAGGAGAATGCGCTGACCAGCGCGGCGTTGTTCGTGGGCGCCAGGATTCTGCGCGTGATTGCACAGGTGCTGTTTGGATTGCAGATCACGGGCGAAGAGAACTTTCCGCGCGAGGGAACGTTTCTGCTCTCCCCGAATCACCAGGGGTTTCTGGACATGTTCCTGCTGGCGGGCGCGCTGCCCTGGCGCGACTTCCGCCGGATGTTTTTCGTGGGCGCGAGCGAATACTACGCCACGCCGTTGCGACGGCGCGTGGCGCGCGCGGTCCACGTGATTCCCGTGGACCCGGACGCGAACCTGGTGCTCGCCATGCAGGCGGGCGCCTTCGGCCTGCGGCACGGAAAGATGCTGGTGCTGTTCCCGGAGGGAGAGCGGACGGTGGACGGCGAGATCAAGACGTTCAAGAAGGGCGCGTCCATTCTGTCGCTCCACCTGCGCGCGCCCATCGTGCCGGTGGCCATCCGCGGGTCGTTTGAGTTCTGGCCCCGCGCCCGCGGCATCCAGTGGAGCAGGTGCCTGCCGGGCCGCGGCCGCATCCGGATTGCGATTGGCCAGCCGCTCCCGCCGCCCGAGCCGCTGCCTAACGGTTGCGACCGGCGTGATGCGGAGGCGCGCTACGCCGCGGCAACGGATTCTCTGCGCGCCGCAGTAGATTCCATGTGGCAGCGGTTGTAGGGGCACGGTCCCGCATTTGCGGGATGCCCCTACGGACTACACCGTCGCCGGTCAATCTGCAGGGAAAGGGATTAAGCGATGTTCGAGAAGAATCTTTTGGCGGGCCGCGCGATCCTCATCACCGGGGGCGGGACGGGCCTGGGACGTTCGATGGCGCTACGCTTTGCGGAGCTGGGCGCGAAACTGCATCTGGCGGGGCGCCGCGAGGCGCCGCTGCGCGAGGCCTGCGACGCCATCCGCGCGGCGGGCGGAGCGGGGACGTACTCCTGCTGCGACGTGCGCGATTTCGCAGCCGTCGAGCGGATGGTGGAGGAGGCGGAGCAGGCCACCGGCGGCGTGGACACTCTGGTGAACAATGCCGCGGGCAACTTCATCGCCCGGACGGAGCGGATTTCACCGAACGCGTTCAACGCTGTGGTGGGCATCGTGCTCAACGGGACGTTTCACGCGACGCTGGCGCTGGGGCGGAAATGGATTGCCGCGGGGCGCGGGGGAAACGTGCTGAGCATCGTCACGACCTATGCGGCGGCGGGATGCGGTTCGGGCTACGTGGTGCCGTCGGCATGCGCCAAGGCGGGGGTGCTGGCGCTCACACGCTCGCTCGCTGTGGAGTGGGCGCGGTATCACATCCGGCTGAACGCGATCGCCCCGGGGCCTTTTCCCACGGAGGGCGCGTGGTCCCGGCTGATGCCCTCCGCCGATTACGAGGAGCGAGCGCGGAATCACCATCCCATGAAGCGATTCGGCCGCCATGAGGAGCTGACGAACTTGGCGGCCTACCTGCTCGCGCCCCAGGCCGAATACGTGAACGGGGAATGCGTGGTGATTGACGGCGGGCTGTGGCTGCACGGCGCTGGCGAGTTCAACAATTTAAGCGAGCTGCCAGACGAAGTGTGGCAGAAAATGGAGGAAGCGCGGAAGCGCTAGTTCGCTGCGACAAAGGGCTTCGGGATTCTACCTGGCCAAACGACTGATGTGACATAGACGGA
>DATEQM010000254.1:0-9554 GCA_035272605.1 Candidatus Acidiferrales bacterium | reverse complement strand
ACGCCGAGGATGGGTATTTGCGCGGCGAAGCGGCGGATCAGCTCCACGCTGATGCCCGCCTCGCTCGGCGTGCAGGGGCCGGGGGAGATCACGATGCGCTCGGGGCGGAGCGCCGCGACTTCGTCGAGCGAGATGCGGTCGTTGCGGCGCACCAGGAGTTTCTGCCCGAGCTGGCCGAGGATCTGAGCCAGGTTGTAGGTGAAGGAATCGTAGTTGTCGATGAGCAGGATCATTGTTCCAAGCGCTTGCCGCGCTGTCTTAGGCGCTTGCCGCGCCGCGGGGTCCCGTGCGCCTGCTCCAGAGCCGAGAGGAGCGCGCGGGCTTTGTTGACGGACTCGTCGTACTCGCGCTGGGGCACCGAGTCCGCCACGATGCCCGCTCCCGCCTGCACGCAGGCCATTCCGCCCTTCGCCACAAGCGTACGGATGGCGATGCAGGAATCCATATTGCCAGAGTAATCGAGATAGAGCACGGCGCCGCCGTAAATGCCGCGGCGGGTGGGCTCGAGTTCCTCGATGATTTCCATAGCGCGCACCTTGGGCGCTCCGGTGAGGGTTCCGGCGGGAAAGCAGGACATGAGCACGTCGAAGCAATCCACATCGGAGCGCAGGCGGCTGCGCAGAGTGGAGACCAGGTGCATGACGTGGGAATAGCGCTCGACAAACATCAGATCTTCCACGCGGACGCTGCCGTATTCGGAGACGCGGCCCAGGTCGTTGCGACCCAGATCCACGAGCATGATGTGTTCGGCGCGCTCTTTGGGATCCTGGAGGAGGTCGCGCGCGAGCCGCTGGTCTTCGCGCTCGTCGCGGCCGCGGGGACGGGTGCCGGCAATGGGCCGATAAAAGGCTTCGCGGCCCTGCACCTTGACGAGCATTTCCGGGGAACTGCCCACGACGGAGAGCGCCGCGTCGCGCAAAAAGTAGAGATAAGGCGAGGGATTGACGACGCGCAGGGCGCGATAGATGTCCAGTGGATCGGCGGAGGTGCGCGCGGCGAATCGCTGGCTGAGCACGACCTGGAAGACGTCGCCGGCGCGAATGTAACGCTTGGCGCGGCGCACGGCTTCGAGGAATCGCGAACGGGGAAAATTCGATTTCACGCGCAAAGGCGCGCCAGCGGGGGAACGCCGGGGGCGCTCGAGCGGCCTCTCCAACCGGGCGCGGGTGGAGTGAATCGCGCGCACGGCGGAATCGTACTTCTCGCGGAGGCTGCCGGGGCCCTCGGTAAACGCGTTGCGGATGATCCAGATGGCCTGGCGTACGTGGTCGAAGGCCACCAGGCCATCGAAAAGCATGAAGACGGCATCATCGAGGCCCATGTCGTCGGGATGCGTGGCGGGAATTTGTTCCGCCAGGCGCACGGCATCGTAGGCCAAATAGCCGATGGCGCCGCCGGAGAAGGGCGGCAGGCCAGGCAAGCGCACGGGATGAAAGCGGGCGAGCTGGCGGCGGAGCAGATCAAACAGGCCGGCGTCGTGGTGCTCGACGCGCCCGCCCGCCTCGAGGCTGACGCCGCGCGTGCTGCAACGGATGATCTCGAAGGGATCGCAACCGAGAAACGAGTAGCGCGCCAGGCGCTCGCCGCCCTCGACGCTCTCCAAAAGAAACGCACGGGAAGCGCGGGCCCTGGGAGCGAGCCGCAGGAAGGCGCCGACCGGGGTGAGCAGGTCCGCGGGCAGAACCTCGCAGACGGGCACGAGATTACCGCGTCGCGCGAGCTTCCGAAAACCGGCAAAATCGGGGGTAATCATAAAGCCTCGCGCCCGGCCGGAACTTGCCGGCGGCTCTCATCCCGCGCGAGGGCGGCAGTGATCTCCGCGCGCATGGCGGCGACGGGCGCCTTCTCGCCGGTCCACAGCTCCCACTGCGCCACGCCCTGGGCCACAAACATTTCCACGCCGGAGAGCGTGGGGATGCCGCGGCGCTCCGCGAGGCGCAGCAAGCGAGTGCGCAGGGGGCGGTAGATGAGGTCGAAGACGAGGGCGCAACGGAGTTCGGCGGGCTCGAGGGGCGAGGCGTCCGTGTGGGGCATCATGCCGATGGGCGTGGCGTTGACAATAGCGTCGAACTCCATTTCGCGCAGTTCTTTTCTCTCCACAGCCTCCGCGCCGAGGCCGCGGGCGGCGCTCCGGGCCGCTTCCGGCCGACGCGCGCAGACAAACACCTGCGCGCCCGCGCGGGCGGCTGCGAATCCCACGGTGCGCCCGGCGCCACCGACGCCGTAGATGAGGACGCGGGCTCCCTGGAGCTTCATCACGCGCCCCAGCGATTGCAAGACGCCGAGGTGGTCGGTGTTGTAGCCATGGAGTTTGCCAGCGCGGTTCACCACGGTGTTCACCGCGCCAATTTCCGCGGCGAGGGGATCGCATTCATCGAGATAACGCAGGACGTGCTGCTTGTGGGGGATGGTGACGCTGAGGCCGGAAATGCGCAGCGGGCGGACGGATTTCATGAAATCGGCAAGGTCGCGCACCAAGAAGGGAGCAAAGACCGCGTTGACGTGCCGGTGGGCGAAGCCGGTGTTGTGCAACAGCGGGGAAAGGGAATGGCCCACGGGGTTGCCGATGATGCCGTAAAGCTGGGTGCGCCGGTTGTGGCGTTCCACGCGATAGACCGATTGCATCGCTTCCAGAGAGAGTTGCCCCGGCGCCACCGGAGTCCCCACGGACGCGTAGGCGAGCGCACTGCCCTCGCGCACGGCGGCAATCCGACCGGGCAGGCCGACGTCGCCCATGGGCACCACGATCACGTTGCGGCGCCCGTGGGAGGCACGGAGGAGCCGCACGAGCTCGCGGTAATGGCGGGTGAGAGCCGCGATTTTGACGACGTCACCCCCGGCGGATTCGAGGCGCCGGCGGAGCTCTCCGAGGCGCGCCGGGGTGCGCGCAAAGTCATGGGAGGAAATGATCAGATGGACGTCTCCCAGGGTCTTCCGCAGCGTGGCCGGATTGAGGCGCGCCACGGTTTCGATTTCCAGATCGCACCAGGAGCAGCCCGAGCCCGCGGCAAGCACTAAGCGGGAGATCTGCCGGGCGATACTCCCATTGAAGCGACCGCCGGCCTCTTTCCGGCGGCAGGTGGCGATGAGGGTGGCGCGAGCGGCCAGCGGGACGAGGCCGCGGAGCAGCGCGGCAAACTCGTCCTCGGAAGCGAGATAATCGAGGCGCAATTCGATGACGCTGGTGCGGCGGAGGGCCAGCCGGGCCGCCGCGAGGGCATCTTGGGCGCCGGATTCGGCCACAACCGCGCACACTCTGCTGTCCTCAAACACCCGCCACCCCAGGCTCCCCGCGCCGCCACGGCTCGTCCACCGGAGGGGGCACGGCCCGCCGTGCGCCCCGGCGATTCTTGCCAGTGCCGCGAGGGGCTCCTATTATGCAGTATCCAGAGTGTAAAGCCCCGGGCGGGGGCGGCTTGACGCACCCGCGGAGCTTTGCTACGGTCTGGCCAGTATCTACGCCTGTGCCCACACAGCCAGGCGAGGTGGAACAAGGAGCAGCCCATGCGAAGAATCGCGCTGGCACTTTCGTGTCTTCTCACGTTGTGCGCCGCCGGGGTCGCGGCGCAAGACGAGCCGGAACTAAAGGCTTACGGCACCACGCAGGCGGACGCCCTGTGCGCGGGAATGGTGACGAAGGAGGAAATCCCTTACGACATGTACGTGATCTCGGGCGAGGAGGCCGATCCGCAAACGGTCTACTCGCTGGGGCAGTACGTGTATGTGAATAAGGGTTCCGCGGACGGAGCAAAGGTCGGCGACGAGTACATGGTGCTTCGCCCGGCGAGCGATTTCCTGCACGTGCAGTTTTATACGGATGAGCACTTACTGGCAAACGCCATGGGGGCGCAGTGGACCGACATCGGCCGGTTGCGGGTGGTAGTGGTCCACCCGAAGGTGTCCATTGCACAGGTCTCCTATTCGTGCACCTACATCCAGCGCGGCGATTACGTGCGGCCCGCAGTCGCCTACCCCACGCCGCCATTCCGCTCGCTGAAGGATTTCGACCGGTTCGCGCCACCCAGCGGAAAGAGCCAAGGCCGAGTGGTGAGGGCCAAGAATTACGCGGCCGTCGTGGCGCGCGGGTCGGTTGCGTACATCAACCTGACGGGCGTGAAGCCGGGCGATTACATCCGCTTTTTCCGACAGCCGGCAGCGAGAAATGACGCCATTTATCAGATCGGCGGAATGGCCGACCATGTTTTCGGGTTCGGGCAAACGCCCGTGCACTGGGGGCCGAATGATCTGCCTCGGGAAGTGCTGGGAGAGGGCGTGGTGCTGCGGACCACCGACACATCGGCCAGCGTGCTGGTGTTCAACTCTTTGAGAGAAATCTATCTGGGCGACTCCGTGGAAGTGGAATAGACAGCCTGCCGCCTGGAAGGACCGAAAAGCCCCGGGTTCCGCCCGGGGCTTTTTTTGTGCTTTGGGAGGCCGCGCTGTTCTGGAGAGTCCGGCTGGGTTTCTTTTTAGCCCGATTTTCTCATGAGGAATTGGCCCAGAAGAGCAACTGGGGAATTCCTCAGCGGGCCAGCGATTGGGGCATCCCGCAGCGGCGGGATCGTGCGCCTACGGACCAGCTTCCACAGCGCCGGCCGGGTACTGCGCCTCGGAGAACACTTCGGCAGTAAACAACTCGATGCGCACCTCGGGATCGCGCCAGGCGCCGAGCGGGAGCCCGGCCTTCCGGCAGGTTTCCTCGAGGAAGCGCTGAGAACCCCAGCCCTGCTCCGCCGCTACCTGGGGAAGGAGCAGCCCGCGGAAGGCGCCCAGGGAAACAACCACTCCATGCCTCCCCGGGTGCAGGCGATCGAAAACTTCCACGACGGGTACGATTTCGGGCGGCGTGAGGATGGAAATTTCGATTTGCAGCGCGTCGATTTCATGAAGGCGGACGGGTGGAAATCGCGGGTCGCGCGAAGCCGCGAGAACGGCGCAAAGGGCCACCGCCGACTCCAGCGATTCAGGGGAGTCGGGCCTGCCCATGCATCCCCGCAGGCGGCCGGCCAGGTGCAAAGTCACGAAGGCACCGCGGCGTTGCCCCTGCTGCCGCGGGGACGAGTCGTCCGGCAAGAGCTGCTCCAGGACGTAGGCCCGGATGGCGCGGCGTGCCAGCGCGAGCAGGCGTGCGCGCGCCTCCCGCGGAATCAAACTTGGAACCGGCTCAGCCATCATTGAGGAATTCCTCGGGCGGAGATGGGCCTGCGCTGCGACTCACGACTCCGGCCGTTCCAGGGAAGTCTGGGGAGGCGCCACGTCCTGGGACTTCTTCCGCCGTTCGAGGATGCGCAGACCTTTCCGCCGCTGCTTTACGCGGTCGTCCACGCTGCTCCAGAATTTGAGGAAGTATTGGACCGCGGAGAGCACGGCGAAGACAACCACCAGCCACACCAGGGCGTAGCCCAGCATGTGGAGAGCGGGATAGCGGCGGCTGAGCATGACGGTGCAGGCGGCGACGACTTGCAGCGCCATTTTCGTCTTGCCCAGGCCCGAGGCTTCGATGGTGAGTCCCTCGGCGGAGGCGATGTTACGCAGGCCGAGGACCGTGAACTCGCGGCCGATGATGATGACCACCATCCAGGCCGGAACCAGGCCCATATCCACAAGGGAAATGAAGGCTGCGGTAATGAGCAGTTTGTCGGCGATGGGATCGAGCAGAATGCCGAGGGTGGTGATCTCTCCACGGCGGCGCGCGATCATCCCGTCGAGCCAGTCCGTGGCGGCGGCCACGGCCAGAATCAGCACACCCCACTCTTCAAAGTGAACGGAAACGCCCCAGAGGACGACGTTGGGAGAGTGGCCGAGCAGGACTGCCACCAGCAGGGGGACGAAGAAGATCCGCAGCAGCGTCAGCGCATTCGGGACATTCATATTGCTCTCAGGAGGGAGCCATCGCGGCTCGGGCCCTGAACCGCGAACCACGACTCGTTCCGACTATAGTCGCGTCGGGAGGGTGAGTCAACGCTGGGCCGGGGTGAGAACATTCCGGGGCGGATGCTGCCCCCCTAGCCCCCGAGCGTGGGTGCCCGCCATTCGCCGCGCTGGCGAGGCGTAAGCCCCACCGAGGTTCCGGTCGCCTCCGTGCTGAGTCTGAACTCCCCTCTTCCCCGCGTTATAATGCCGAATTGAGACCGTCATTGCCGCCTCCTCCTAAAATTGCGACACTGACGGCAAAGAAGTCTGATCGACTGATTCTTCCGAAGGTCGATCAGGTCAGAAACCTGAGGAAGAAGGAGTGCGTCGTAACGGAAAACCCACCGGCACTCAGGCTGCCGCGGGAGTCAAAGCTATATGGATTTAAAGAAGACCTCTCAGGGAGCGTCAACGGAGGAAAAATGGCCATGTCCTTAGCTCATCAGGCAAACTTCCGAATCCTGGCATGGACCGTAGTGGTCGTGGCGATGCTGTCGGCCAGTCGATCCATCGAGGGGCATGCGATCCTCAAGGAGAGTTCGCCGGCGGCGAGCAGCTCGGTGGCCGGACCTGACGTTCCGATCATGCTGAAGTTCAATGTGCGGGTAGATGCGACCCGCTCCAGGGTGCAACTCCTGCGCCCGGACAATGCCACAACGAACTTGGTGATCGCGAAACAGACTTCGCCGGACACCCTCACGACGATGGCCACGGGCCTGCGACCGGGTGCGTACAAGATCGAGTGGCAGGCACTTGCGTCGGACGGCCATATTACTCGTGGCCTTGTTCCATTCAACGTCACGGGTTCATAGCGACGCAGCATGGGGCAACTCATCAGCATGTTCAGTTTTCTCGTGGTGTTGCTTCGTGCGGCGATCTTGTGTTTCCAAAGCCTCGCTGTGGGTGGGATTTTGTTTCTCCTCCTGGTAGCAGGAAAGGAGGCTTTGGGCCGGGAAGAGTTCCACCGTTTTGCCTGGAAGCTGATCCGGTGGAGCGCCGCAGGGCTCGTTCTTTCCCACGTGCTCTTCGCCGGCACGAATTCGCTCGTTCTGATGTACTCCGCAGACATTCCATTGAGGGAGGTCCTAGGCGCGAACTACATACTCGCGGGACTGCTGGCCATCACCGCGGGGATGGCCATCGAATTTTGGCCGGCGAGCGCGGGCAAGAAGCCGAATGCGTTACTGCTGCTGCCAGCAGGACTGATGCTCGCGGCTTCGGCGATGACCAGCCATTCCGCTTCGCGAATGGAAGATCGACTGCCCCTCGTGGCGCTTACCGTCCTGCATTCGCTAGCGACGGGGAGCTGGATCGGGGGACTGCCGTATCTGCTGGTGGCGATGAAACGCCTGCCGGACGCGACAGTCAAGGAGCAGGTGGTTCGGAATTTTTCCCGGCTGGCACTGGTGAGCGTGGCAATTCTGTTTTCGGCTGGCGCCGCGATGAGCTGGGTGTATGTCGGCTCGTGGGACGCAGTCTACGGTACCGCGTACGGCGCGATGGTGGCGACCAAGGTGATTCTCTTCGGATGCCTGCTGCTCCTGGGTGCAGCGAATTTCTTCATCGCTCGGCGAATGGGTTCCGGCGCCGGAACCGGCACGGAGAGCCTGGTGAGGTTTGTGGAGGCAGAGATTGGGATCGGATTGACTGTGATCCTGGCGGCGACTTCGTTGACGTCGCAGCCGCCAGCCGTGGATTTGACGCAAGACCGAGTATCGCTCCAAGAGATCGCCACGCGCTATGCGCCACGGATGCCACGGTTTTCGAGTCCCAATGTGAAGGAACTTTCAGAATCGACGGACGCCAGATTGAAGCGTGCGGCAGCCGAAGGAAGGAAAGTTCCAGCTTTTTTCGTTCCGGGCCAGTTCGCGGCGGAAACGAACAAACCGGCGGATATCGCATGGTCGGAATACAATCACAACTGGGCCGGATTGATCGTTTTCTTGATGGGGATCCTGGCGTTGCTCTCGCGGAGCCGTTATTTTTCGTGGGCCAAGATCTGGCCGCTTATGTTTCTCGGACTGGCCGTGTTTTTGTTCTTGAGAGCCGACCCTGAGAATTGGCCGCTGGGCCCTAACGGATTTTGGGAAAGCTTTGCGGTTCCAGACGTTTTGCAGCACCGGGCTGCGGTGTTGCTGATTACCGTGTTCGCGATCTTCACCTGGCAGGCGGAAACGAAGCGTTGGAAATCCACGGCCACGACGCTTGTGTTTCCAGCAGTGTGCATTTTGGGAGGCATGATATTGCTGACGCACTCGCATGCACTGGGGAACGTCAAGGGGGAATTGCTGATTGAATTGAGCCACACATCTCTGGCAATCCTGGGAATCATTGCCGGATGGTCGCGCTGGCTGGAACTACGCTTGCCGCAGGGGACCAAGGCACCGAAGTATCTAGCGTACGTTTGGCCGGTGTGCTTCATTCTGGTGGGATTGGTCTTGATGGACTATCACGAGAGCTAAGCGGCATCCAGTCCCAATCATTCTGTTGGCGGCCAGACGGTTATCCTACCTTAATTCTCTCTCTTGTCTTCGCAAGGCGAAGCCCGCACCACGCAATCAACTCACCAGAACAATCCGCCGCCATGTTTGAGGTCTTGCTGGGGGAATCATCTCCATAGTTTCGCGAGAGTATCGCTCGATAAGGTCAACTTCAAGCGGCCAGTCGATGCCGCGCGTCGCTCGGATGGGCGGTCAGAGGCTGAGCAGGAGAGCGGCGAGAAGAGCGGCGCGCTCGGGGAGCGAGCGCGTGCGGACGTGCTCGCCGGGGGTGTGCGCGCCGGCGCCTGCGGCGCCCAGTCCGTCGAGCGTGGGCACGCCGAGCGCAGCGGTGATATTTCCGTCGGAGCCGCCGCCGGTGGAGGATTCTTCCAAGCGCAGGCCCATTTCGTTGCCGAGCGCCTGCGCGCGGGCAAACAGGCGCGCGGCGACGCGGCGTTCCATGGGGGGACGGTTCATGCCACCGGTCACGCGGAGCTTGGCGCCCGGGAGTACGGGGCGGAGAGCGCGGAAGCGCGCTGCGATGCGGGGCATATCCGCGGCGCGGACGCAGCGAACGTCCACTTCGGCGCGAGCGCGCTCGGCAATCACGTTGGTGCGCGTGCCACCCTGGACCACGTCCGCATTCACGGTGATTCCGCGACGGGGATTTCCAAAGCGGGATACGCGAGCGATCTGGAGGGCGAGCTCGTGGACCGCGTTCACGCCATCCTGGGGATTGACGCCGGCGTGGGCGGCGCGGCCGGTGACTTCGAGCGTAAAGCCGCCGACGCCTTTGCGCGCCGTCTTTAATTTTCCACTATGGCCGGTGCCGGGCTCGAGCACGAGCACAGCGGCGCTGCGGCGCGCCTCGCGTTCGATGGCCGCGCGCGCCGACTCGCTGCCGATTTCCTCATCCGAGGTCCACAGGAAGACGACGCGGCGGCGCGGGGCCAGGCGGGCGGAGCGGAGAGCGTCCACGGCAGCGAGGGCAATCACCAGCCCGGCTTTCATATCCAGCGTGCCGGGGCCGAAGGCGCGGCCGCGGGCCACGCGAAAGGGCACGCACGCGAGCGTGCCGCGCTCGTAGACGGTGTCCGTGTGCCCGAGCACCAGGATCCGGCCCAGGGGCGCGCCGGGCGCGGGAGGGAGTTCGCAGCGCAG
>DATEQM010000253.1:0-8945 GCA_035272605.1 Candidatus Acidiferrales bacterium | reverse complement strand
CACGTTGCCTGGCCAGTCGTAGGCCATCAGACGGCCCATGGCTTCCTCGGAAATGCCGGTGACCGGCCGCTCCGCCGGGCTGAATTTCTCGAGAAAAGAATTCACCAGCATGGGGATATCGTTCTTGCGCTCGCGCAGCGGCGGCAGTTTGATCTGCACCACGTTCAGGCGGAAGAAGAGGTCCTGGCGAAACTGGTTCTTGCGGATGGCGTCCTCCAGGTCGCGGTTGGTGGCCGCGATGACACGCACCTCGATGGACACGCGCTCGTTCGAGCCCACCGGCTTGATTTCGCGCTCCTGGAGGGCGCGCAGCAGCTTGGCCTGCAAATCCACGGGCAGATCGCCGATTTCGTCCAGGAAGAGGGTGCCGCCGGTCGCGGTCTCGAGCAGCCCCTGGCGGCTCTGGGTCGCGCCGGTGAATGCGCCCTTCACGTATCCGAACAGCTCCGATTCGATCAGCGTGGGCACCAGCGCGGAACAGTCCACGGGAACAAAGGGGCGGCCGCGCCGCGGGCTCGAAAAGTGGATGGAGCGCGCCACCAGCTCCTTGCCCGTCCCGCTCTCGCCCAGGATCAGCACGGGACAGGTGTGCGGGCCGACCTTCTCGATGAGCTGGTAGACGCGCTGCATCTTCGACGAGACACCCACCAATTCGCCGAAGCCCGGCCGGCTCCGCAATTCCTCCCGCAGCACGCGGTTCTCGCGCTCCAGGCCGAGGGCGCGGACCAGCCGGTCGAGCTTCGCGCGCAGATCGGCCAGATGGTACGGCTTGGTCACGAAGTCCGCCGCGCCCAGCCGCGTGGCCTCCACCGCCGATTCGATGGTTCCGTATTGCGTGAGCACCAGCACCGCGATCTGGGGATAGTGCTCCCGGATGCGCCGCAGCAGGTCCAGGCCGCCCAACTCCGGCACGCGCAGATCCGTCACCACGATGTCCACGGGAACTTGCTCGAGGATTTCCAGCGCTTCTTCGGTGGTCCGTGCGGAACGCACGCGCAGGCCGGCTTCTTCCGCCACGTCCGCGCACACCTTGCGCGCCTCTTCCTCATCGTCCACGACGAGGACGGCAAACGGACTGGCGCGGTGGTCCACAGCGGCTCCGGCAACGCCAACCGGGAGGGAATAGTCGGCGGTTCGTGTCTGCATCGCTGCACTCCTCGAGGCCAGATTTGGTCTCCATACCGGCATGGTGCAGGCTGGGTGCCAAATCCGGAGGGGGACAGCAGACCACCGAATTCGATACATCTTAACCAGTTAGCGTGACGGGCAATTGTACAACGATTCCCGTACCGGGAGCAGAAAGAGAACAAGGGGGGCGACAGGGCCACCTATCACGTGCATATTCTATAAGTTACAAAAACGAGACGGCAAATCCCACTTTGGGACGGAGGCCACCCCACTCCCTCCTCCTTTCTCAGGACCCCCTGGGCCTACGCCTTCCCCCATCTCACCCAATTCCGCGGACTCGATTTCTCACGGCTTGCAGGTGATTCAGTGCGGGTGGCCGGAACCTGACGAGGCGGGCACAGCGCTGCCGGAAACCGCAGCAGAAAATTCCACGGCGTAAAGGCCATCGGTGGAGGAGGCCGCGAAGACCGTGGATGAGCTTGCGCTGGCCACGACTGCGGGAAAGAAGGCCTCCGCGAGACTCCCTTCCAGCCGGTCCCAACTTGCTCCCCGGTCCCGCGAATAGTAGATGCCACCGCTCTGCGCAGCGGCAAACACAGTGCCGGCAACAATGGCCACCTGCTGGATGGGCACCTGTGGGATTCCGTTGCCGGCCTCCCGCCAGGTGCGGCCCGCATCCCAGGAGAAATAAAGGGCGCGATTCCCGATGGCGAAAAAGATGGATTCGTCCGCAGCGTCCAAGTGGAGAGCCCCACCGGCATCGACGGGCAGGTCGCGCCACGCCCAGGTGCTGCCTCCGTCGAGTGAATAGACAATGCCGCGCAGCGAAACGGCCCACAGCCGCCGGCCATCGGGCGAGGCGCGCACGCTTCGCGTGGGCAGGCTGAGCAGGCCGAAGGGCACGGCCCGCCAAGTGCTCCCCCGATCGCGCGACACGAGCAGCGCTTCTTCGGTGGCCGCATACCAGGCGTTCGACGAAAAAGCCATATCGTCCACGACGGCGCGGAGGGGCCGCGGCCCTGCCTGTGGTTTCACCGCTGCCGGGCGCGGGGTTTGTTTCCGCTGGAGCAGCGGCTGCGACGGCACAACGGGCGGCTGGATGTCTCCCACCAGCATTCCCGCCGGCACCCAGGCGCCGCGCGCCGGCTCGTAACGCATGAGCCCGCCGCGCTCCGGCGCTGCCCACCAGCCATCCGGCGAGGCGTAGATGCCGCGCAGCGACTCCATGCGCAGTCCGGGTCCGAGCGGCTTCCAGGTGCGGCCGCCGTCATCGGTCGCCAGCAGCGGCTCCGGCGCGTCGGCCAGGACGGCGAGCACGCGGGCGGGGCGGGTGGAATCGAGCGCCACAGAGACGATGCGGCGGTGGTTGAATCCATCGTTCGAGGCGTGGAAGGTCTGCCCGCCGTCGTCGCTCACGAGCACGCCCAGCTTCTGCGTCCCCAGGACCAGCCGGCCGGGTATGGCCGCGCTGATCACCACGCCGTTGATGCTCCAGTCCGGGGGCGTCACGCGGCGCCAGGAAGCCCCGCCGTCCGCGGACTTCCACAGGCCTTCCGTGGTTCCGGCAAAGAGGATGAGCGGCCGCCGCGGGTCCTGCCGGATGACGTGCGTGCGCCGCGCGGTATTCGGAATCCCCCCGATTTTCTTCCACTGGGCGCCGCCGTTTTCGCTGCGATAAATGCCGGAGCAGGCGCTGGCGTAAACGCGCGCCGGATGCACGCCATCCACCACGATGCTCATCACGTCGGAATCGTCAATCATGCCCGCGTGGATGGAAGACCAGTGGCGCCCGCCGTCGGAGGTCTTCCAGGGCAGGTGGCTGGTGCCCGCGTAGATCACCTCGGAACGGCGGGGATCCACGGCCACGGAATCGAGGTCGTGCAGGTCCGCGTCCGCCTGGGGCGATATGCGCTCCCAGCTTGCGCCCGCGTCGCGCGAGCGGTACACGCCGTCGAGCGCTCCGGCCACCAGCGTGTCCGGCGACGACGGCGCCAGCGCCACGGCGCGCACGGCGTGCCCCGCGAGTCCCGCGCTCTGCCAGGAGCGCCCGCCGTCGCTGGTCCGAAAAATTCCGCCGCCCGCAGCCGGGTCCAGGGTCCAGCCGGCCGCGTACACCACGCGCGCGTCGCGCGGGTCCACCGCCAACGACTGCACCACCAGATCGGCGCGCGTTCCGGGGCGGCCAACCAATTCCCAGCTCCGCCCCTCGTCCGCGGAAGAGAAGATGTGCCCGTCCACCGTTCCCAGGTACAGACGCGCCGGCTGCGAGGGCGCCGATACCAGCGAAATCACGTCGCCGCCCGGCGGGCCCATGGGCCGCCACACCTGCGCCTCCGCGCGCGCGGACACAGCCAGCCACACCGTGAGCATCGCCACCAGCGAAAACAGCGCGCGGCGCAATTCGACGTAATTTGTCATACCAGCGTATTCATTCCGTGGCGTTGATTCCGGGAACGGAGCGCGGCAGGCGCGCCCACATGGTGCGGGCAGCCCGCCCCGATCGCAGCAGATTTTGCCAGCCGCTACGGGTTCTTCGGCTCGTACTTCGCGCCCTGGGGAACGAGCGTGATCGTCATCGTGTCGTTCGCTGCTCCCGCGCCCTTCTTCCCCACCGAGGCGTGCGTCTCGATGGCGGATTCGGGCAGCCCCAGGCGCTTCACCAGATCGTTCTTCACGTTCTGGGCGCGGTCCTTGGCCAGTTGTTCGGCCGTCAGCTTCGCCTGGCCCTTCGACTTCATGGCCTTGGACGCAGCCTCGTGGGTTTCCGAGGGATCGGCCGTCGCTTCAATCACCAGAGTGGCGCCCGGGAACTGCTGGAACCGCGGCGGCACGCCGTCGAGCGGCGGATTCTTGCAAGCGTTCGTCACGCTGGCGCTGAATTTCTTGAAGACGCACCGCGCGATCTCGCGCGCCGGCTCGATGTTCTTCACTGTCACCGGAGCGTTGCAGTCCGCGGCGCCGCCTTTTCCTTCCGCGCGCGCCGTCACGGAGTAATCCCCGGCAGCGAGCCCGGTGGTGTTCAGGCGCACGCTGGCTCCGGAACCTTCCACCGTTCCGCCGCTGGACTTCCACTCATAGGTGACCGGATAGGGCAGCGCATTTCCCTTCGGGTCGGTGGCCGTTGCAGTCACGTCCACATACTCGCCGGCGTACACCGGTGTGGTGGGGTTGGCCGAACAGACCAGCCGCGGCGCGGGCGGCGCCACGGTCAGCTTCACGGTGGCCGCCGGGCAGGCCGCAATGAGGGACCCGCTCTTCGCCGTCGGGCTGATCGTATACGTTCCCGGCTCCAGCCCGGAATAATCCCAACGGACCTGCGAGCCACTGCCTTCAATGCGCCCGCCGGAGACGTCGTAGCTATAAGCGACCGCTCCGTTGTCGCTCGCGGAAGCGCGCACCGTGATGTTGACCGGGGCGCCCGTGGTGGCCTCGACCGTTGAGGGATCGGCGACGGCCACGCCGCATTCCAGCGTCAGCGGAGGCGGCAGCCTCTTCGACGGTATATGGGTGGTAGCCGCGCGGATTACGAAGCCGTTGCGGTCCGTCACTTGGTTCAGACCGAACTCCGAGCGGTACCCCAGATCGATGGCAATATTCCTCCAGGGATACAGCCGCACGCCGTACACGGCGCCTATGGGATCGCGCGGGCCGAACGTGGTGTTCTGCGTGGCGCTCCCGAAGAAAATCGTCCCGGAGTACTCGCTGATGATCTGGAAGCGCTTGTCCGGAAAGACGGTGAAGCCGAAACCGGGCTTGAACTGCTTGGCTTGGTTCAGCAGCGCCACGCCGCCCGAACGCGGATCAATGGTGATGAGCACGGGCAGGTTCAGGGTAGTTTCGATGGTGCCGCCCCACCGCCGGCTGGCCGCCAGCATCACCTGAAAGTTGAACTCGCCGTTCTGCACCTCGTTGCTCAGCAGGTCGCTCAGTCCAGTCACCGTGGGGATGATGAAGTCCGTGCGCAGAGCCAGGGCAATGGGACTGGAGCGCTTCTGGGACAGCAGATTGAATTTGAACCCGAACTCGAACGTCCCCACGCCTCCCCCGTTGTGGCTCGCGAAGGGATAATCCTCGACGTAGGCGGCGGCCTGCGGGCCGCAGCCGATCGAGTGATAGATCGTGGTGCCCACCAGGGGGCAGTTCAGGGCTGAAAGCGTGGGGTTCAGGCTGAGTTCCGTCGGGCGTCCTGCGTGGATGTGGCTGTAGGGTGTGAACTCCACGAACGCGGAAATACGGTCCGTGATCCCCACGGCCAGGTCCAGGTCAAGATCCAGAACGGCGACATCGCCGGGCGCGCGCGAGAATTTGTCGACCCCTACGCTGAAGCCCACGGCGTGCTTTCCCAGAGTCTCGCCCGATTCCAATGTGAACGTGCTGGCGCGCTCGCCGACCGTGGGCGGAACGGGGGTGACCGCCGGACTTCCCGATCCGGCTTCCGCAGGAGGAGGAGCCGCCGGGTCCGCGTTGGCAGCGGCCGGTGCCGCGGCAGCGACAGCAGGAGCGGCCGGCGCAGCGGCGCCATCCGTGGTGGAAGGCGTGGCGGGCGCGTTCGCTGTTGCCGCATTCTTCTTCGCGGCCGGGTCGGCTTTCGGCGCGTCATCCGCTGCGGCCCAGACGGGGACCACCAGCAGTAAACCCAAGGTCAGCGCTGCCGCTGGGCGTGCGAGCAGTCTCATGACATCCTCCTCCCGAACACTTTCCAAATGTGCACAATCCCCCGTAACGAATCCGGTCCGCGGCCCCCGCTCAAACGGACCGTCTCCGCCGATCGAAATTCTCTCTGGCCGCGGCCTCTGGGAAGACACACCCCCCGGCCCGCGCAATACACGCCAGATTCTAGTCAACGAGGCCGCAAAGGTCCAACTAGAATTTTTGGCCCGGATGTCTGAGGGCCAATAGCAATCCGGCGCAGGCCCCCCGCCCGCGCCGGCCGATTTCATGGCCCGCCCAATGCCCGAACCTACTCCGGCCACCAACGTAACACGGCCTTCCAGATTCATCGGCGCTCCCCATGCCAAAGCGTCTGTCGAGCGGCGGGACTATATCACCGCGCGCGGTCCGCCAAACGAAGAGAACCGTTGCAACCCGGCGTCTCCCATGCCTAAGCTTGCACCGGTCCATGACGGAACCCAGCGCATCCGCCGGCCGCATTCTGGTGGTCGAGGACGAAGAAAACGCCCGCGCCGGCTACGAGGCGCTGCTGCGCAAGTGGGGCTGCGAAGTCCTGGGTGTGGGAAGCGCCGAGGAAGCGCTGAAGGCCCTCCCCGCCTTCCGCCCCGCCGTAATCATTGCCGACGTCGAGCTGCCCGGCAGGGATGGCCTGGAATTCCTGCGCGAGCTGGGCGAGGAGCTGCGCGAAGTCCCCGCCATCATCATTACCGGCAAGGGCAGCGAGGAGCGTGCCGTGCAGGCCATTGAATCCGGCGCGTTCTGGTACATCGAAAAGCCGCTGAAACCCCAGGTGCTCCGCGCGTTGCTGGACCGCGCGCTGGGTCGCGTGCGCGACCGCCGCCAAGTGGCCGCGCTTACCCGCGAGTTGCGTGTGGCGGGCCGGCTGGGCGAACTGGTAGGCGGCTCGAAGGCCATGCGCGAAGTGATTCAGGCCGTGGACCAGGCCGCGCCCTCCAGCGCCTCCGTGCTAATCACCGGAGAGACCGGCGCCGGCAAGGAAGTGGTGGCGCGGGCGCTGCACCGGCTCTCCCCGCGCGCCCACGGCCCCTTCGTGGCCATCAACTGCTCCGCGATTCCCGAATCGCTGATGGAGAGCGAAATCTTCGGTCACGAGAAGGGCGCGTTTACCGGCGCAGCGGAGCGGCGGCTGGGCTGTTTCGAGCTAGCCGACGGAGGAACGCTGCTGCTCGACGAAATCGGCGAAATGCCGCACGCCACCCAGGCCAAGTTGCTGCGCGTGCTGGAAGACCGCAAGGTGCGGCGTCTGGGCGGAAAATCGGAAACGCCCGTGGACGTGCGCGTCCTGGCGGCCACGAACAAGGACCCCGAGCAAGCCGTGGCGCAGGGGCTGCTCCGCCAGGACCTGTACTTCCGCCTGAACGTTTTTCACATCCACCTTCCGCCGCTGCGCGCGCGCAAGGAGGATCTGCCCGCGCTCGTCGAGACCATCCTCGCGGACGCCGCCGCCAAGCACGGCAAGCGCGTGCGCGGGGTGAGCACGGAGGTGATGGAAGCCTTCCGGGCGCACACTTGGCCGGGCAACGTGCGCGAGCTGCGCAACGTGCTGGAACATGCCGTGATCGTGGCCGCCGCCGGCGAAACCATCGGGCGGCAGCACCTGCCGGCTCATTTCGGCCGTCCCGCCGCGGCCGCCATGGGCGCGCTGCGCTTCCCGCCCGGCGTCACTGTGGACCAGGCCGAGCGCGAGCTGATCCGCCAGACGCTCGAAGCCACCGGCAACAACAAGACGCGCGCCGCCGAGCTGCTCGGCATCAGCCTGAAAACGCTGCACAACAAGCTGAAGGAGTACGCCAGCCAGGGGCAAGCGAATGCGGCTGCGCCTGAAGACTAAGTTCACGCTGACCACGGCGCTGCTCGTGCTCACCGTGGTGGCCCTGGTCTCCGTGGTGTCGGTGGCGGCGCTGGTGCACCAGACCTTCAGCCATCTGGACGACCGCGCCCGCTACGTCGCCCTGCTCATTCTCGATGTGGCGCACCACTCCCTGGAGGACGCGGCGGCCCGCGGCCTGACTCCTGCTTCCGAAAGCGACGCGGACCTGGAGAACTACGTCCGCGACGTGCTCCAGAAAGATTCCGGGATGACCGCGGCGCTGGCCGCGACCGTGGGTTATTCCCCGACGATTTACGAAGTCTCCATCGTGGACCGCGGGAGCGTGGCGCTGGTATCCAGCGATCCGGCGCTGGCCGGGCACCTGCGCCTGCCGCGGCTGCGGCTGGAAACGCTGACGCAATTCGATTTTCTGGAGCAGCTTCGCGTCCTCTACGGGCCTCCGCGCGTCTACGAATTCTCCCTGCCCTTCAACCTGGGCGACCGGCCGTTCGGGGAAATCCGCGTGGGGCTGAACTCGGCTCTGCTGCGCAGCGAGATATCGCCCATGCTGCGCTCCGCCACGCAATTCGCCCTGTTCGGCGTGCTCGTCTCCGCGCTGCTCGCCGGAGTGATCAGCAGTATGACCCTGGCCCCGCTCCAAAAGATCACCGCGCAACTCGACCGCATCGCGCATGGCCAGTTCGATTCCCAGCCGCTGCGCTCGGGCGACGAACTGGGCCAGGTGAGCACGAAGATCAGCGAAATCGGCCAGCAACTCCGCGGAGTCCGCGCCATCTTCAGCGGGCTGCGGGAAAATCTGAGCGCGCTCACGGCCGGCATGGACGATGGCCTGCTGGTCTTCTCCGCCACCGGCCAGGCCGTGCTGGCCACCCCGGCGGTGGAGAAATTCCTGGGACGCAAGCCGGAAGAGCTGATCGGACAAACCGCGGCGCAGGTTTTTCCCGCCGGCCAGCCGCTGGGGGCGGCGCTGGGGCTGGCGGGCGGGCGGCTGCATGCCATCGCGGACGTCGAAGTCGCGCTCCACGCGGCGAGCGCGCCGCAGCGCGTGCGGGTGAGCGTTCGGGAGATCGCCGAGGGCGGATCGCAAATGGGCGCGCTGGTCACGCTGCGCGACCTCGATTCGCTCGACCGCCTGGACTCGGAACTGGAGGTTTCCGAGCGCATGTCCGCGCTGGCCCGGGTGACCGCGGGCGTGGCGCACGAGGTGAAGAATCCGCTGAATTCCATGCGCCTGTGGCTCGAAAACCTTCGCGAAAGCCTGCCTTCCGATCCCGAGGCCGCGCAGACCGCCGTG
>DATEQM010000252.1:0-3723 GCA_035272605.1 Candidatus Acidiferrales bacterium | reverse complement strand
GATCGAATCGAACGCCCGGAACTGCACCTTGGGGTTGTGCTTGGAAAGCACCTTGGTGATCGCCGCCGTCAGCGTGGTCTTCCCGTGGTCAATGTGACCGATGGTCCCCACGTTCACGTGCGGCTTGCTGCGCTCGAATTTCTCCTTGGCCATTTTGTATCTGCTCCTCAGCCAATCTGAAAAGACTTAAGACTTCCGCGACAACCCGGGCGCATCTCGACACGCGCCCTGGCTGCGGCGTCCAACTACCTCGCGACCTTTCCCGTGGCCTTGGCGATCACTTCTTCCGACACGGACGCCGGGGCCTCTTCGTAGTGCGAGAAATGCATGGTAAAGCTGCCGCGGCCCTGCGTGCGGCTGCGCAATTCCGTGGCGTAGCCGAACATGGTGGCCAGCGGCACCTGCGAGCCGATGATCTGGCTTCCGGCACGCGACTCGCGGCCCGAGATTTGCCCGCGGCGCGCGTACAGGTCGCCGATCACGTCGCCCATGTACTCTTCGGGGACCACGACTTCGACGCGCATCATGGGTTCCAGCAGCACCGGGTGCGCCTTCGAACAGGCTTCCTTGAAGCCGATGGAGCCGGCGATTTTGAAGGCCATTTCCGAGCTGTCCACTTCGTGATAGCTGCCGTCATACAGGGTCACGGCCACATCCACCATTTCGTACCCGGCCAGCCCGCCGGATTCCATGGCCTCGCGGATGCCGTGCTCGACCGGGGGAATATATTCCTTCGGGATGGACCCGCCGATGACGCGGTCAATGAAGAGCAGGCGATGTTCCTTGTCGAACCGCCAGCGCGCGCCCGACCCGGCAATTTTTTTGGCCAGCGCGTCCAGGTCGTCGGTGGACAGCTCGCGCATGTCCTCGTGCCCCGACGATGGCAGCGGGGCAACGCGCAGCTTCACGTGGCCGTACTGCCCGCGCCCGCCGGTCTGGCGGATGTATCGACCTTCCGCCTGCGCTTCCTTCTTGATCGTTTCGCGATAGGCCACCTGCGGGCGGCCGACGTTGGCCTGCACGCCAAACTCGCGCATCATGCGATCCACGATGATTTCCAGGTGCAGCTCCCCCATTCCGGAAATGAGCGTCTGGCCGGTGTCGGGATCGGTGTTCACGCGGAAGGTGGGGTCTTCTTGCGTCAATTTGCCGAGCGCCTGGCCCATCTTTTCCTGATCCGCCTTGGTCTTGGGCTCGATGGCCACGCTGATGACCGGCGTCGGGAATTCGATGTTCTCCAGCAGCACCGGCTTGTCCTCGGAGCACAGAGTATCGCCGGTGGAGATGTTCTTGAGCCCCACGCAGGCGGAAATCTCACCCGCATAGACGGCCTCAATTTCCTCGCGCTTGTTCGCGTGCATGCGCAGCAGGCGGCCCACGCGCTCCCGCGTTCCCTTGGTCGCGTTGTAGATGGTGTCGCCCTGCTTCAGCACTCCGGAATAAACGCGGATGTAGGTGAGATGCCCGACGAACGGGTCGGACATGATCTTGAACGCCAGCGAGGCAAAGGGCTGATCGTCGGCAGCGCGGCGGAGCACCGGCTCGTCGCCGTCCAGCGTCACGCCTTCGACGGGCGGCTTATCCGTGGGCGCGGGCAGAAAATCCACGACGGCGTCGAGCAGCGGCTGGATGCCCTTGTTCTTGAACGCCGCTCCCGCCACCACGGGCACCAGCTTCAGCGCAATTGCCGAGCGGCGCAGCGAAGTGCGCAGCTCCTCGGGCGAAAGGTCGTGCTCCTCGAGGTACTTCGCCAGCACGGCGTCGTCGTGCTCGGCGATGTATTCCACCACCTTGCGGCGGTGCTCATCGTAGAACTCTTTGGTGATCGCGGAAATCTTCAGAGCGGCGGCAACGTCTTCCCGTCCGGCGACGAACTTCGGATCCCACAACTGCGCCACCGGAAAGGTCTCGAAATTCGTGCCCTGGTTGTCCTCTTCGGAATCGGAGTAGACCAGCACCTTCTGCTCGATGAAGTCGATCACGCCGATGAAGTGGTCTTCCTTGCCGAGGGGGAACTGGATGGGTACCGGATGGGCTCCCAGACGCTGGCGCATGGAGCGGATGCAATGGTCGAAGTCCGCACCGACGCGGTCCATCTTGTTGATGAAGGCGATGCGCGGCACGCGGTACTTGTCCGCCTGGCGCCACACCGTTTCCGACTGGGGCTGGACGCCGGCCACACCGTCGAACACGGCCACCGCGCCGTCCAGGACGCGGAGCGAGCGCTCCACCTCCACGGTAAAATCCACGTGGCCGGGGGTGTCGATGATGTTCACGCGGTAGGCGATGTTGTTGCGCTTCCAGTACGCGGTGGTGGCCGCGGAGGTGATGGTGATGCCGCGCTCGCGCTCCTGCTCCATCCAATCCATGGTCGCGGTGCCGTCGTGCACTTCGCCGATCTTGTAGGTGACACCCGTGTAGAACAGGATGCGCTCGGTGACGGTGGTCTTCCCGGCGTCGATGTGCGCCATGATCCCGATGTTCCGGATGTGTTCGAGTTGTGTTTGCCGAGCCATTTCGATCTCTTGGGTTGCCGGGGACATGCCGTCTCTTCGCGCTCCTACCAGCGATAATGGGCGAAGGCCTTGTTGGCCTCGGCCATGCGGTGCACGTCCTCTTTCTTCTTGATGGCGCCGCCGCGGTTGTTGGCCGCGTCGAGCAGCTCTTCGGCCAGCTTGTTGTCCATGGTCTTTCCGGCGCGCGCGCGCGCATAATCGATGAGCCAGCGGATGGCCAGGGACTGGCGGCGGAAGTTATTCACCTCCACCGGCACCTGATAGTTCGCTCCGCCCACGCGCCGCGTCTTGACCTCGACGAGCGGCTTCACGTTTTCCACCGCCTTCTTGAACGTCTTCACCGGGTCGTCGTTGGTCTTCTCCTGGATCTGCGTCATGGCGGTATAGAAAATCTGCTGGGCGGTGGCCAGCTTGCCGTCCCACATCATGCAGTTGATGAACTTCCGCACCAGGTCGCTCTGGTGGACCGGGTCCACGGTGACCGTGCGTCGCGGAACAGCGCCTTTGCGCGGCATCTGCTGGCTCCTCCTACTTCTGCGCGGCCTTGGGCCGCTTGGCGCCGTACTTCGAGCGCCCCTGCTTGCGGTTCTCCACGCCCGCGGCGTCCAGCGTGCCGCGGATGATGTGATAGCGCACGCCCGGCAGGTCCTTTACGCGGCCGCCGCGCACGAGCACGATGGAGTGCTCCTGGAGGTTGTGGCCGATGCCGGGGATGTACGTGGTGACTTCCGACGCGTTGGTCAGGCGCACGCGCGCCACCTTGCGCAGCGCCGAGTTGGGCTTCTTGGGCGTCTGCGTGTACACGCGGATGCATACGCCGCGCTTGGAAGGGCTGCCGTCCAGCGCCGGCGACTTGGTCTTCGACTGGATCTGCTCCCGCCCGTAACGCACTAACTGTGAAAACGTCGGCACGATTGCTCCCGGTTCGGACAGGCATGCCCGGACTTCGGCGCCGCCTGTCTATTTGCTACCTTCCTACTTCCAATTCGCCGCAGCGTCGCGGCGTCACCCAGCGACAATTCTCTTCACGCGTCGCGCCGCGCGTTCCTCACGCGCGCGCATCTAGCTGGTGATCAGCGGACATGCGAGCAACGACTCGCAGCCACAACGGAGGACAAGCAAGAAACCCCGCGACTGGCGAGACCTTCAGCGTTCTCTTCAGGTCACGTGCGGAGAGGCTTATTCGGCTTTGCGGGGCTGGCGCCCC
>DATEQM010000251.1:0-12639 GCA_035272605.1 Candidatus Acidiferrales bacterium | reverse complement strand
CGCCGCTACATCGCGCGCGCTACAGCGCGCTTCTCGGCTTCCAGCAGGGCCTGCTTCCGTTCGATTCCCCAGCGATAGCCGGTGAGGCTGCCGTTTTTTCCCACCACGCGATGGCACGGCACGACCACGGAGATGGAATTGGTGGCGCAGGCGCGGGCCACGGCGCGGACGGCTTCCGGGCGGCCGATGCGCCGGGCGATCTCGGAATAGGTGCGCGTCTGGCCGGCCGGGATGTGCCGGAGCTCTTCCCAGACGCGGCGCTGGAAAGCGGTGCCGCGGATGTCCAGGGGAATCTCGGTGCCGGTGGCGCGCGGCCGCAGACGGTCCATCACGGCCCGGGCCCACGCGCCGATGCCCCGCGCGTCTGCGCGGAGTTGAGCGCGGGGAAAATCATGGGCCAGCTCGCGAACGAGCTGGGCATCGGGTTTGCCAAGCATCACGGCGCAGACGCCGCGGCGGGTGGCGCCGACGAGCAGGCGGCCGAGCGGCGAGTCCACCAGGGCGTAGCGAATCTCGAGGCCCGGAGCGCCGCGGAGGTAATCGCCGGGAGTCATCCCGAGCTGCGAGCCGGCGCGTTCGTAGAGCCGGCTCGAGGATCCATAGCCCGCATCGTAGAGCGCTGAGGTCACGTTTCCTCCTTTGCGAACAACTTGTTTGAAACGGCGCAGCCGAACGGCGTCTGCGTACTGGCGCGGGGTGACGCCGAGAACGCGGCGGAACAGCCGGTGCAACTGGAAGGGCCCCAGGCCAGCGGCGCGCGCCAGGGCCACGAGCGTGGGCCGGCCGGGGTCACCGGCCTGGCCGGCTGAGTCGCCGGCTTCGAGCGCGCGTTCGATTCCGCCCTCGATCTCGCGGCACAGGCGCTGCACCAGGGCGCGTTCGGACGGGTCGAGCGCGGCCACTCTCCCCAGACAACGCGCGCAGGGACGAAATCCCTGGCGCAAGGCGTCCGCCGGGGAGGGGAAGAAGGAGACGTGGCGCGGCGCGGGGCGGCGCGCGGGGCAACTGGGCCGGCAAAAAATGCCGGTGGTGCGGACGGCAAAAACGAACCTGCCGTCAAAGGCCGGGTCGCGGGTGGCCACGGCGCGCCACCAGGTGCGCGGCGGTCGGCTGTGCCGCGCGGCTGATCCTTGCGCCATCGGAATGCTGCTTCTCATGCCCTCACACTACGCTGCCCGCCATCCCGCGGACTATCCGATTCTTGCAGCCAAAGCAGGCACCGGGCAGGGCGAGGCCGCGGATGCGATAGAATAGCCGCTTCCATGCCGAACGCAGGAATATTTCGCGACCTTCTTCTGCTGCTGGGACTGGCCACGCTGATTACTTTCCTGATGCGGCGGCTGAGCCAGTCGACGGTGGTGGGGTATCTGCTCACCGGGCTGGTGGCCGGGCCCTACGGGCTGCGGATGATCTCCAACGTGGATACCGTGGAGCATCTGGCGGAGATCGGCGTGGCGCTGCTGCTGTTCACCGTGGGGCTGGAGTTTTCGCTGGAGCGTCTGGCGCGGTTGAAGCAGATCGCCCTGGGCGGGGGCAGCCTGCAGATCGCGGGGACAATACTGCTGACCCTGGCCGCGCTAATGGCCACGGGACTGGCGCCTCGCCCGGCGCTCTTTTTCGGCTTCCTGGTGTCGCTGAGCAGCACCGCGATCGTGATGAAACTGCTCGAGGAGCGCAACGAAATTGACACGATGCCGGGACGCATCAGCCTGGGCATCCTGCTGTTCCAGGACCTGTGCGTGGTGGCGATGATGGCGCTGGTGCCAGTGCTGGCGGCGCGGCAGGCGGCAGAGGTCTTCCAGGTGGTAGGGGCGCTGGTGAAATCGCTGGCCGTCGTGGCGGTGATTGTGATCAGCGCGCGGTACCTGTTTCCGCGCCTGCTGCGGGCGGTAGTGGGGGTGCGGAGCCGCGAGCTGTTTGTCATTGCCACGCTCTTTTTCACACTGGGGACGGCGTGGGGCGCCTCGCAACTGGGCCTGTCGCTGGCGTTGGGCGCGTTTATTGCCGGGGTGGTGATCAGCGAGTCGGAATACGCGCACCAGGCGATGGCGGCGATCATTCCGTTCCGCGACAGCTTTTCGAGTCTTTTCTTCATGGCCATCGGCATGCTGATTGACGTGCGCTACGCGGTGGCGCACGCCCCGGTGGTGCTGGGGGTAACCGCGGCGATCCTGCTGGGCAAAGCGGTGGCCGCGGGCGCGGCGGTGCGGATCATGGGTTTTCCCATGCGGCTGGCGGCGGTGTGCGGGCTGGCCGTGGCGCAGGTGGGGGAATTCTCGTTCGTGATGCTGCGGGAGGGCGCGCACCAGGGCCTGGTCTCCGAATCGTTCTACCAGGTCTTCCTGGCCGCGGCGGTGCTCACACTGGCGGCTACGCCCGCGTTGGTGGCCGCGGGTCCCCGCGTGACGCGCTGGTTCGGCCGGCAGGGCGCAGTGCCCGGGGAGGCGGAAGGGCCGGAGGCGGAAGAGGCGCTGGCGGATCACGTGATCATTTGCGGATACGGAGAGAACGGCCGGCGGCTGGCCGCGCTCCTGCGGCAGAACAACCTGCCCTACGTGATCATCGACGTGAATTCGCGCGCGGTGCGCGCGGCGCGGGCGGCTGGAGAGAAAATATACTTCGGCGACCTGTCCAGCCCCGAGATCCTACGCCGTGCGGGAGCCGGCCGGGCGCGGGCGGTGGTGTTTGCGGTCTCCGACCCGGCCATTCTGCCGCTGGCCATCTCTCACGCGCGGATGTTGAACCCGGACCTGCACATCATCGCGCGGCTGAAGCGCATACGGGACGCCATGGAGATGCGCAAAGCCGGAGCCACGGATGTGGTGGCGGAGGAAATCGAGGCCTGGATGGAAATTGCCGTGCGCGTGCTGCGGATTTTCGGCATGCCGCGGGAGGCGCTGGTGGAACAGCTCGGCGCGTTGCGTGCGGCCGATTACGAGATGTTGCGAATCCTTCCTCTGCCCGGCCAGCCGCTGCGCCACCTGTGGCACTTGCTGCCGGAAGTGGACCTGGAAATGTTCATCGTGACCCCCGGCTCGCGCCTGGCGGAGATGGAGCTGCGCGACGTGGAGCTGCGCCGGCGGAGCGGGGCCGTGGTGGTGGCGTTGGTGCGCGATTCCGGCGTGCTCTATAACCCCGGGCCGGAGACACGGTTAGCCGAGGCCGACCAGATCGTTCTGATGGGTTCACGGGCGCAACTGGAAGCCGCCGATGCGGCCCTGGGGGAGATCCAAGGCGGGCCGCCGGCGCCTGCTGAACGCGTCCCTCCTGTTGTCGGTTAGGACACCGGCCAGGCCCACCGGATTGACCCTTTGCCGCGTTCCGCAGGATAGTCGCTTTTCTCTTGGGGTACTCTCAACTGGGGCGGGTACAAGGTGGCCAAACTGAATCCGAATGTGTCTCCTGAATGGCCGGAGCGGCGCGCCGGCGCGAGGTCGCCCGTTTCCTCCATCGCGCTGAAGAGACCGACCAACGAACACTTTTTTAACGTGCCCACGCACGCGGTGAGCGTAGTGGGGAACCGCCGGAACTGTGCCCGGGCCTTCCTGCGCCTGCCCCTGCGGCTGACCGGCGTGAACGGTCTGGAACTGGAGTTTCCCATCCCGCTCGAGACGCGGGACATCAGCGCGAGCGGAGTCTACTTTCTGGCGCCGCAGCGGATCGAGCCGGGCACGTCCATCTCCGTGGAAGTCGCGCTGACGGACCGGCCGATGGGCATGGGCTCGGTGCGGATGTCCACGATGGCTCGCGTGGTGCGGATCGAACGAGAGAGCTCGCGAGGCTGGTACGGGCTGGCCGCGTCGTTTGATCACTACGAGTTCAACCGCGACGAATCGCTTCCCCCGCGATTCCGCTAGGGACACTTTCCCGCTGCCGACCCTCGGATCGGCCTCGCTCCTGCAATTCTGACCTTGTGCCACGGATCTTTGTCGAGCGGCCATTGCCCCATCCGCTCTTCAAGCATGGGAGAGTAAATCGGCTCTATTGGCCGGGTGGGATCGCGGACGGGGGCAGAGCCGCGCGGAGCGACTGCGGCACGAACGTGGGGTTGACTTCCTTCCTCTTGGACCAATCGTGGTAGGCGTGGCACTCGAAGCAGCGTGCCTCCACGTGCGCGGGGCCAGGCGCATGGCAATCCTTGCAGGTCCCGATCTTCGGGATCAGGACGTCGGCCGTGTCGGTGCTGGTGAGGGCGCCGGGGTGGCAACTGGCGCACGCAAATCCGCGATGCGCATCGTGGTCGAAGCGCGCGCGAGGCAGCCAGCGCAGGGTGTAGTTGGCCTCGGCGACCTTTGGCAGGGGCTGGCTCTCGGCGATGTCCATGGCATGGCACTGCCGGCAGGTTTTTCCCCAGAGCAGTGTTTCCGCTTCCTTGGTGCGTTCCGCCACCCACTGGGCGGGCGTGAGGACGCGGGCGGGGGGCGGCGCGGGACGGCTGGGCAGCCGGCGATCCGCTTCCGGCTGCTCGCGCAGCTCGGCGGGGTGCGCGGCGATATAGGCCTCGTACTTTTTCACCACGAAGGCATGCACCACGTCCGGCTTGTCGTGCGGCACCTGGTCGGGGAACCGTTTGTCGAATTGCAGCAAATGGCAGGCGGAGCACGCTTCGGCAAACTTCGGCACGGTCATCAGTGCGCGGCCGGGATCGGGAGCATAGAGATCGGCCTTCATCACCCTGGCGGGCGCGGGTGAGGGTGCGGCTGGCGTGGATGCGCTGACAGGCTCCGCGGAACCGAAGCGCCAGGGGTCGCGCGTCACCGGCTGGCGATGGCAGTCGAAGCACTCGAGCTGGACGTTGCCGTGGGGCCCCAGCAGATTCTTTTTCATGTGCACTTTATGGTTCAGGCGGATCGTGCTGGGATCCTTGCGGTGATCGCGGAACACGGCGATTTCCGGATGGTCCCCGTTGAGGCTGGAAATCGAGCGGAAGTAGTTGGTGGTGGAACCCGCAGCCGTCTGGAGATTGGCATGGCACTGGGCGCAGCTCTGGTTGCTCGTGGCAATCAGGCGCGCGGCGCCGCGGTGCTCGATGTGGCAGGAGCCGCAGGCCGGCTCGAAGATCTGTTTGGCCTGGTGGATGGGGCCGTCGTGGCACGCCTTGCAGGCCTGATTGGAGGCGTGCACTTCGAACGAGGCGTTCTTCTCCGCCACATGGCAGGTGTGGCAGTCGTGCGTGAGCAGGACGTGCCCCGCGGAGAGGGGGCCGCTGGAGTACGGGCGGAAGTCCCGCGCGGCGAGTTTCCAGCCGATCCACAGGAAAGCCGCCAGGGGAAGCAGCAGGATGAGCCAGAAGCGCCAGCGGCGCAGCGGGATGGGCCGTTTGAAATAATTCAGGTCAATCCGCTGCGCGAGAGCCTTGGTTGTGCGGACACGCGGCACGCCTTCGCTCCTTCCCTTCTGCGGACGGCTATCGCCCTCCGCCCCTTCAGTAACGCAGCGCGATCACGACATGGAACACGCTGAGCAGCAGCAAAGCCAGCGATAGCGGAATGTGCACCAGCAGCCAAACGTGCAGCAGGCGATGCAGCCGCACCTGGCGCGTGAGTTGCCGCTCTTCTTCGCACAGATTTTCGAGATTGGCGATCACCGGATGGGCGCCCGCCGGCACCAGCATGCGCAGCTTGCTGAAGGCCCCCTGCGCCCGCGTCTCGTCGGCCAGACGCGAATCGGGCGCATTCGGGTTGACCAGAAAGGGCAGAAGCTCCGCGGTGAAGAACGAGCGCACCGGCTCCACCTCTTCCTCGGTCAGCCCGTATTGCGCGCCCGTGCCGGTCCGGGAGGGCCGCAAGGCCGTGAATCCGCCCGCGCGCAACTCTGGCTCTTCCGCCCCAACCCCCACCGCCTCCGGCACGCCCCCGCACAGGTCTTCCATGAAGCCTTCCGCCTCGACGCGGAGCTGCGTGCGGATGCGCTCAATCTCGTCGTAAATGGTTTCCAGTGGGACGCGTTCCAGGATGAGGCGCGGCACGTAATGCTGGAGAATTGCGCCGAAGACGCCGCTGACCACGGTGATGATAAGCAACCAGAGCAGCACGGTGGTGAGCAGCCCGCCAAAGTGGAAGCCGGCGTGAAACAGGATGAGCGGCAGCGCCAGCAGGCCCAGCCACAGGTGGCCGCGCATCCAGGTTTGCGCGCGGCCCAGTCGCCATACAGGCACCTGCTTGCGAGCGCCCAGCAGCCCCGCGTAAATCATGAAGCTGAATCCGATGATGCCGAAAGTGAGGCCCAGCGGGGAACCGCCGCGCGGCCCGTGGGGGGCCTCGAGGGCGTAGAGGACATAGACGGCGGTGGCGGCGCCCAGAATCAGGACGGAAGCCACCAGCCAGACGCGGTGCGTTTCGTCAATCCGCATCGCTATCCTTTCATCCCCAGCAAATCGCCGAAGAACTTCCTGGGTTCCACGCGGTGCGCAGCATCATGCGGGCAGGCGTAGACGCAACTCGGCTCGGCATGCTCGGTGCACAAGTCGCAGGAGGTGGCCTTCTGCTTGACCATGGCGATTCGGCGCCCGGGGGAATTCGGGTCTTCGGCCATGACTTCAAACGGGTGCAGGTTGATATTTCCGTAGGGGCAATTGCGGGCGCACAGGCCGCAGCCGATGCACCAGTCTTCGATAATCACTTCCAGGGAATTGCGCCGGCGAATCGAGCCGACGGGACAACCCACCATGCACAACGGGTCCTTGCAGTGGCGGCAGGAGGTGGCCACCAGGTAGCGGTCGAACCGCTGGCCTTCCCGAATCAGGCGGGTGATCCCGTCGTGGGCGTCCGCGCACGCACGGACGCAGGCGTCGCAGCGCGTGCAGCGCTCCAGATCAAGCACCAGCAGGCTCTGCGCTTCCATCAGACCCTGCGAGAGGAAATTGTCGAGCGAGATGGTGCCCAGCGCGGCCATGCGCTCGGTGTTCTGCCGCGTCCGTTCGTCGGCCAGTTGCTGGAGTCCCCGGCGCACCCCCGGGAATTGCTCCACCATGGCGTTGAAATCGTCCGCGGAAATCTTCACCAGCTCCACGTGGTCGAGCGCGGTGCAGGTGGCCGTGCGGGCGCCGCTGCCCAGCAGGCCGATTTCGCCGAAGGAATCGCCGCGGGAGAGATAGGCGATCACCAGCTCGCCGCCGGGGAAGGACTCCGTCACTTTCACGAAGCCGATGCGCACCAGGTAGAAGCTGTCCGCGGGCTCCCCCTGCTTGCAGATCACCTGGCCGGGAGAGAGGCGGAGGAGCTTGACGTTGTCCATCAGGCGCTCGACGAAGCCGGGAGAGAGCTCGGAGAACACGGGGACGCCGCGGAGATGGGTTTCCAGGGCGCGGCGCTTGTACTCCTTGCCCAGGCGGGCGCGGAAGGATTTGTTCTTGAGCAGAATGTCGAGCACGTTCCGCAGCATCTCGTACACGGTGCAATCGGTGAGCGCGCGGACGGTGGCGGAACGCGGGTAGAAACTCATGCAGGTCATTTCGCCGAACAGATCGCCGGGGCCGAGCTCGGCCACAGGGTTGCTGTAGGCGAGATCCACGGAGGCGTCGATGGGGATATAGGTCTGCGTGGTTTCTTCCTCGCGGACGTCGGAATCCCGTCCCGTGAGGCTGCTGGTGAGGCGGCTCAGGAAGCCCCGCGCGCCCCCCGAGGTCTTCACGTGGGCCATCGGGGTGGAAATGGAGACGGCGGCTTTGCCTTCGGCAATGTAGAAGGCCGTGGAGCCGAATTCGCCCTCGCGGCAGATGATGTCGCCCGCGTTGAAGGCGCGTTTGACGATGGCGCCTTTGTTCAGCTCGAGGAAGGTGCCGGAAACGCCCTTGAAGACCGGCAGGTGGAGCAGATCTTCCGCCTCGGCATACTCCGCGCCCACGGGGATGGGTAGTTCCGTTCCGGCGATGCGTTTGTTGGTGAGCGCGCCGGTGGGGCAGCTCACCATGCATTCGCCGCAGGAGACGCAGGTGGATTCCCCCATCGGCGAGTTCAGGTCGAAGGCCACGCCGGTCGAGGCGCCTTTGCCCATGCGGCCGAGCACCAGGTTTTGCCGGATCTCATTGCAGCCGCGGATGCAGCGGTCGCAGACGATGCAGGCCTCATGGTCTACGGCGATGGCCAGGGAGGAATCGTCCTTGGGCCGGGTGAAATGGCGCTTGGGGTAGCGGATTTCGGTGATGCCGGCATTGCGCGCCTGCATTTCCAGCTCGCAGTCGCCCGATTGGCGCTCGCGGGCGCAGGGCGACGGATGGTCGGCCATCAGAATTTCGAGCAGCGTGCGGCGGGCGGCCAAAACCTTGTCGGAATTGGTCACCACCTTCATGCCGTTTTCCACCTGGCGGACGCAGGAGGCGGCGAGCACCCGGCCGCCAACGTCCACGACGCACAGGCGGCAGACGCCCACGGGGGTCTCGTTCTGCAAGTGGCACAGCGTGGGGATGGTGATCCCGGACACGCGGGCGGCGTCAAATATGGTGGCGCTGGCGGGAGCAGACACCTGCACCCCATCGATGGTGAGCTGGATCATCGGGCCGACGAATGTACCGAACAGGGTGCTCATGGATTGATCCCCACCCGCTGACTTCCCACCCGCCGCGCCGGCCCTCCAGGCGAGTGGCAGATGCCCGAAGGGCACTGGCCGCGGAGGGCGTGCGCTTCCACCTCTTCGGGCCAATATTTCATCACCGAGCCGATGGGCGCGGGCACAATCTGGCCGAGGCCGCAGATGGAAGCGAGGGTCATGGCGTTGGACAACTCATCGAGCAGCACGCGGTCCGCGGCGAACTGCCGCTCGGTAAGGCCGCCCTGCGTCCAGCGTTGCAGCAGCGCGACCATCTTCTGCGAGCCCACGCGGCAGGGCACACACTTCCCGCAGGACTCATTCCGGAAGAAGGCCACGGCGTTCAGCGCCATGTCGAGCATGCAGGTATCCTCGTCGCAGATGACCATGGCGCCGGAGCCGAGCATGGAGCCGGCCGCGGCCAGCGTCTTGAAATCGAGCTTGATGTCCGCCATGGAGGCGGGCAGATAACCGGAGGAGGGCCCCGAGGGCGCGAATCCCTTCATCTGCTTTCCGCCGCGGATTCCGCCGGCGAGTTTGAAGATGACCTCGGAGGCGGGGGTGGCCATGGGAATCTCATAGACGCCGGGACGCACCACGTGGCCGCTGATGCCGACGAACTTGAGACCGCTGGTGCCGGAGAGGCCGGCGGATTTGAACCAATCCACGCCGCGGACCAGGATTTGCGGGACGTTGGCGAAGGTCTCGACATTGTTGATGACCGTGGGCTTCTGCCACAGGCCGGCTTGTCCGGGGAAGGGAGGTTTGTTCCGCGGCTCGGAGCGGTGGCCTTCGATGGCTTCGATGAGGGCGCTTTCCTCGCCGCAGATGTAGCCGCCCGGGCTGACGAAGACCTCGAGGTCGAAGTCGATGTCGGAGCCCAGTATGCCCTTGCCGAACAGACCCGCATGGTAGCCGCGCTCGATCTCTTTCATCATGACGTGCTCTTGATGGGGATACTCGTGGCGGATGTAGAAAATCCCCTTTTTCGCTCCCGTGCAGATGCCCGCGATGGCCATCCCTTCCGCGACCAGATGGGGCAGGTGCGTGATGATGAAGCGGTCCTTGATGGTGCCGGGTTCGCTTTCGTCCGCGTTGCACACGATGTACTTCTCGGGGTTATCCATGCGGCGCACGAGCCCCCACTTCATCTCCGTGGAAAATCCCGCGCCGCCCATGCCGCGCAGGTCCGCGGCCTTCAGGGAGGCCAGCACGCCGTCCACATCGCGCGACTTGCAGAGCCAGCGCAGCGCGCCGTAACGTTTGTCGGCCGGATAGGGATCGGAGTTGCAGGTCACATGGGTGTGCGGGGGTTCCGGTTCGACCAGTGTCTCCCCGGCCATCGCGCGGGCGATGAGGCCGTCCACGAGCGTCTCGCTCATGCCGGGGAAAATCTGGTCGTTGATTGTTACGGCGGGGGCCTGGTCGCAGCGGCCCAAGCAGGAAACCTCGCGCACGGTGACTTCCGTGGGGCTCATGGACCCGTAGCGCCGCTCGAGTCCGGCGCGCAGATCGCACGCCCCGTTCAGATTGCACGACATGTCCATGCACACGCGCACGTCCGCTTTGGGCGGCGGCGTCAATCGGAAAAGGGGATAGAAGCTGGCCAGCGAGTGAATCTGATAGAGCGGCGTTCCGGTCTTCTCCGAAAGCTCCTGCAAATCTCCGGCAGGAAGATAACCATGCCGGCCTTGAATGGCGCGAAGATCGTCGAAGATCACCGTGGCACTCTTTGGGCCCTGGATTTCCACCCAGGCTGCGGCCGCCGTGTGTTGCACCCGATCCCGGCGGCCTGACTGGGCGAGGATAGTAGCGATTCACTCGCCGGATGTCCATAGGCTGCCCGGGGGAATTTGCCTGGCTTAGCTTTTCGTTCCAACAGCCCCCCGAAACGGGCGGGGGGTTGCGGACGGGGGGAGAATCGAAACTAGCGGCCTCTCCGCCATTGACACTAACGCGGGCAGGGGGTATAAGCACAGCCACCCGATGCAGATCGTTCGTGCAGCCTGGGGGTCTATACTGGGCGCCGAAGCCTCGGGGAGTGGACATCCAAGAGTGCGCCCTCTTCGTCCTGCAACCATCGCTGCGCTTCTCCTGTTCGCTCCGGCGGCGTTCGCCGGTCCCGATGGGGCCACGCCGCAGGCCAAAACATCCTCGCCGAGCGACGTGGGGCAGTATTCCGGGCCGGGCTCGTGCAGCGCCACGAGCTGCCATGGCAGCATCCGCCCGCGCGAGGATAGCCGCATTCTGCAGACCGAATACAGCACCTGGGTGGTGAAAGATAAGCACAGCCGGGCCTACCTGGCGCTCACCGGACAGGTGGGCGAGCGCATGGCGCGCATCCTGAAGCTGGGCACGAAGGCGGAAGAATCGCCGAAGTGCCTGGTGTGCCATTCGCTCTCCGTGCCGGCGGACAAGCGCGCGCGGACCTTTGAGCTGAACGAAGGCGTGTCCTGCGAGAACTGTCACGGCCCGGCGGGAGGCTGGCTGGGCGGGCATACCACGCGGGGCTGGACGCATGAACAATCCTTGAAGCTCGGCATGTACGACACCCGGAACCTGATCCACCGCACGGATAAATGCCTCACCTGCCACCTGGGCACGCCGGAACAGTTTGTGGACCACGAAATGATCGCCGGGGGCCACCCGGACCTGTACTTCGAGCTGGATTCGTTTTCCGCGGCGATGCCCCGGCACTGGAAGGTTCCGCGCGAATCGGCTCCAGGGCAACCCGCCGAAAACGTGGCTTGGCTCGGGATGCGGGAATGGGGCACGGGCCAGGCGGAGCAATTGCGCGCGGAGCTGGAGCGCGCTTCCTGGCGGGCCAAGGGTAAAATCTGGCCGGAATACTCCGAACTCGACTGCTTTGCCTGTCACCACGCGCTCGGCCCGGCCGCGCAGAGTTGGCGGCAGGAGCATGGTTACCCCGGCCGGCGTCCAGGCGACCCGCCCTGGAACGCCTCGCGCTACATCGTATTCCAGCACCTGGCTTCGGCTGTGGACGCGTCTGCGGCGCAGGACCTGGCCGCGAAGATGGCCACGTTCGAGGCGGAAATGAACAAGCTGAACCCCAACCCGGACGCGGTGGTCTCCGCGGCGGGCGCGGCGGCGCCGGTGGCGCAGCATTTTGCGGAGAAACTGGAGACGCTCACGTACGACGCCGCGCTGGCCAAGCGCGCGATGGCTTCCATCACCGGTGACGCCGAGAACATCTCCTACTGCGGCGAGCGCTGCGCCGAGCAGGCCACCATGGCGCTGGATTCGCTCTTCATTGCCTACAGCAAGGAAGTGAAGGCCAGCGACGCCGCTGAGGTGCGCGCGGCCATCAACGGTCTCTTCCCGTTGATCGAGAATCAATCGTACTTCGAACCGGCAGCCTTCGCGAACCAGTTGCGGAAAGTCGGCGCGCTGGTCCGCTGACCGGCCGGTCGCACTTCGCCGTCTTATCCCAAGAAACCGGCAGGAAAACAACGGCATTTCAGGCTGCCTTCTCCGGGTCGAATACTGTCCGATGGGCAGAGGGTTCCACCACGCGCCGCTGACCACCCGATTGCCGTATGATTCTCCGACGGTGGCCGTCCGCTTGAGGCGGACCGCCACTACATCGCGAGGAGATGGTCATGACCCCTGAAGAATTCCGCCGCACAGGCCATGCGCTGGTGGATTGGATCGCGGAGTATCGCGCCGGGATCGAACGGCTGCCGGTGATGAGTCCCGCCGCGCCGGGCGCGATCCGCGCGCAGCTTCCCGCGGCGCCGCCGGAACGCGGCGCGCCGATGGATGCCGTGCTGGCCGACCTGGACCGCGTGATTCTGCCCGGCATCACTCATTGGAACCATCCCGGCTTTTTCGCCTATTTCCCTTCGAACACCAGCCTGGCCTCCGTGCTGGCGGATCTGGCCGCGGCCGGCCTGGGCGCGCAGTGCATGAGCTGGCAGACCAGCCCAGCCGCCACGGAACTCGAAGAGGTGGTGATGGACTGGTTGCGGCAGATGGTGGGGCTCTCGCGGCAGTTTACCGGCGTGATCCAGGAATTCGCTTCCACCGCCACGCTGTGCGCCCTGCTGTGCGCTCGCGAACGCTCCACCAATTTCAGCCAGACGCGCGGCGGCC
>DATEQM010000250.1:0-10127 GCA_035272605.1 Candidatus Acidiferrales bacterium | reverse complement strand
GTACGAGGAGACGAGTCGCGCTGACCTGCCCGGTCGCAAGCGTGCGGCCGAAATCAACGGCGACTTCCTGAAATGGGTCCAAAAAGCCCCGGGCAGGCCCTTCTTCGCGGTGCTGAATTACTTCGATGCCCACGCCCCCTATCTCCCCCCCGCTCCGTTCCGGGGGCGCTTCTCCGCGAAGCCAGATCCAGGAGGGATCCTGAATTCCATCGGCGACCGCGAACGGCTGACGCGGCGGGACGAGATCCGGGACGAAAGCGATGCCTACGATGGCGCGATCGCCTTCGAGGACGATCAGATCGGCCACCTGTTCGCTTCCCTCCGCAGCCTGCAGCCCGACGAGAATACGATCGTGGTGATCGTTGCCGATCACGGAGAGTTCTTTGGGGAGCATGGCCAGTTCCAGCACGGGAAGGCGCTCTTTTTCGAAGGTATCCATGTGCCGCTCCTGATTCTCTGGCCGGAGCATCTGCCGGCGGGAGTTCGCGTCCGCGCCCCGGTGAGCATCGCTTCCCTGCCGGCCACTTTGGTGCAGATGCTGCCCCGGCAGGGGCAGACGGAGTTCCCCGGCCCCTCTCTCGCGGCCCTGTGGATTGGCGGCGCGCCGCAGGCGGAGCCCCCCTTTCTTCTCTCGGAGCTGCTCTCGCGCGATCCCGCGGCGCCGGGAGGCGCCATGCTGCGAACGGAGTCGCTCCTCAGCTCGCGATGGCACTTCCTGCTTATCCGCGGGAGGCAACCCCAGCTCTTCGATTGGCGGGCCGACCCGCGCGAGCTGCACAATCTGGCCCAGTCGAAGGAAGGCCGGCAGATAGCCGCGCGGATGCTGAAGTGCATCGACGATCGTTTTTCCCTCATCCGCCGTCCCGACTGCGGTCTTTCCGCCACCGAATCCGCCGGAATGACGGAGAGCTTCTCTTCCGCCGGGCCGGCCCCCTAAAGTGGAAACCTTACTTGAGACCTCTGACTCCCATGTTGTTCTTGTGGCGCGCGCGTGACCGCCCGGATTCCGGCCACTGAGCAAGGAAGGCAGGAATGCAAAAACAATCTCCATCGAATCGCCGCATGTGTCTCTGGATGGTTCTCGCAGCTCTCGCCTTGCGGCTGGCGGTTGTGGCCTTTCTGTATCCGGAGCGGTTGGATCCGGACCGGGACCATTGGCACTTTGCCGGCGAGACGGGGAGGATTGCGCGGTCGCTGGCGGAGGGAGAGGGCTTCAGCAATCCTCTCTTCGGACAGACCGGGCCCACCGCCATGATACCCCCCGTTTATCCTTATATCCTTGCAGCCGTATTCGACATCTTCGGGGTGTATACAAAGTCCTCGGCGATCGCGATGCTTTCATTGAACAGCCTGTTTTCTGCGTTGACTTGCTTGCCAGTTTTTTTCCTGGCACGAATCAGCCTGGGAGATGGGCCGGCCGCCTGGGCGGGGTGGACCTGGGTGTTTTTTCCTTACGCGGTGTATTTCTCTGCCGATTTGATCTGGCCAACGATCCTCGCTTGCCTGTTACTGAGCGTTCTGCTTCTATGCGTTCTGCTTCTGGAGGCCTCGAGCCGACCCTGGTACGACTTTTGGTTCGGCATCCTTTCCGGCGTGGCCGCCCTGACCGAGCCTGTGGTGCTATCCGTGCTCCCCCCGCTGACGGCCTGGATGTACTACCGCCGCCAGCGACGTGGCCTACAGTGGAGGGCGCCGGCCAGCGCGATGGCGTTGGGCTTCGTGTTGGTGGTCGCGCCATGGTTCATCCGCAACTACCAGACGTTCCACACCTTCATTCCATTTCGAGACGGCTTTGGCCTGCAACTCCATATCGGCAACAACGGGGATTCTTCGCATTTTATTCCGCCCGGGTACCAGCCTTCCCTCAACGAGGGAGAGATGCGGGAATTCCGCCGATTGGGCGAGCTGGCCTATATGACGCGCAAACAGGAGCAGGCCGTAGGCTTCATTGCGAGCCACCCGGCGTGGTTTTTGGGCGTGACGCTGCGACGCATCTTGTACATGTGGACGAGCTATTGGAGTTTCGACCCGCACTTTCTGGCTCAGGAACCGTTCAATCTCCCCGACATCTTCCTCAGCACGGTGATGGATCTGCTCGCGCTTGCCGGCCTGTACCGGGCGTTTCGGATGGGGAGTCGCGCGGCGATCCCATTTGCGCTGGTGCTTCTGTTCTTCCCGATGGTCTACTACGTGACAGTTTGGCAGGATTACTATCGCCGTCCGATTGATCCCGTGTTCGTGGTGCTGGCGAGCTATGAAGTGTGGTCGCGGCTCCAGCGGGGCAGGGAGCGATTCCCCCAGGCGCAGGAGATTTCCGCGGGCGCCGCAGGCGGATGGCGGCGTGTCTCGCAAGGCACAGTCGGGCAGGACAACTCCCCGGGCAGGGAACCGCATCGGGAAGTATGCTGACGGAAAGTTCCAGATGCGACGGCCCTGTCCGGTCCACCGTGATCATGCGGACAAACAGGCCGTGAACCATGCTGCACGGCTGAGGGAAGCGAACGGGATCGCAAACGATTTTGCCAGCCGCGTACTTGCTTTTCTCTCGGCGAGGATACTAAAGAGAGGGATCTGGCATCGCCACAGGTGGCAAGGCCCAGGGGCGCAAAGGTCACGGCCCGAGGCCCTGCACGCGTTTCCGGGAATGCGCTGCGCCGGGCCTAATTCTATGGTGAGCGCAGGGGAGCAAAGCTGAAAACGGAAACCATTGTCGTGGCGCTCGAGGCTTTGCGCGCTAACAAGATGAAGGCCGCGCTCACCATGCTCGGCGTGGTGATCGGGAGCGCCTGCATCGTGATGGTTTCCACGGTCGCGATCACCGGGAAGGAGTACATCATTTCGCAGATTGAGGCCGTGGGTTCCAATCTCGTTTCTGCCGAGGTGGTGCGCGCGGGGATCGGCCAGAAAGCGGTGCAGAGCGACGAAATCACCGTGGCCGACATGGAAGCGATTCGTAACGGCATCCCGGGACTCCGGGAGGTCGCCGGGAGCTATCCAATCGCCATGTCGGTGGTAGTGAATGGGGTGGAGCGCGCTGTCGCCCTGACCGGAGTCACGGCCGGGTTTCAGCGCATACGCAACCTGGTGGTGCTCCGCGGCCGTTTTCTGGATGCGGAGGACATGGAAGCGCGGGCGAAGGTCTGCGTGCTCTCGGAGCAACTGGCCGCGCGAGCCTTCGCGGACCAGGATCCGGTGGGCAAGCTGCTGCGCGTGGGCGAGCTGCAGTTCACGGTGGTGGGGATTTTCAAGGAGCGCATGGACACATTTGGCCTGGCGGAGATTCAAAAGGAAACTGTGATCATCCCGCTTACACTGTTGAAGTATTATACCGGGAACGACCACATCCGGGTGATCTACGCGCAGGCCGCCACATTGGAGGATGTTCCCGGGGTGACCCGCCAGGTGGCCCAGATTCTAAAATCGCGACACCGGCCGGGGGCCGTCTACAAGGTGGAAAACCTGAACGCCATTCTGGACTCGGCGAGAAAGATCTCGGTGGCGCTGACCGTGATCCTGCTGCTGGTCGGTTTCATCGCCCTGATCATCAGCGGCATCGGCATTATGAACATCATGTTGGTAACGGTGACGGAGCGGACGCGGGAGATCGGGGTGCGCATGGCGGTAGGAGCGCAGCGCCGGGAGATTCGCTGGCAGTTCCTGCTGGAAGCGCTCATCATCAGCGGGACAGGAGCGCTGGTGGGAATCCTGATTGCCGTGAGCATTCCGGTGGCCGTGCGGCCGCTGCTGCCGGGTGGTTTTCCGGTGTCCGTCTCCTGGATCTCGGTGATTGTGGCGTTTCTGGTGACCTGCCTGACCGGCGTGCTGTTCGGTTATCTTCCGGCCAATCGAGCCGCCGGGCTGCAGCCCACGGAATCGTTGCGCCATGAATGAGAAGGAGAAAGGACGCGGACTCACGAGGGCGCGGGCGGGCCGCGGCCGTGGAGCGCTGCTCTGGGCCGCGTGCGCCGGCGTTTTCCTCGGCGCGTGGTGCGGCACGCTCCGCGCGCAGCAGCCTCAGCCGGCGGATCAGGCCGCGCCGCAGGAAGCCGCGCCGCCTGCGGAACTCACCCTCAAGGGCGCATTGGACCGCGCCTTGCAAAGCAGCCGCGACCTGGCGCTGGCCCGCATCCGCGCGACCGTGGCGCGGCGCCAGGCCAACGTGACCAAGGCACGGTTCCAGCCCAATTTGTTCACCGGGTCCGGCGTCATCTATACGAACGGGATTCCGGAGACGCCAGGCGGCACGGCGCCCTCGTTGTTCAACGTGGCCTACGTGCAGACCTTGTTCAATCCTCCCTTGCGAGGGCTGTACCGCGCGGAGACCCTGGAGACACAGATCGAACAACTCCAGACGAATCTCACGCGCGACTCGGTGATCGTAAGAACTGTCTCCACCTATTTGGAGTTGAATAAGGTGCGGCATGCCCTCGACCTGCTGGGGAAGGAGGGGGCCAGCGCGACGCGGGTCCTGGACATCACGCGGCAGCGGGTGGGCGAAGGGCAGGAGCTGCCCATCGAGACGACGCGCGCGGAACTGACGGCGGCGCAAGTGGAGCAGCGGCGATTGCAGCTCGCAGGCCGGGAGGACCTGCTCGAGGCGGATCTTCGCGATCTGTGCAACGTCAATCCCGACCGCGGCCTGGAACTGGTGGCGGCGGATTCGGCGCCCAATTTCGCGGCCGCAGCGGACCGTCCCATGCGCGAATTGATCGCCATGGGCTTGGAATACAGCGTGGAGATCCGCCAGGCCGAACTGGACTATCGTGCCAAGCAGGAGCGCTTGAAGGGGGAAAGGGGCGGCTATTTTCCCACCGTGGATCTGGTGGGCAAGTACAGCCTGCTCAGCAAGATCAACAACTACCAGAACTATTACAAAACCTTCCAGAAGAACAATGTAAACGTCGGTTTGCAGATCAGCATTCCTATCTTCAGCGCGCACACCTCCGCTGCCGTGGAGCTGGCCAGCGAGGATTTGCACCGTTCTCAGCTAGAGCTTGCCGCCACGCGGAGCCGCGTGGAGAACGAGGTGCGCCGCGCGGCCCGGCACGTCCGCGAGACGGAGGCGGCCCGCGAGGTGGCCCGGCTGGAGCTGAAGCTGGCTCAGGAAGAGCTGCACAACATCCAGGCCCAGTTCGAGGAGGGGCACGCCAACCTCCGGGAAGTCGAGAAATTGCGGCTGGACGAGAGCACGAAGTGGCTCGCCTTCCTGGACTCGGATTTCGACAACCAGCAGGCCTCCCTCGAGCTGCTGCGTATGACCGGGCAGCTCACCGCCGTTCTGCCATGAGCACACCGGCGCAACACGGGCCCAAGGGCATTCGCGAAGGGAGGCCGGCTGGGGTAGAATAAGGGTTTGACGCTTCCCGGGCGGTGCGGGGAGGCGCTGCGCTTTTGGGGGATGAGGATGACGTCTGGAGTGATGAAAACTCTGCTGTTGAATCCGCCGAGCTTTGACAAGTTCGACGGCGGGGCCAGCTCACGCTGGCCGGTTTCCCGCGAGATCGAATCCTACTGGTATCCGGTGTGGCTCGCGTTCCCTGCGGGGATGCTGCCGGGGAGCCGGCTCCTGGACGCGTGTCCCCATAAGGTGACGCCGGAGGAAACGGTTCGCATCGCCCGCGACTATGAATTCGTGGTGCTGTTCACATCCACGGTGGGTTTCTCGAACGACCTCAAGCTCGCCGAGCTGATGAAGAACGCCCAGCCGGACCTGAAGATCTGCTTCGTGGGTCCGCACGTGGAGACGCAGCCGGAGCAGAGCCTGCGCGCGAGCGAAGCGATTGATTTTGTGGTGCGCGGGGAATTCGACTACGCGGTGGTGGAGTATGCCCAGGGACGCGCCCTGGAAACCATCCAGAACGTCAGCTTCCGGAAAAACGGGAAAGTGGTCCATAACCCGGAGCGGCCGAAGCTGCACAGCGAGGAACTCGATGCCCTGCCCTTCGCCACCGAGGTGTACAAGCGCGACCTGACCATCGAGAACTACAATGTTCCCTTCCTCCGGCATCCTTACGTCGCGTTCTACTCCTCGCGCGGCTGTCCGGCGCTGTGCACGTTCTGCATGTGGCCGCAAACGCTTTCGGGGCACGCCTGGCGGGTGCGGTCGGTGGACAACGTGGTGCGGGAATTCGCCCAAGCCATCAAGCTCTTTCCGCAGGCCAAAGAGCTTTATTTCGATGACGACACGTTTAACATCCGCAAGGACCGGGTCATCGAGATTTCCAAGCGTCTGGGCCCGCTCGGCCGCACCTGGAGTTGCAACGCGCGCGTCCACAGCGACTACGAGACGCTGAAGGCCATGGCCGACGGCGGGGCGCGCCTGCTGATCGTCGGGTACGAATCCGGCGACCCCCAGATCCTGAAAAACATCAAGAAGGGCGCGACCGTGGAGATGGCCCTCGCCTTCGCCAAGAATTGCAAGAAGGTAGGCCTGCGTGTCCACGGCGACTTCATCATCGGCCTTCCCGGGGAAACGAAAGAGACCATCCAGCGCACCATCGATTTCGCCAAGGAGTTGGACCCCGAAACGGTCCAGGTCTCCATTGCCCACGCCATGCCCGGAACCGAAATGTACACCTGGGCCGCGGACAAGGGTTTCCTGGCCAGCGAAGCGCTCGCCGACGGGAAGGGCCACCAATTGCCCCACATGCAGTATCCGGGCATCACCCGCGAGGAGATGCTCTCCGATGTGAACCGCTTCTTCGACGAGTATTATTTCCGCCCGCGGATCATCTGGCGGATTGTGCGCGAGGCCCTGTGGGACAAGGACGAACGGAAGCGCCTGATCACCGAGGCAACGGATTTCCTCAAGCTGCGGTTTGAACGCAACCGGATGGCCCGCAAGGGGCTCACCCAAGAGACCGCCGTCAGCGTTCCCGCCGCCACTTCCAGCGCGCCGCGCGCCGCGGACTGATTCTCTGTCATGGGGGCCCTGGCGGCCATGGAATCCGGCCAGCAGCTCCGTGCGAAGACCGCTCTCCTCCTCTTCCTGATGGTGGTGTTCGGCGCCTCGGGCGATACCCTGATCGGAAAAGGCATGCGCGTGGTGGGGCCGCCGGCGGCATGGTCGGTTGCGCCAGTTGAGGCTTTTCTTTCGCACGCGGCGGGCGCGCCGGCCGTGTGGGCGGGGTTTGGCTGCCTGCTGCTCTTCTTTGTTTCCTACATGCTGGTGCTCACCTGGGCGGATTTCAGCTTCGTGCTGCCGGCGTCGGCGTTGGCCTACGCCGTCGTGCCGCTGCTCGGACATTTTTTCCTGCGCGAACCAGTGAGCCCGGTGCGATGGGCCGGGGTCGCGCTGATCACTCTGGGCGTGGGGCTGGTGGGAAATACGCCGCCGCGCACCACCCGGGCGGAACCCGCGGCCGGGACGCCGCTTGAGGCCGCCCGCGCGAAAGGAGATTGAGATGCAAATCGCGTTCTTTGTCCTCCTCGTCGTGCTCGCGGGAACGTCCGGTGAGATGTTTGTGAGCCGGGCGATGAAGGAGGTCGGCGAAGTCACCTCGTTCCGGCCGGCCGCGATTGCCCGCATGGTGCTGCGCGCGCTCCGGGCGCCCTGGATGTGGGCGGGGCTGGGAATGATGGCGCTGGCGTTTTTCTCGCTCCTCGTGCTGCTCTCCCGCGCCAACGTCAGCTTTGTGGTGCCGGTGACCGCGCTGAGTTACGTGATGGCCGCGCTGGGAGGGCGCTTCTTTCTGGGCGAGCAGGTGAGCGCAAACCGCTGGCTGGGCGTGTGCCTGGTGTGCCTGGGCGTGGCCCTGGTCTGCGTGGGATAAATCGGGATGCAAGAAGCCTGGCATTTTCTCCGCTGGCTCATTCTGGCGCTGGCCCTGGCGCCGTTCGCTTTCTATCTGCTTTCCATCTGGAGCGCGGTGAGTTTCTTCCGGCGGCCGGAGCCGGGCGGCCCGCCGTACACGCCCCCCGCCAGCATCCTGAAGCCGTGCCGGGGACTGGACCGCGAGGCCTTCGAGAATTTCGCGAGTTTCTGCCGGCAGAACTATCCGCAGTACGAGATTCTGTTCGCCGTGGCCGATCCGGCCGACCCCGCGGTCCCGGTGATCGAAAGGCTCATGCGCGAATTTCCCGCCGTGCCCATTCGCCTGATTCGGAGCGTGCCGGGCGTGGGCGCGAACAACAAGGTAAACAAATTGATCCGGCTGGCCGCGGAGGCGCGTTACGACCTGCTGGTGATCAACGACAGCGATGTGCGCGTCACCCCGGACTACTTGCGGCGTGTGGCCGCGCCTTTCCGGGATCCGCAGGTGGGCGCGTCTACCGCGATGTATCGTGCGGAAACGAATGTCCCGCGTGGCGGAATCGGCGCCGAACTCGAAGCCGTGGGCATCACCTCCGAATTTCAGGCCGGCGTTCTCACCGCGTGGCGCCTGGAAGGCGTGAAGTTTGCGCTCGGGGCCACCATGGCCTGCACCCGCAAAGCGCTCGAGGCCATCGGAGGATTCGAGGCGCTCGCGGATTACCACTCGGACGATTACGAACTGGGCAGCCGCATCGCCGCGCACGGCTATCGTGTTGCCCTGCTGCGCGACCCGGTGACCATCGTTTACGGCCGGCAATCGCTCCGCGAATTTGCCGTGCATCAGTTGCGCTGGGCGCTGACCACGCGGTTTGCGCGGCCCGGCGGGCATTTTGGGCTGGTGCTCACGTTTGGCCTGCCGTGGTCGGTGCTGGCCGCGGCGGTGGCTCCCACGCGTTGGGTTGCGGCGGCCTATTTGGGCGCGTATCTGGTGCTGCGTCTCGCGGCCGCCTGGACCGTGGGCGTTTGGGGTCTGGGTGACCGGTTGCTGCGCCGGCGGTTGTGGCTCGTGCCGCTGCGCGATGCTACGGGCTTCCTCACCTGGATCGCCGGCTATTTTTTCACCCGCATCAATTGGCGCGGCAGCGGATTCCGCGTGGTCGAGGGAAAGCTCGTGCCGGTCGAGCAACCCGCGAAAGCAGCCGCGGCGGGGACGGCGGCGCGGTAGTTGTGGCGCAGCCACTCCTGGCTGCGCTCTGAGATCTCTGCCCCGGGCCCCACATGAAATGTAGAGGCGGCTTTATGCCGCCATCCGAGACGCATTTCGCAGCGCAGGCCAGAGTGCCTATGCCACGTGGTTGACGGAATTCCGCTCTCCGCATACAGTAGAAAAGATGCGCCCCGAGCCGCTCGGGGCGCTTTGTTGTGGCCTCCACCGGCTGGGAGGTCGTCCAATTGGCAGGACATCAGACTCTGGATCTGAGAATCATGGTTCGAGTCCATGCCTCCCAGCCAACTTCCCGCGGCGATTCATTTGAGCCTGAGCGGAGCTGCGCCCCCGATTTGCTGAGGCTAGTCCTGGTGCTTTTCGCGGAGGCGAGGTGTAAGCCGGAGCATCAGTTGAACGCGCTCCACCTCGTTCAGCCAGTCGCCCAGAGTGGCGTCGAGTTCGTCTTTTTCCGGTGGGACGATGCCCGTCGGGCAATGCGCGCCGAGTCTGCGGGCGGCCAGGGCGCGATAGCGGTGGATGGTGCGATCCCCGGCCGTGGCGCACCATTCGTCGTCTTCCGACAAAAAAAGAACTACCGGCACGCGGTTCCCGCCGTTGATGCGCAACTCCGGGATTAACTCACCGTCCTTCGGGCGCTCGATGAACCGCAATTCGATCTTCCCGGGATTGGCTTCCGCGATTCGCTGGACGAGCGGGCACTGCTCGACGCAATCGCCGCACCAAATGCCGCTGAAGATCAGAATCTTCATGTTCCGCTCAAAACCGCCCACCAATTGTTTTTGGGCCTCCGACAATCGCGCGGCCTCGTGCACCTGATTCCAGCGGCGTTGTTGCTCGTCGGCGCCGGTCCGCAGATAGCTTTCATAGGGGAGGGCCGAGGCGAATCGGCTGGAAATATAGGATGCATCGATCATCGCTGTTTTCACCTCGTTCTGGATGGCACGCACGTAGGCCTGCGGCCACCCGCGTGTTCGAGCTTTGTTCCGGGAAAAATCCGCACAATCCTGGGATGTTGAGCGCGGCCGGTTGGTTACGCGACCGATGGGGCGGGCATCCGCCGGAGCAGCAGTATGAAAACCGCCAACGCTCCGAGAGAAACCGCCGGCCCGGCGGTGCGGTCGCGCGTGTGTCCGAACCAGATGCGGA
>DATEQM010000249.1:0-6160 GCA_035272605.1 Candidatus Acidiferrales bacterium | reverse complement strand
CCCTGCGGACCAGCGCAACCGAATCCGCCTGACCATGAATTGCCTGCTCGTGCGCACCGCCGGACAGTGGGTCCTGATTGAAGCGGGCGCCGGCGACAAACTGGACGCCAAGCGCCGCGACATTTTCGGCCTGGGCGGCCCGCCCCGCCTGCTCGACCGCATCGCCGCCCTGGGGGTCAAACCCGAAGACATCTCGCTGGTCCTGAACACCCACCTGCATTTCGATCACTGCGGGTGGAACACACGCATCGTGGACGGCCGCCTCGTCCCCACGTTTCCCAATGCCCGCTACGCCGTGCAGCGGGGCGAACTCGAATGGGCCAAGCATCCCACCGAGCGCGACCGCGGCAGCTACATGGCGGAAAATTATGTCCCCATCGAGGAGGCAGGGAAGTGGTGGCTCCTGGAAGGCGACGGCGAGGTCGCTCCAGGCATCCGCGTGTTTCGCGTCCCCGGGCACAACCGCGACATGCAATGCGTCCGCCTCGACGGCGCCAGCCGCACCATCTTTCTTCCCGTGGACCTCTGCCCCACGCGCCACCACTCTGCCGTTCCGTGGGTCATGTCCTTCGATCTCTATCCGGTCGAAACCATGGAGAATAAGAAGAAGTGGCTGGCCGAGGCCGCCCGTGGCGACTGGCTGTGCGTCCTCTGCCACGACGCCGACACGCCGTCCGGCTACGTGCGCGAGCGGGAAGGGAAGCACACGTTTGAACCCGCGCCCTTCGACAAGTAGCACAGTCCCGCCGCCGCGGGACTGTGTCACTCGATGCGCCGCCCCTTCCATGATTTGTGAGATAGTTTCTCGGTAGGACGAGGAAACGCCCCGATGGCAAAACGTACAAAGAAGAAAAAGTCCGCCGCGTCACATTCGAAGCGTCGCCGGGCCCCCTCCAGCCGCCGCGAATCCGTGCGCATTGGCATCATCGGCGGCAGCGGGCTCCATACCATGGCCGGCCTCACTGATACGCGCGAGGTGCGCCTGCGCACCCCCTACGGCAGCCCGTCGGATGCGGTGGTCATCGGCACGCTCGAAGGCCGCCGCGTCGCTTTTCTGGCCCGCCATGGCCGCGGCCATCGCCTGCTGCCTTCTGAGATCAACTATCGCGCCAACATCTACGCCCTGAAAATGCTCGGCGTGGAGCGCATTTTGTCCGCCAGCGCCGTGGGTTCTTTGCGCGAGGATCTGCCTCCCATGATGTTTCTGATCCCCGACCAGTTCTACGACCGCACACGCCACCGCGAGGACACTTTCTTCGGCCGGGGCGTTGTCGCGCATATCTCGTTCGACAAGCCCACCTGCGCTCAGGTGGGCGGCCTCCTCGCGGAAGCCTGCGAAGCGGCACAGGTCGCCGTGCACCGTGGCGGCACCTACGTGTGCATGGAAGGACCTCAGTTCTCCACCCCGGCGGAATCCCACGTGTACCGCCAGCTCCGCTTTGACGTCATCGGCATGACCAATCTCACCGAGGCCCGGCTTGCCCGTGAGGCGGAAATCTGTTACGCCACCATGGCCATGATCACGGACTACGATTGCTGGCACCCCGAGCACGATTCCGTCACCGGGGCCCAGATTCTCAAGGCCCTGCACCAGAACGCGGAGAATGCCCATGCCGTGCTGCGCCGCGCCGTGCGCCAGATGCCCGAGGAGCGCGCCTGCCGCTGCGGCCATGCCCTGGCGCACGCCCTGCTCACCGACCGGAAATCCATCCCCGCCTCCGCGCGCCGCCGGCTCGCCCTCATCGCCGGAAAATACCTGGAGTAACCGGAGAGGATGAAACGCATGTCCCTTCTCGTCGTGGGCACAGTGGCGTTCGACGCGGTGGAGACGCCGCACGGAAAAGTGCCGCGCATGCTGGGTGGCGCGGCCACCTACGCCGCGGTCGCGGCCAGCTACTTCGCTCCCGTGCGCCTCGTCGCCATCGTGGGCGAGGATTTTACCGCGCGCGACCACTCCATTTTCCGCGGCCGCTCCATCGACACCCGCGGCCTCGAACGCGTCCCCGGCCGTTCTTTCTTCTGGTCCGGAAAATATTCGCAGGACATGAACGAGCGCACCACCCTCGATACCCAGCTCAACGTGCTCGCCGAATTCGATCCCAAGCTGCCCCTCGAGTATCGTGATTCTCGCTTCGTCTTCCTGGCTAATATCCAGCCCTCACTCCAGCTTGGTGTGCTCCGCCAGCTCCGCCGCAAGCCCCGTCTGGTGGCGCTGGACACCATGAATTATTGGATAGAAGGCGCCCTTTCCGATCTCCGCCTCGTCCTGCGCCACGTCCACGTCCTGCTCATCAATGATTCCGAGGCCCGCCAGCTCAGCGGCCGCCACAACCTCCTGCAAGCCGCCGCGCGCATTCAGGCCATGGGGCCCAAGGCTGTGGTGATCAAACGCGGCGAGCACGGCGCCACGCTCTACCGCGGACGCCAGCTCTTCGTCGCTCCGGCCTTGCCGCTCCACCGCGTCTGGGATCCCACCGGCGCGGGCGATAGCTTCGCTGGCGGCTTCATGGGCTCGCTGACCGCCGCGGGGAAAATTGACGACCCGTCACTCCGCCGCGCCATGATCCATGGCTCGGTGATGGGCAGCTTCGCGGTGGAGAAGTTCGGCCTCGAGCGACTCCGTCGCCTCACTCGAAAACAGATTCACGCCCGGGCAAGAAAATTCCACCACATCACCCGCTTCACACTCTAGAAGGACACGGAAGAACATGCCTGCCACTCGTCTCGCCTGCCTCCTGCTGCTGGCCGGGCTCCTCCCGGCGCCCGCTGGCGCCACCATTCGTTATTCCATCTCGCTTTCCGCACGCGCCGCCGGGCGCTTTCAAGTTCACATGGAAGTTCCCCGCGTTCAGGACTCGCTCGAAGTGGACATGCCCGTGTGGAACGCGCTCTACCAGGTCCGCGATTTCGCCTCCCGCATCGAGCAGCTCCATGCCACGACTCCCACCGGCGGCAATGTCGCGCTGCGCCGGATCACTCCCCATTCCTGGCGCCTCGGCCCGGTTTCCGGCACCGTCGTGCTCGACTATTCGATCCTCTGGGACGAGTCCGGTCCGTTCTCCTCGGAGATCAACCTCGAACACGCCTTTCTGAATTGCGCCACCGTTCTGCTCTTCGTTCCCGAGCGGCGTGGTGAGGACGTCTCGCTCGAATTCACCGATGTTCCCTCCGGCTGGCGAGAGGCCACGGCGCTCGATTCCGGACCCTCGCCCGCGACGTTTGTCGCCGCGAACTACGACGCGCTCTCGCAGGCGCCGGTAGAAGTCGGCACCTTTTCAGATTTCACGCTCGAACTCGCCGGGCGTCCCGTCCGCGTCGTGGTCCATGCCGGAGATATTCCCGGCGGGCCGCCCACGGTCTGGTCCCGCGAGCACTTCGAGGACGTCACCCGCAGGATCGTCCTCTCGGAAACGTCGCTCATGGGCGATGCGCCATTTCCGCGCTATGTTTTCCTGCTCCATCTCGGTACCGGCGGCGGGGGCGGGATGGAGCATCCCAACTCGACGGCCATCGGCGTTGGCCCGGGAGAGGACCCGGCGCCCGTCATGGCCCACGAATTCTTTCATCTCTGGAACGTGCTGCGCATCCGTCCGCAGAGCCTCGAGCCCGTGGACTATACCCACGAGCAGCCCACCGACACCCTTTGGTTTGCCGAGGGCGTCACCAGCACCATCGCCGCCTACACCCTGGTCCGCACAGGTCTCTGGTCCCGCGACGACTTCTGCCGCGACCTCGCCGCCCAAATCGCCGAATTGGAGTCTCGGCCCGCGCGCCGTTACCAGAGCGTCGAGGAGGCCAGCATCGCCGCCTGGCTCGAAAAATATCCGGCTTATCGCTCGCGCGACTCCAGCATCTCCTACTACAACAAAGGTCAGTTGCTGGGCTTCTGCCTGGACATCCTGCTCCGCGACGCTACGGGTAACCGGGAGAGTCTGGGCACTCTGCTGCGCGCCATGAACCGCCGCTACGCGCAGCAGCATAAATTCTATGCGGATACGCAGGCCATCCAGGCCCTCGCGAATGAGCTCGCCGGCCGCGACCTTTCCGATTTCTTTCGCCGTTACGTCGAGGGAACCGACGAGATGCCCTTCCAGGAAATTCTCGCGCGCGGCGGCTTCACGCTGCAGAGCGAGCAGCGCACCTTTTCCGATCCCGGTTTCCGCGCCCGCCGCAGCGGATCGGCCGGGCTCGTGGTCACGGAGGTGACCCCCGGCGGCCCGGCCGAGCGCGCCGGATTAATGCGCGGCGACGCCATTGTTGCCGTCAACGGCCGCGAGGCTCCTGCAAACCCGCGGCAATGGTTTGCTAGCCTCGCGTCCGGCGATTCGCTCCGCCTGCGCGTGGCTCGCGGCGAGCAGACCCACGAAATTTCCTTTGTAGTGGGCAGCCGGACATCGCCTTCGCCTCGCATCATCGAGGCAGAGGTTTCCGGCCTTCCCGCCAAGATTCGCGAGGGCATTCTGACCGGGGGGGAAGCCCCTGCCCAGTAGCGTAGGCTTTCAGTCTGCGCGCCCTCAGAGCGGCCATTTCATGTTGGTCGGTGCGGGATGAGGAGTGCCAAGCCGAATTTCTGCAAGTTCTCCCAGGCCAGCGTCAAGGAGGGACCAGGGAATGTTTGTGGTCGCGGTAGTCCGCACCCTATCCGCCATCCTCTTCCTGATCCTCTACGGTCTCCTCCTGGGACCCTTCTTCATCCTTCACGCCTTGCTCACCGGCTCCGTCCATCTCCTGTATCCTTTCAGCATTGGCGGCGCGCAGATGGGTCTCCGCATCGCCGGCGTGCGTCCCCGCGCCGAAGGCCTGGAAAACATCCCCGCGGGCGTCTGCCTGTTCGTCTCCAACCACGTGAGCAACGTGGACCCTCCGGCCGTGGTCGGCCGGATTCCCCGCCGCGTCGCTCTTCTCGCCAAGCGCGAGCTCTTCCGCATTCCGCTGCTGGGCACGGCGATGCGCCTGGGACGTTTTATCCCCGTGCAGCGCGGCCACCCGGCCGCCGCCCGCGCCAGCGTCCGCCTGGCCCGCAAATACATGCACGAGGGAATCTCCTACGTTATTTTTGCGGAGGGAACCCGCAGCCGCGACGGCCGTCTCGGCGAGTTCAAACGCGGCAGCTTTCTGCTGGCCATGGAAGCCGGAACCCCGGTGGTCCCTGTGTCGGTCATCGGCACGCAGCGCATCCTGCCGCGCGGCGCGTTCCTCGTCCGTCCCGGCGCCGCCCGCGTGGTCTTTCACCCGCCGGTGGACGTATCCCAATACTCCGGCGAAAAACGAAAGGAACTCGCCGCCCGCGTCCGCTCCGCAATCGCCAGCTCGTTACCTCCCGATCAGCAACCCCGCGACGCGGAATTGTAGCGCGAGGCGACCGAGCCCCGCGGCCGCACCCCTCCTGGTCAGATTCCTGTCGCAGCGCGTCACTCCCCCGCCTTCTCCATCCGCTCCTCCAGCTTGCGCACCGTGTGCAGCAAATCCGGCAAGCACAGGAAAGCCGCCACGCACTTCCGCCACAGCCGGCTCTCAATCGCCGGATATCCGGAGTACTGCGCCCCCGCGGGCACGTCGCTGGGCACTCCGCTCTGCGCCGTCACTACCGCGCCATCGCCGATCGTGAGATGTCCCGCCGCGCCCACCTGCCCGGCGAGGATGCAGCGATTTCCCACTGTGGTTGTTCCCGCCAACCCCACCTGGGCGCACAGCAGGGCGTGCTCGCCCACCGACGAGGCGTGGCCCACCTGAACCAGATTGTCGATCTTTGCGCCCCTGCGCACGCGCGTCTCCCCCACCGTGGCGCGGTCAACGCAGGCATTCGCCTGGATCTCCACGTCATCCTCGATCACCGCGCGGCCGCACTGCAGCATCTTCTTCCAGCTTCCGTCGTCCCGCCGCGCGAATCCGAATCCGTCCGCGCCCACCACCACGCCGTTCTGCAGGATCACGCGGTGCCCGATTTCGCATCCCTCGCGGACCGCCGCATGGGAATGCGCGAAGAAGTCGTCGCCGATCCGCGCCCCGTGATAGATGGTCACAAAGCTGTGCAATACCGCGTTCCCGCCGATTTCCACGTCTTCGTCAACAAAGCAGTAAGGCCCCACATGCGCCCCAGGCCCGATCCGCGCGCTCGCCGCAACGACCGCCGTGGGATGAATTCCGGGTGCATAGCGCG
>DATEQM010000248.1:0-11655 GCA_035272605.1 Candidatus Acidiferrales bacterium | reverse complement strand
TCGCCCCCGATCCCGCGCGCATTCGGGAGATCCAGCAGGCGCTGGCTCGCGAGGGTTTTTATGATGGCGACCCCACAGGGAAGTGGGATCCCCAGACAGTTTCCGCAATGAAAGGGTTTCAGCGGTCCAAGAGCCTGCCGCCCACCGGTAAAATCGAGGCCCTCTCGCTCCAAAAATTGGGATTAGGCTCTGCGACTTCCGGATTGGCCCCGCCCGAGCCCAAGACGCCGCCGGAGCCCCGTGCGGCCGCTGGCACCAGTCCTCCAGCCCGCTCCTCGTCCCGGCCAAAAAAGTAGCGCGGGCTTTCCGCGCTTTTTGCGTCCCGATGTCTGCGATCGGGAAGCCTGCGCGGTAACGACCGCAGCCGTCAGCGCGGAGCTTTCGGAAGGATGCTGCAAAAGACGCCCACGCTGCCATCCTGAGCGATGCGTGGGCTCTGCTTGGATTTGCAAGCGCCGCGCTGCTGCTTCCACCCGCATCCAGCAGCCGGAATTGCCTGCCGTCCCCGCCCCCGTTTGACTCGGGCGGCGTTCGGCTGTAGGTTTCCTCTGGCCTTCCGGAGGCTCCGTGAAAACGCTGCTCTTTTCTGCAATTCTGCTGCTGACACTTTCCGTGCGCGCTCAGGTACCCGCCTCGTCTGCCGCCGTGGCAATAAAGGACGAGCCACACCACCATTTGGTGCTCGAAAACGCCTACGTGCGGGCCTGGCACTTCGAAATTGCCGGACACGATACCACGCTGCTCCACGCGCACGACCTTCCGTACCTGGCCGTGGCGCTGATGCCGGGAGATTTCGTGAACGGTGTCGCCGGCAAGCCCGAAGCGCATGTCACCGCGGATGAGGGCCAGCTCAATTATTCCAAGGGTGGTTTTGCCCACTTCGTGCGCACCGACGCCGGTACGCCCTTCCAGAATTTCACCATCGAGCTCCTCAAGCCGCAGGGAACGCCGCGCAACCGATGCATCAAGGTCATTGACGGCCCATTTGATTGCCCGGTGGAGGCTGCGGGAAAACCCGTGGTGGAGACTCCCGCGTTTGAGACCGACGAACTCCTCGTCGAGGCCGGCGCGCTCCCCCTCGGCAGGTTCTACAACGCGGAGAGTTCCCCCTTCCCGCGCCTATTTATCATTCTCTCCGATTCCCAGGTGAGCGTGGAGCCCGCGGGTTCGAAGGCCACCAAGCTGCATGGCGGGGATCTCTACTGGCTTCCGGCCGGAACTTCCGCGGCCATCACGGAGATCACGCCTCAGAAGAAGAAAGAAAAGGACAGGGACGCTCGGGACGAAATGAAGCTCAGCCGCTTCTACATTGTCGTGTTCAAGGATGCCGGCGGGGCAAAGTAGCACAGACTTTAGTCTGTGAACCTTGCGAGTTGCCACACCATTTGCAGCCGGTAGGGCGACGGCCGATCGTGGAGCGCAGCCCGCACAAGCTGCGCGAAGGGGAAGGAGTAGGCATGGCTACGGCAGTTGCACCGAAGGTTTACAAGAACTACATCGACGGGGAGTGGCAGGAATCCCGCGGCAACGCGGCCATCGAGAATCGCAACCCCGCAAATACGGACGACCTCGTGGGAATGTTTCCGGCCTCGAACGAAGAGGACTTGGCCCGCGCCGTGGACGCCGCCACCCTGGCGTACCGCAAATGGCGCCAAGTGCCCGCGCCGAAACGCGCCGAGATTCTCTTCCGCGCCGGCGAATTGCTGGTCCGGCGCAAGGAAGAGTTCGCTCGCGACATGACCCGGGAGATGGGAAAAGTCCTGGCGGAAGCGCGCGGCGACGTCCAGGAAGCGATTGACATGACGTACTACATGGCCGGAGAGGGGCGGCGGCAATTCGGCAAGACCACGCCCTCCGAACTGCCCGACAAAGCGGCCATGTGCGTGCGCCAGCCCATCGGCGTTTGCGGGCTGATCACCCCGTGGAATTTTCCCATGGCCATCCCTTCCTGGAAGCTCATGCCCGCGCTCGTCCTGGGCAACACGGCCGTCATCAAGCCCGCGCAGGAAACTCCGCTCTCCGTCTACAACCTCTTCGATGTGCTGCACGAGGCGGGCCTGCCCCGCGGTGTCGTGAACCTGATATCGGGGGCCGGAAGCGTGTGCGGCAGGGCCATGCTCAAGCATCCGGGTGTGAAGCTGCTCAGTTTTACCGGCTCGACGGAAGTGGGCATCCAGGTGAACGAGGCGTGCGCCCCCTTCCTCCGCCCCTGCCATCTCGAGTTGGGCGGAAAGAACATCATCCTGGTGATGGACGACGCCAATCTCGACCTGGCCGTTGACGGCTGCATCTGGGGCGGTTTCGGTACCACTGGCCAGCGCTGCACGGCCACCAGTCGCGTCGGCGTCCATAAAAAGGTCTATCGCGAGTTTCTGGACCGCTTCATCGCGCGTGCCAAATCTCTGAAGGTGGGCGACGGCCTGCATCCCGCCACGGAAATGGGGCCGGCGATTAGCCAGAAGCAGCTTCACACCGTGATGGAGTACGTGGAGATCGGAAAAGGCGAGGGCGCCAGGCTCGTGGCGGGCGGCCATCGTCTGGAGGGCGGGCCGTACGCCAAGGGCTGGTTCCACGAGCCTACCATTTTCGCGGACGTTACCCCCGGCATGCGCATCGCCCAGGAGGAGATTTTCGGACCGGTGGTTTCGGTGATTCCGGTGGATGGCCTTTCGCAGGGCATCGAAGTGGCGAACGGCGTGACCTACGGCCTGAGTTCCGCGATTTACACCCGCGACGTCAACGCCGCCTTCGCCGCCATGCGCGATCTGCACACCGGGATCGTCTACGTGAATGCCCCCACCATCGGGGCGGAGACGCATCTGCCCTTCGGCGGCACCAAGCAGACCGGCAACGGGCATCGCGAGTCGGGCGACGCGGCCCTCGATTTTTATTCCGAATGGAAGACGATTTACGTGGACTATTCGGACCGTTTGCAGCGCGCGCAGATTGATACGGAAGCGTTTGGAGCAGGGGGGTAATTCCGCGGTCCCGCCCGGCGGGACCGGCCTTCATCCTGTCGGCTGCTGCTGCCTCGTGAGACGCCGCACAGCCAGGAGTCGCTGTACCGCGATTTATGCTGGAAGAACTCGATCTCAACAAGAAGCTCTCGAAGGCCGCCGCCACTGTGCGTGTCAAGGCTCTGCAAAGCCGCCTGCGCCTGCTGCAATACGCCATCCAGGAAGCCAATGTCCCTGTAATTGTCTGTCTGGAAGGCTGGAACGCTTGCGGCCGCGGTGAGGTCATCAAGAAGCTTTCCGAATTGCTCGATCCCCGCCTCTATCAGGTGAATCGTGGCCGGCCCCCTTCCCCTCTCGAGTTGCGCTACCACTTTCTCTGGCGCTACCAACTCGCCCTTCCCGGCAAGGGCGAGATGGTGATCTTCGACCACTCCTGGTATGCGCGCGTGCTGGAGGACCGCTGCGACCATCTGGTCGGCAAAAAACTCTGGCGCCAGGCCTATTCCCAGATCAACGAGTTCGAGCGCTGGCTCGTGGACGATGGCGCCGTTCTGGTCAAATTCTGGCTGCACATTTCCAAAAAGGAGCAGCGGCGCCGCTATGGCGCCTACCGCGAGGATCCCCTGCTGCGCTGGAAAGTCACCAAGGACTACTGGCGCCAGCACAAACACTACGGCCGGTGGCTGAAGGCGGCGGAAGAAATGCTCGCGCGCTCGAGCACCGCCTATGCTCCCTGGACCCTGCTGGAGGCCGAGGATCTCCATTGGGCCCGCGTGCGTGCACTGGAAACGCTGGTCGATCGCATGGAAGCAGCCTTGAAGTTTCCGCTGCCCGCATGGAACGCTCGCCCTGCCGAGCGCGAGCAATCCGGCCCCGTTCAATCGGCCGGGCGGCAGAGATTGGCGCGCGCCAAGGCTCCCGTGGAAGAAGCCGCGGAGGAAGAGGGCGATGTCTAAGTCGAATCGTCGGCGGGAAAACGGTCCCGAGCCCGCCGTCGCTGCAGAGCCCCGGGCCGTTAACAGCCTGACCGCGGGCAGCCGCCTGGCCGCCGCCCAGCTCTCGCAGAAACTCTCCCAGCGCGATTACAAAACGCACATGGTGGACCTCCAGGTGCGCCTGCTCAAGACCGAATACGGCATCTTCCGCCGCCAGGTGCCCGTGTTGTGCATCATGGAGGGATGGGACGCCGCCGGGAAGGGCGGCGCCATCAAACGCATCGCCGCTCCCCTCGATCCCCGCGGCTTCTCCGTGGTCAGCTTCGCCGCCCCGCGCGATGAGGAGAAGGCCCACCACTACCTCTGGCGCTTCTGGCGCAATCTGCCCCGCGCGGGCCATCTCACCATTTTCGATCGCAGCTATTACGGGCGCGTCCTGGTGGAACGCGTGGAAGGGTTTGCCCAGGAACGCGACTGGCGCCGCGCCTTCCAGGAAATCAGTGAATTCGAGGGCCACCAGCAGTCCTTCGGAATGGTCATCGTGAAGTTCTGGCTGCACATTTCTCCCGGGGAGCAGCTCAAACGCTTCCGCGGCCGCGAACTCGATCCCTACCGTTCCTACAAGCTCACCGAGGAAGACTGGCGCAACCGCCAGAAGTGGGATGCCTACACCGCGGCGGCGGAGGAAATGTTCGCGCGCACCGGCACCACCCGAGCCCCTTGGACGATTGTTCCCGCCAACGACAAATACTTCGCACGCGTCGCCGTCCTGAAAACGCTCGTCGAGGCCATGGAGCAGCACCTGTAGCACAGACAATCCTGTCTGTGCTCCCCATAACCCGGCCGCGGCCCTGACATGAGACTTCAGGCACTTCAATGCCCCTACCTTTGTCCGGTTTTCGATCCCGAGCATCCTCCCATCTGCCGAGTTGACGCTCCCGCCGTCCACCCCTAAAATGAATTTGTAATGTTCCGAACCCCTGCCGCGCCCCCTGCGTGACCCAAACTGGACGGACTGTGGCGCGGAGTTCTTGGTGATGGCAGCGGCTGGCCGCGGGCAGGGAAACGCGATCGCGAGGTATCGGTGCAGCCGGCAATGGCTGCACCCCCATGACGATGATTGACCGGCGACATTCCGAGATCCTTTCCGACGTGGTCCGGACGTTCATCGAAACCGGCGAGCCGGTATCCTCCCGGTCCATCTCCCGCCGGCATGCCGAGCCGTTGAGCGCGGCCACGGTCCGCAACGTGATGGCCGACCTCGAGGAAGAAGGCTACCTCTGCCAGCCCCACACTTCCGCCGGGCGCGTGCCCACCACCGCGGGCTTCCAATTTTTCGTCCAGCACGTCGCCGAGCAACCCGCCCAGCTTTCGGAAAAGGACCGCGAGTGGATTCATCGCGAGCTTTCCTCCGCGCGCACCCCGGAGGAAGTGATGGAGCGCGCTAGCCACGTGCTTGCCTCGGTCACCCAGGGGCTGGGCATCGTGATTTCCCCCTCGGTATCGAACATGGCCATCGAGCACGTGCGCTTCATCCCGCTGCCCGACGGTCGCATTGTCGTGGTCCTGTTGAGCGCAGGCGGCATGACCCGCGACAAAGTGGTCCGCGCCCCGCGCACTTTTACCGCCGCGGAGCTCGATCGCACCGCCGCCATGGTCAACGCGGAATTCCGCGGCTGGACCCTCCAGGCCATCCGCGCGGACCTCAAGTCGCGCCTCGCGCGCGACCGCGAGCGCTACGATCAGCTCTCCTCGAACGCCCTGCTTCTCTGCGACCCCAAACTCCTCGGCGAGGATTCGCCCCGCGAACTCTACCTGGAGGGCGCCGCGCAGATCGCCACGCCCGCCTGGCTGGCCCCTCCCGAGGAAGTGCGCGACCTGCTGGAAGCCATCGAAGAACGCACCCAGCTCGTGGAATTGCTCACCAGTTGCATCGAAGCGCCCGAGCCCGTGCACGTGGAAGTGGGTGTGCGCGGCATGGATCGCGCCGGGCAACGCCTGGCGCTGGTCACCGCTCCCTATGCCTGGAGCGAGCCCATGCAGGGCTCGCTGGGAATCCTCGGGCCCATGCGCATGCATTATGAGCGGGCCATCACCACCGTGGCCTGCGTGGCGCAGTACTTCAATTCCTATCTTTCCGGGAGCCGTTCCTCATGAGCGACGCACCCGAAAACGCGCGCCGCCGCGCGCCGTCCGGGACCGAACCGCCGGGCCCGGCTGTTCCCGCCGACGATCCCCCCGCCGGCGCAACTTCCGCGCCGGCCACAACCCCGGCCACCGTCTCGCGGGAAGAGTTCGACGCCGTGCGTTCGGAACGCGACGATCTGCTCAAGTCCCTCGTCCGCCTCCAGGCCGATTTCGAAAATTACCGCAAGCGCATCGAACGCGACCGCGCCGCCGAACATTACCGCGCCATCGGGACCGCCATCGAGGCCATTCTGCCCATGCTCGACGATTTTGAGCGCGCACTGGAGACGCATCGCGACCCCGCCTACGAAAAATACCGCGCAGGTTTCGACCTGATTTACCGCCGGTTCTGGGCCGCGCTTTCCAAAATGGGCCTGGAGCGCATTGAAGCGGAAGGCAAAACCTTCAACCCTCATGAGCACCAGGCCGTCGAGCGCATCGAGTCCGCCGACCACGCCGATGGTGCCATCCTCGCGCAGCTCAGCCCGGGTTACCGCTTCCGCGACCGCGTCCTCCGTCCGGCCATGGTGCGTGTGGCCGTGCATCCTGTCGTGCCACGGAACGACGCCTGAGGCACCCTCCACCGATGGCCACCACCAAACGCGATTATTACCAGGTGCTCAGCGTCGAGCGCGGCGCCTCCGGCGACGAGATCAAGAGCGCCTACCGCAAGGCCGCCCTGCGCTGGCATCCCGATCGCAATCCCGCCGACAAATCCCAGGCCGAGGAGAAATTCCGCGAGGCCACCGAGGCCTATAGCGTCCTCTCCGATGCCCAGAAACGGCAGATTTACGACACCTACGGGCACGCGGGACTGTCCTCTGCGAGCGGCGCGGGATTCCAGAACGTGGACTTTTCCATTTTCGAGGGTCTCCAGGACATTCTCGGCGACTTCTTTCAGGTCGAAGATGTATTCGGACTTGGCGGTGGCCGTCGGGGGCGCGGCGGCCGCAGGGCGCAGCGCGGCGCGGATCTGCGCTACGACGTCAAACTTTCCTTTGAAGAAGCTGCCGCCGGGCGCAAGTTCCGCATCCGCGTGCCACGCTCGGAGACCTGCGACACCTGCCACGGCACCGGCGCGAAGCCGGGCACCTCGCCGGTCACTTGCCAGCCTTGCGGCGGCCGCGGCCAGTTGAATTATCAGCAGGGATTTTTCGCCGTCATGCGCACCTGCCCGCAGTGTCAGGGCTCCGGCCGCGTGGTCCGCGAGCGCTGCCCGGATTGCGCCGGCGCCGGGAGAAGGGAACGCGAACGCAGCCTGGACGTGGAGATTCCCGCGGGCGTCGAAACCGGAATGCGCGTGAGACTCCCCGGCGAAGGCGAGACGGGATCGCACGGCGGCATGCCCGGCGATCTCTATGTGCTCATCGAAGTCGGCGAGCACCCCTTCTTCGAACGCAAGGGTACCGACCTGTTTTGCACCATCCCCATTACCATCAGCCAGGCCGCGCTCGGCACGGAGGTCCGCGTTCCTACTTTGCACGCCGAAGAAAAGCTCAAGATTCCGGAGGGCACGCAGAGCGGCCACGTATTTCGCCTGAAAGGGAAGGGCCTGCCCAGCCCCCACGGGCATGGCAAAGGTGACCTGCACGTCCGCGTCCGCGTCGTGGTTCCCACCAAGCTTTCCCGCGAGCAGAAACGCTTGCTGGAAGAGCTCGCAGGCACGTTGGACGCGAATAATCAGCCCGTCGAGCGCAATTCTTCCTTCTTTGAGCGCGTGAAAGACATGTTCGGCTGATCTGCGCTCAGCCGGAGGGGCGGGCCTTCAGCCCCGCCGCAACCCCACCTGAAAGCGCGGGGCTTTAGCCCCTGAAGGCATCTCGCACGCCCCTGCCTACCTTCCTAAATCGCTCCCCCGCTCCCCGCCGGGCTCAGCCGCGCAACCGCCGCCGCGGCCGATAGCCGCACCACCCCATTGTGGTCGTGCAGCAGCGGCGACAGTTGTACGATCTCCGCTGGCCGCTCGCTTTTTCCCAGTGCGATGGCCGCGGCGGCCCGCACCACGGCCTGTTCGTCCACCAGCGCCATTTCCAGCGCCTGCACGGCGGGATCCGTGTGGAGATCTCCCAGCAGCGTAGCGGCCGCGGCTCTTGCCGGCGCGGCTCTGTCCTTGGAGAGGTAGCGATACACCGGAATGGCAAAGGAATACGGGCCCAGGAGCATGCCCGCGCTTTCCTGCATTCCCGTCACGAACAGATACGACGGATCATTGGCGCGGCTCACCGCCTGATGCCATTCCTGGCGCAGCCCTTTTTCTTCGGGCAGCGCCTGGTGCATCGCCACGCGTTCAAACAGCGCGCTGCCGGAATAGTCTTTCATCTCCCACAGTGCGCGGGCCGCGGAAACGCGCACGCTGGGCGAACGGTCGTCCAGCGCCTTTTTCAAGCTCGGAATCGAGCTCCGCACCCGCGCCTTCCCCAGCGCTGCCGCCGCCGCACGGCGCGCCTCGGGATGGGAATCGTTCAGGGCCTTCTCGAGAATGCGGGCCACTTCCGGGCGATCTCCGGTGCTGCCCAGAGCCAGCAGCGCCGGTATGCGCTTCCGCAGGCTCTGGTCGGAAGTGCCCTCCGCAATCAGCTTCCAGGCCTCCGCGACGGTGGTGTTTTCGTCGGCGTGCATCGCAGCCGCTTGGCCGCGCGAGGCCGCGCCCGCGGCAGCTTTCGGTTTCGCCTCGGTGTTCGCGGGCGTGGACGTCTGTGCGTGTGTCGCTGGAATCGTCGCCGAAACGCAAAGCGCGGCAGCGAGCGCCAGCCCTCTCGTGGCAACGCAGAAGGCGGCGCGTCCCGCTCCGCAGTTTTGATGCTCGTTGCGTGTGGAAATCAGAAATCTCCGACAGCTGATATTTTTCATGACACGCCTCACGCGATTCCGTCGGCGGGGAATTCCGCGGCGCCCCGCCGATTCCGCGCATTGTCTCACGAACCGCGATTCCTGCTGGCGCCCGGACCTCGTTTTCGGGTTCAATGAAGGGCCATGCGCCGCAGATTCTTCGTGGAGCGTTTCGAAGGCGGCCGCGCCGTGCTCCTGGGCGACGCTGCGCACCATGCCGCCCGCGTGCTGCGGGTCGCGCCGGGACAAATCTACGAATTGAGCGATGGCTCGGCGCTCTGGCTTGCCCGCGTGGAGGCCGCTGGCGGCAAGGCCGTCGAGTTTTCCCTGCTCGAGCAACTGCCGGCCGCACTGCCGGAGCTCCAGACGGCGCTGCTGCTCAGCATCGTAAAATTCGACCGCTTCGAATGGGCGCTCGAAAAGGCCACCGAATTGGGCGTCGCGGAGATTGCCCCGCTCGCCGCCGCACGCTCCGAGAAAGCATTGGTTTCCGCTGCCGTAAAGCGTGCCGCTCGTTGGCAGAAGATCCTCGTTGAGGCCGCGCAGCAGGCGCGGCGGCTCAGCCCGCCGGTTCTCGCCCCCCTCGAAACCTCAAAAGCCGCATTTCTGCAGGCCTTCAGGGCCAGTCCGCCCGAAAGCGCGCCCGGCAGGCTGCTGTTTTTGTCCGAATCGAAAGACGCGCCCTCGCTCCGCTCCGTGCTCGTGAGGCCTGCTCCGGGCTCCCACGTCGCCGTGGCCATCGGCCCGGAGGGTGGCTGGACCGGCGAGGAACGCGAGGCAGCGCTTCGGGCCAACTGGTCTGAGGTCTCGCTCGGAGCGAACATCCTTCGCACCGAAACCGCCGTCGCATCCGCCCTCGCCGTGTTGAATTACGCCCTGGGAGACTAGGCCCGCATCGGGCACGGGAGCGCGCAGATGATGCGGATCGCCCTGTCAAGGCCCGGCTTCCGCGTCTCTTCGGCCACACCGTCATCGAGAACCCGCCTCGCGGGTAAGGGACCTGCTTTCCCCCTGCGAGTGGCGGTCATCGCCCCGGTATGTTATAAAAAGAAGACGCCATGGAAGAGCAAGTCCCCGCCGCAATCGAGAAGCCCAAAGCCCACCCGGCCTTTCGTGATGAACTTCGCTCCTGGGCGCGCGACCTGCTCATCGCTGTCGGCCTCGCCGCCGTCATCATCGTCTTTCTCTATCAGCCTGTAAAAGTCGAAGGCACCAGCATGGTGCCTTTGCTCTCCGACCAGGAGCGCATCTTCGTCAACAAATTTGTCTATCGCTTCGAGCCCATCGAGCGCGGCGACGTTGTGGTGTTCTGGTATCCGCTGGACCGCTCCAAGTCCTTCATCAAGCGCGTCGTGGCCCTCCCCTCGGAACTCGTCGAGATGCGCGACGGCAAGCTCTACGTCAACGGCAAATTGCTGCCCGAACAGTTTGTCCCCAAGGAATACTTGGACGGTTCGTCCTTCGGGCCGTATACCATTCCCCAAGGCGAATATTTCGTCATGGGCGATCATCGCTCCAGCTCCAACGATTCTCGCGTCTTTGGCCCCGTGCCCCGCGAGGCCATTTATGGCAAAGCCGTCTTCGCCTACTGGCCCTTCGACCGCTTCGGCGTGATCCCGGAAACGATTGTGCGCGCCCATGACGCGGCAAAATGACTCCCGGAGGAGATACGACTGAACCCGCCACTCCCAGAAGCCGTTCTCGCGCTCGAGGACGGGCGCGTATTTAAGGGCCGCTCCGCCGGCGCCCGCACGCGCCGCGGCGGCGAAGTCGTTTTCAATACCTCGCTCACCGGATACCAGGAAGTTTTCACCGATCCCAGCTACGCCGGGCAGATTGTCTGCCTCACCTATCCCCACATCGGCAACGTGGGGACCAACGGACTCGATGAGGAATCCGCGCACCCCTACATCGAATCCCTCGTCGTGCGCGAGTTTTCCGCCATCTCCTCCAACTGGCGCTCGGGCGAAACCGCGCAGCACTATCTGGAGCGCTGGAACGTCCCGGTCGTCTGGGACGTGGATACGCGCGCCCTGGTGCGGCATCTGCGCACTGTCGGCGCCCTGCGCGGTGTCGTCTCGACCGACGGCGCGCCCCCCGACCAGCTCGTCGCCGAGGCTCGCGCACTGCCCACCATGGCGGGGCAGGAGCTGGCCAGTCGAGTCACTTGCGGCACGGGCTATCGCTGGACCCACGGCGCCGTGGATATGGAGGCGCTCACCGCCGCGCATACCGCCGCCACCAGCCCCGCGGCGCCTGAGGGAACGAGCTTCCGTGTCGTTGCCTTCGACTACGGCATCAAACGCAACATCCTCCGCCTGCTCGTCTCGCACAACTGCGAAGTCCACGTCGTCCCCGCGCAAACCTCCGCCGCCGATGTGCTGGCCATGAAGCCCGACGGCGTGTTCCTTTCAAACGGTCCCGGCGATCCGGAACCCATCGGCTACGCCATTGAAAACATCCGCAAGCTCGCCGGCCGCGTCCCCGTTTTCGGCATCTGCCTGGGTCACCAGCTCTGCGGCCTCGCTCTGGGTGGCAAAACGTATAAGTTGAAATTCGGCCACCACGGCTCCAACCACCCCGTAAAAAACTTGCGCACCCAAAAAGTCGAAATCACAGCCCAGAACCACGGCTTCTGTGTGGATCCCGACTCGCTCCCCTCCAGCGAAGTCGAAATCACGCACCTGAACCTCAACGACCACACCAACGAAGGCCTCCGCCATCGCTCCCTCCCTCTCTTCAGCGTG
>DATEQM010000247.1:0-7817 GCA_035272605.1 Candidatus Acidiferrales bacterium | reverse complement strand
CCACGCATAGATGGCCAGCGAGGAATCTTTTCGGCCGGACCGGCGGACCCACCAGCCCAGGAGCCCCAGGAGCAGCCCTTCGGCCAGGAGAAACGGAGCCTTGAAAGCCAGCAGGTTTCGGGAAACCGCTGCCGTGCCGCGCAGGACGAGTTCCGTCGCCGGCGGATAGATGTTCGGCATCTCCTGGTTGGAAACGTGCGGCCAGTAGGCATCGCGGAGACCGGCGAGCCTGCGGTCCTCCGGCGCGATCGCATAGGGATTCCAGCCCATTAGCTGGATGATCCCGTCCCAGCGATAGCGATAGAGATCGTCGGAGAGGCTGGGCTGGAGCGGCGCAAGCGTCAGGCGGAACGCAAAGGCCGCCGCGAGCACGATCCACTGCATCGCGCGGCGCTCTCCGGCGCGCTCCATGAAGTAGAGCGCCACGAAATAGACGACGCCCGCGGCGAGTCCGACAGCGATCGTCTCGACGACGTGCATCTTCAAATCGCCGAGGCGGCGGAGATACAGGAAAAGGCCTTCCAGCGCGGCCGCGCTCACCAGCGCCGCCGGGAGGGGCCAGCGGGACGGGATTCGGTTCTCGCGGGAAACCGCGGGAGAGGCGGCGCGTGAATTCACTGTTCAGCCTGGCGGTGTGGCTTGCGGGAACGCAGGGCCCGCTCTGGGGTGTGTGGCAGCGCATCACGGACAAGACCTTCCGCGGGCTCTACCAGCCGAACGCGTTCGACCTGGCGATCATGCTGCCGTATTTTGCGGTGCTGGTGGTGCTGGCCGCCTACGGCAGCCATCGCTATTGGCTGGTCTACAACTTTTTCAAGCATCGTCACGTCGAACCGGGTCCACCTCCTGAAGTCGTCGAATGGCCGAAGGTTACCATACAGCTTCCCATCTTCAATGAACGCTACGTGGTGGACCGTCTGATGGAATCCGTCTCGCGCATCGATTATCCGCGCGCGCTGCTGGAGATCCAGGTGCTCGATGATTCCACCGACGAGACCGTCCAGGCGGCCCGCGCCTGCGTGGAACGCTATCAGGCCCTGGGTCTCAACATCCACTACCTGCACCGCGACAACCGCGAGGGCTTCAAGGCCGGCGCCCTGGCCGCCGGCATGAAAACCGCAGCGGGCGAACTCATCGCCATCTTCGACGCCGATTTTCTTCCCCATCCCGATTTTCTGCGCCGCACCGTGCCCTATTTCCAGGACCCCAAGATCGGCATGCTCCAGACGCGCTGGACCTTCCTGAACCGCCACTACTCCGCGCTCACCGAAGTCGAGGCCATCCTGCTGGACGGCCACTTCGTGATGGAGCACGGCGGGCGCTACCGCGAGGGCAGCTTCTTCAACTTCAACGGCACCGCCGGGGTGTGGCGCCGCGCGGCCATCGAAGACGCCGGGGGCTGGCAGCACGACACGCTCACTGAAGACACCGACCTGTCGTATCGCGCGCAGCTCCGCGGCTGGAAATTCATCTACCACATGGACATCGAATGTCCCTCCGAATTGCCCGTGGAGATGAATTCGTTCAAGTCCCAGCAAGCGCGCTGGGCCAAGGGCCTGACCCAGGTGGCCAAGAAAAGCCTGCCGAGCATCCTGCGTGCCCCGATTCCCCTGCACACCAAGGCGGAGGCTTTCTTCCACCTGACCGCGAACATCAGCTACCCGCTGATGATGCTCCTCTCCACGCTGCTGCTCCCAGCCATGATCGTGCGCTTCTACCAGGGCTGGCTCCAGGTGCTGGCCATCGATCTGCCGCTGTTTATCGCCTCCACCTGCTCGATTTCCAGTTTCTACCTCATGTCCCAGCGCCAGCTCTACCCAAGGACCTGGGCGCGCAGCATTCTCTACATGCCCTTCGTCATGGCGCTGGGCATCGGCATCGGCGTGCGCAATTCCGTCGCGGTGATCGAAGCGCTGTTGGGCATACAATCCGAATTCGTGCGCACGCCCAAGTACCGCATCGAGGGCCATCTCCGGGAGAACTGGATCGCCAAGGCATACAAGAAACGCTCCGGTTGGATGCCCTGGCTCGAGGTGGCGCTGGGACTCTACTTCGCCCTGGCCGTGGCCTACTCCGTTCAGAACGAGAACTACGCCACCGTTCCCTTCCTCCTGCTCTTCGTCGGCGGCTACGCGTACACGGGCCTGATGTCGCTCGGCCAGGGCTACTTCGAACGACTGCGCTTTGGCATCGCTTCCGGCGAGACGCGTCCCGCCGCGACCGGCGCCCCGAGTTTTTGACCCGCGGTTTAGCGCAGGGTCCGCCGGGGCAGAAGTCCTGGGGCGGTTCCGTTGCCCGCCTCGGCATTCCGGCTCTACGGCAAATCGGCCCTGCGGCCTTCCCCACGACACGATGTTCGTTCCCAACTCAGAAACAGAATAGCTGCTCTGGATGAGATGCCGAAGCGATCCCGCCGAGGCGGCACGATTGCAAGCAGGTCCCTCGCTCCGCTTGAAATGAAAGAGGGGTGGAGCAAATCCCCCAATTGTTGGCATGATACCGGCTGCACGGAGACTGCGGCGAATGGGACGACACACCATGACCTATCAAGAACAGATCCTCATCACCACCAAGGGCCACGGGGACATGCACAATCTGACCGGGCAGGTTGCCGAGGCCGTGAGCGAGTCGAAGATTCAGACGGGCATCGCCCATGTATTCAACGTGGGAAGCACGGCGGCGGTGGGTACGATCGAATTCGAGCCCGGTTTACAGCAGGACCTCCCCGCTGCTCTGGACCGCCTGCTCCCGCCCAGCAGGAACTACGGCCACGAACAGGCGTGGCATGACGGCAACGGGCATTCCCACTTGCAGGCCACGCTTCTCGGACCATCGCTCACCGTTCCGGTGGCCGACGGCGAGCTCGCCCTGGGAACCTGGCAGCAAATTTTTCATCTCGAGTGCGACGTGCGCGGCCGCGAGCGGACCGTCATCGTGACCGTGATGGGGAAGTGATGAAGCCTCTCGGGGCGCGCTGGCAGCTCTGGAGAATACGTCCTGAGAAAAAAGCCGGCAGGATCCCGAATGCCGAGTGTTCGGGAGCGTGGCGGCGCTACCCTGCGACCGGCACTTTGGCGAGCTGCTGCTTGAAAAAGTCGAGCGTCAGGCGGAGGCCTTCTTCGAGGGGGATTTTCGGCTGCCAGCCAAGCAGAGACTTAGCTTTGGTGATGTCCGGGCACCTCTGCTTAGGGTCGTCCTGCGGGAGAGGCTTGAAGACGATGGGAGAGGCGGAGCCGGTGAGGGTCTTCACGCGCTGCGCAAATTGGAGGATGGTGATCTCTTGCGGGTTGCCGATGTTGGTGGGCAGGTGCTCATCGGACTGCATCAGGCGGTAGATGCCTTCGATCAGGTCGCTGACGTAGCAGAAGCTGCGCGTTTGGGAGCCGTCGCCATACACGGTGATGGGCTGGCCGGTAAGGGCCTGGTAGATGAAGTTGGGGAGGGCGCGGCCATCGTTGAGGCGCATGCGCGGACCGTAGGTGTTGAAGATCCGCACGATGCGCGTGTCCAGGCCGTGATAGCGGTGATAGGCCATGGTCATGGCCTCGGCGTAACGCTTGGCCTCGTCGTAGACGCCCCGCGGGCCGATGGGATTCACGTTTCCCCAATAGGATTCCGGCTGGGGAGAGACGAGCGGGTCGCCGTAGCATTCTGAGGTGGAGGCGAGCAGGAACTTGGCCTTCTTTGCCAACGCCAAGCCCAGCGAATTGTGGGTGCCCAGAGCGCCGACCTTGAGCGTCTGGATGGGGAGCCGCGTGTAATCCACCGGGCTGGCGGGCGAGGCGAAGTGGAGAACGTAATCCACGGGCCCGGCAACGTCAATATAGAGACTCACGTCGTGGCGCTGGACCCGGAAGCCCGGATGGGCGGCGAGATGCGCGATGTTATGGTCCGCGCCCGTCACGAGGTTGTCCACGCAGAGAACGTCCCAGCCGTTTTCCAGAAGTTTTTCGCAGAGATGCGAGCCGAGAAAGCCCGCGCCGCCGGTGACCACTGCGCGCATTGTTTCGAGAAACCCTTTCTTGATTCCGAGGTTCATTTGGGCCGGACGCGCGGTCGCGCCGGGCTTCGGAAGAATCATACCGCGAATGCGTTGGGGCTTGGAGGGGAGACGGCGAAAGACGGATTTCACACGGTGGACACAGAGGCATGCGCGAAGAAGGAGAAAACGGCCAACACGGAGAGCGCGGGAAGCGCAGAGAAAAACAGGCCGGATGTCTGTTTCAGCGTTCGGCCAAGCGGGGCGGGAAAACCAATCCAATCCTAATCCGGCCGGCCAATGGAGTGGTACTCGAAGCCAAGTCCGCGCATTTTCGCGGGGCTCAGCAGATTTCTTCCGTCGAGAACGAGAGGGCGGACCATCAGCCCGTGGACCCGCGGCCAGTCCAATTCGCGGAATTCGGGCCATTCCGTGAGCAGCAGAAGGGCGTCGGCGCCCGACGCCGCTTCGTAAGCGTCCTGGCAGTAGTTCACCGTGGGAAACAGGGCCTGCGTTTTCTTCATCGCCTGGGGATCGTAGGCGCGCACCGAGGCGCCCTCGGCCAGCAGGCGGCGCAGGATCTCCAGCGCCGGGGCGAAGCGGATGTCGTCGGTGTGGGGTTTGAAGGTCAGCCCCAGCACGCCCACCTGTTTGCCTTTCAGCACCCACAGCGCGCGCCGGGCCTTTTCGAGAAAGTGATCGATGCGGTCCTTGTTGATCCGCTCGGCTTCCTTGAGCAGCATAAAGTCCACGCCGGCGCGCTCGGCCAGGCGATAAAACGCCTGAATGTCTTTGGGAAAGCAGAACCCTCCGAAGCCGATCCCGGCGCGGAGGAACTGCGGGCCGATGCGCGGGTCCATGCCCATGGCGCGGGTGACTTCCTCGACGTCCGCGCCGAGCCGCTCGCAGAGATCCGCTAGCTGATTCGCGTACGAAATCTTGAGGGCCAGGAACGAGTTGCTGGCGTGCTTGATGAGCTCGGAAGAGTTGATCGTGGTGACCACGAACTGCGGGGGCTCGCCGGGCGGGCAGCCGCTCTTGTGCGCCGGGCAGGTAAATTTCCGCTCCAGGATCGGCCCGTAAATTTCACGCATCTTCTCCGCCGCGGCGGGTTCCTCCACGCCCACCACGATGCGGTCGGGATGGAGAAAATCGAACACGGAGCTTCCTTCGCGCAGGAATTCCGGGTTCGAAACCACCTGAAACTTCGCGCCGCCCGTCCGGCCGTAGACCTCGAGCGCACGGCGGAGTTGTTCCCCGGTGCGGACGGGCACGGTGCTCTTTTCGATCACCAGTTTGGGCCCGCGCGCCTCGCTGGCGATCACGCGCGCCACGGAGTCGATGGCGGAAAGGTCGGCCTCGCCGTTCTCGAGCGGCGGGGTGCCCACGCAGATGAAGATGGCATCGGAAGCGGCAACGGCGGCGGCTAGATCGCCGGAGAATTCGATGCGTCCGGCGGAGCGAGCCCCGGCGATGAGTTCTTCGAGGTGCGGCTCGTAAATGGGGATTTGGCCAGCGAGGAGGGCGCGGACGCGCTCAGTGTCGCTATCCACGCAAGTGACCCGGTGACCGATGGCGGCCAGGCATGCGCCCGTCACCAGTCCCACATAGCCGCAGCCGACAATGGAAATCCGCACCGAACCCCCGGCTCTGCCAGAACTTTGACCCTCAAACTGTTGCTCCATTCTCGCCCATGTGGGGCGCGGGAGTGAAGATATTCATCTCCGGCAGGGAGAGGGGTGGTTAATGGGCGGAATAGGCCGACCGGGATGCTCCGGGAGCCCGTCCCACGGGCGCGAAAAGGAGCCGGCAGGCTGCGGGTGTTACCTGGGAAAGTTTACAGGGAGGAATCGGAGAGAACGGGCAGGCCTGAGGAAGCGGATTCGAGCAAATGCAGCGTGGCGCGCGTGGAAGCGACGGCGCTTGCAAAGGCGTAGGGCGCACGGCCGGCGAGAAAGCCTTCGAGCACTGCGGCAATCATTTCCTTTTGGCCTTTGCCCCGGAAGAGGCGGCGCCTGCGGCCCGCGGGGGAGAAGAAGGTAACATCGCGGAAATCTTCCACAACGGCAATGCGGCTGCCTCGCGCGATTTCAATTCGTTCTTTCGGCAGGTCGTGGGTGGCCACCGGCTCGTAGACGAGCGTGGCCTGCCCGCCTCCCGCAAACTCGAGGGTGGCGTGCAGGGATTCGTCGGGCACCGCGCCACGCACGCCGGCGAACACCCTGAGGAGCGGCGCCCCGGCCATGGCCATGCACCAATCCACAAAATGGCAGACCTCTCCCGCAATGCGGCCACCTTCCGCGGGGTCGCGCAGCCAGTGCTGAGCCGGAAGCACTCCCGCGCGCACGGTGTAGCGGATGCTCACGGGGTGCCGCGTATCGGCGGCGAAAAATTCGCGCACCGCCTGGGTGGCCGGAGCGAAGCGGCGATTGAAACCGACCACGACGGGCAGGGGATGCCGCGCCCAGGCTCCCTCCAGTGATTCGAGTTCTCCCGGCGTGATGCAGAGGGGCTTTTCGACGTAGGTGGCCTTCCCCGCGTCGAGTGCCGCCGCCACGAGCCCGGCGTGGAGGCTATGCCGCGCCGCGATGAATACCGCGTCGCAATCCGCGTCGGCCAGCACGGCCGCCGTGTCCGTGGTGCAGGCGGCAAACCCGAACCGGTCCGCAACGTGTTTCGCGGAAAGCCCGCGCGCATTAGCCACCTGAAGCAGGCGCACGCGCTCGTCCGCGGCGAGATGCGGGAGCAGCGAAGTGACGGCGTAACTCCCCGCGCCGATGAAGCTGACACCCAGAGTGCCGGCGCGGCGCGGCGGGCGTCCACGCAGTTCGATGGTCCGCTGCGGCGCGCTCTCCGCGGCGGGATATTCGATCACCACTCCGAGCGACGCCTCCCCCGCGGTGACGATATCGTACGCGCGCGCCGCATCCGCAATGGGCAGCCGGTGGGTAATGAGCGGCGCGAGCATGACGCGGCGGCGCGCCAGGAGATCGAGAAACGCCTCCAGATTGCGCTGCGCCGTCCAGGGCACGTAGGCGCGGGGATAGTCGTGACCCTGCTCCTCGTAAGCCGGATCGTAGCGCCCCGGGCCGTAGGAGCGGGCGTAGACGATGCTCAGTTCCTTTTCGTAGCAGGCGTTGCGCGGAAAATCGGTGCGCACGTCGCCGACCACCACGATGCGCCCGCGGTCTCGCGCGGCCGCCACGGCAAATTCCACTGAATCGGCGCTGCGCGACGCGGCGCACAGAAAAATGCGGTCGAAGCTGCCGCTTCCCGCGGACGGCGAGCTGAGCGCCTCGGGCGACGCCACGGAGATGTGATCCAGGCCCAATTGCGCGCCGGCGGCCAGCCGGTCCGCGCGGAGATCGAAACCCGTCACGCGGCAGCCGGCCGCGCGCAATGCCTGCGCCAGGATGAGGCCGAGCAGGCCGAGACCGACCACGGCAACGTCTTCCCCCAGCGCCGCGTCTCCCAGCCGGAGCGCGTGCAGGGCGATGGCTCCGAGCGCGGCAAACGCGGCTTCGTCCAGCGGCACGCCTTCCGGCACACGCGCGCACAGGTTGCGGGGAATAAAATTGATTTCGGCATGCGTGGCCGCGTCCGTGCCCGCGCAGGCCACGCGATCCCCGGGCGCGAAGGGGGTATCGCGGGATTCGAGCACCACGCCCGCCGAGCTGTAACCCATGGGGCGCTCGACGTCGAGCCGCTCCCGCACTTTTCGCAGCGTCGCGTCCCATCCTTCGCGGCGCAGCGTTTCCAGGACTTTGCGCACCTGGTCGGGACGCCGCAGCGCCTTTCCGAGCAGGCTGGAGCGCCCCAGCTCGACGGCAGCGCGCTC
>DATEQM010000246.1:0-4628 GCA_035272605.1 Candidatus Acidiferrales bacterium | reverse complement strand
CCGCCGGAGCCGACGCTGCTGGAACGGCTGAAGGAGTCGGTGGGCAAAACCCGCGAAGTGCTGACCATGCCGCTGGGCGAGCTGCTGGCGGGCGGGCGGAAAATAGACGACGAGCTGCTGCGGAAACTGGAGACGGCGCTGCTTTCCGCCGATCTGGGCGTGCGCACGACGCGCGAGGTGCTGGCGGCACTGCGCGAGGAGGCGGCGCAGCAGAAAATCACCGACAGCAGCCAGGTGCGCGGGGAACTGAAGAAACAACTGGAAAGGATTCTGCGGGCGCCGGGATCGTCGAACGGGACTTCGCAGGCCGCGCCGGTGGTGATTTTCGTGGTGGGCGTGAATGGAACCGGAAAGACGACCACGATCGGAAAGCTGGCGAACCGGCTGCGGCGCGAAGGCCGGAGCGTGCTGCTGTGCGCGGCCGACACCTTCCGCGCCGCTGCGATCGAGCAACTGGAAATCTGGGCGGGGCGGAACGGCGTGGAAATGATCCGGCAGAAGGCGGGCGCGGACCCGGCGGCGGTGGTCTACGACGCCATGACGGCGGCACGCGCGCGCGGCGTGGACGTGGTGATCGTGGACACGGCCGGACGGCTGCACACGAAATCGAACCTGATGGCCGAACTCGAAAAAATGAAGCGCACGGCGGCGAAACAGGTGGCCGGAGCGCCGCACGAGGTACTGCTGGTGCTCGACGCCACCACGGGACAGAACGGCCTGGTGCAGGCACGGGAGTTCACGGAGCACGCCGGAGTGACCGGGCTGGTGCTGACGAAACTCGACGGGACGGCGAAAGGCGGGATTGCCGTGGCCATTGTGCGGGAACTGGGCCTGCCCATCCGCTTCGTGGGCACCGGCGAGCAGATAGACGACTTGGTTCCGTTCGACGCCGCGACGTTCGTCAATTCCCTTCTGGGCTGAACGGCGATGGCAAAGAGACGCGCGCCGCGGCCTGTTTCTTCTCGCGTGGAGCACTCCCCGCTGGATTACAAATGGATGGCGCGCGCTTTGGCGCTGGCGCGCAAAGGGGAGGCGCTGGCGCACCCGAATCCCATGGTGGGCGCGATCGTGGTGGCCGAAGACCGCGCGGTGGGCCAGGGGTTCCACACCTACGACGGCAAGAAACACGCGGAAATCCTGGCGCTGGAGGAGGCGGGAGGACGCGCGCGCGGGGCGACTCTGTATACGAATCTCGAGCCCTGCTGCCATACCGGCCGGACGGGGCCGTGCACAACCGCGGTGCTGGCCGCGGGGATCGCGCGAGTGGTGGCGGCCATGCCCGATCCCAATCCGCGCGTATCCGGCCGCGGATTCCAAATTCTGCGGCGCGCGGGCGTGGAGGTGGTTGCCGGAATTCTGGAGGCGGATGCGCGGCGCTTGAACGAGGCATTTGCGCGCTGGATTCGCACGGGGCGGCCGCTGGTGACGCTGAAGGTCGCGCTGACACTCGACGGACGCGTGGCGTATGGGGGAGATGCCGGTCCCGCCGCGCGCGGGACCGGCGCTACAGTGCCGGCTACAGGGGCGCGGCGGAAGACGCGAGGCCGCGGGCCTTGGATCACTTCTGAGGTTTCCCGGGCCGAGGTCCAACGGATGCGGCATGCGGCCGACGCGGTGGTCACCGGCATCGGCACGGTGCTGGCAGATGACCCGCTGCTCACGGACCGCACCGGGCTTCCGCGGCGTCGCCCGCTGGTGCGCGTGGTGGTGGATTCGCGGCTGCGTCTGCCGCTGCGGTCGAAGCTGGCGCAATCCGCCGCGGGCGACGTGCTGGTGGTGACGCGGGCCTCCGAAAATTCGGCAAAGGCTTGGGAGCTGGAAGAGGCGGGCGTCGAAATACTGCGCATCGGCCGCCCGCGCAGCGCGAAGAAGGCGCGGGGCGCACGACAGGACGCGGGAATTCCGCTCGAGACTGTGCTCCAAGCGCTGGGCGAGTTGGAACTGCCCAGCGTGATGATCGAGGCGGGACCGCATCTGGTGGCCGCGGCGCTCGCGGCGGAAGTGGTGGATAAAGTGGTTCTGTTCTACGCTGCGCGATTCCTGGGCGGGGACGGGCTGCCGATGTTGCCGATTGAAACTCGGCAAGAGGTGCGAGGCCGCACGCGCCGCGCAGCTGCTGCGGCGCCGCGCGTACCGGAACTGCGGGATGTGACACTGCGCCGCTTGGGGCCGGACTTTGCCGTGGAAGGATACCTGCACGATGTTTACGGGGATTGTTGAACAGCAAGGAGTGATCGCGGCGCTGGAGCGCGGCGCGGAGGGCGGGCGACTGCGCGTGCGCGTGCCGCAACTTGCGGCGCAGCTCGCCATTGCGGGGAGCATCGCGGTGAACGGATGCTGCCTGACGGTGGTGGAGCGTGATGCAGAGACGTTTGCCGCCGACCTTTCCGGCGAAACGCTGCGGCGGACTTCATTCGGAGAGCTGGGCGAGGGTACTTCTGTGAACCTGGAATGGCCGCTGACGGCGGGGAAAGAATTCGGCGGGCATTTTGTGCAGGGGCACGTGGACGGAGTGGGGCGAGTGACGCGGCTGGCGGAGGAAGGCGCGAACTGGTGGCTGGGCGTTCGCGTGCCGGAGGAACTGGCGCGCTACGTGGCGATGAAAGGCTCGATCGCGCTGGACGGAATCAGCTTGACGGTAGCGGGCTGGCGCGAAGGGATTATGGAGGTGGCCATCATTCCCTTCACCTACCAGCACACGAATGTCGGGCGGATGAGGCTGGGCGATGCGGTGAACGTGGAATGCGACATCCTGGCGAAGTACGTGGAGCGGATGCTGGCTGGGAAGAACGAGCGGCCGGCGGAACGGCTGACGGTGGAGCGGCTGATCGAGCAAGGCTGGTGACTGGCGGCTCGTGACTGGTGACTGGTGGGGAGAGGGAGCGTTCCGTTTTCTGCGCGAATCCTCTGCGCCCGCCCGCTTTGCGTCAGCAACTATCCGCATGGCGCGGGCCGCATCCGCCGCTTGGCGAGACCAAATAGTCCAAGCGCCCCGAACCCGAGTAGCGCCAGGCTCGAAGGTTCCGGGGTGTTCACCGGTGGCGTGAAATCAGGCGCGACGCAGGATGATGAATCCGCACAGCTTCCCGTTGGGAGGCCAATTGTTCCGCCGTCTATGTTGACGCCGATCACATTTGTGATACTTAGGGGTGTACCACCGAGGACTGAGAGCGTGGCGGGGTTCGGATTCATGACGTTGAACGCATTCGAACCGGTGCACGTTGCTGACAGAGAGAGCCCAAGGCTGGTAGCGGAACTGAACGTCGTCGTGGACGTCACGCTCCCGCCCGAAGCGCCAGTGTTGCAGTTACCTGTGAGTGATTCCGAGACGGGAACCGTTGTAATCGTTCCGGGGCCTGAGCTTACGGCAAAAGGCTGTTCCACGGATACTGTGAGTAGGTCTGTGGTTGATCCAGGGTCAATCGCCGTGGCGTAAACAAACAGACCTGTGCAATCTGAGGAACCCACAAACGCGCAGGCGCCGTTCTCAGCAAGAACGTACACGTAAATCGAAAGTAGGGGAATGGGAGTGACCCCTGGAGCCGAGGCAGTGTTTATCGTGTAAGTAAAAGAATCTATCGCATAACTGCCAACTGCGACAGCGCCCGTAATGGGCGTATTCCCCGTAATGGAAACCGGCCCGAAGATCCCGGACGGTCCCACACCACTCACAGAGATGGTGTCGGCGCCCGCCGTGGACGGAAGGGCTGCCAGCGCCACCAGCGCGACAGACAGAATCATTAGAATTCGCATTTTCATCGCAACCTCGCTCTGTGCTCGCCCTGTGCAGCCGGCCGCGTGAGGGAAATTCCACGATGGTCCCCACGGACACCGCAGGCAATCACGCGGGCGAGTGTGCTCGCGGCGCGGCGGGAAGGTCAATGGTCTGGCTCTGACATGAGTCTTCTATTGGTCTTACGGTGTAGTGGACACATATGGAAGGATTTAGGGGAAAGTCCCGAAATCGCGAAGGGGGTGGTAGGTCCGTGCTAGAATCCGTGGGGCGCCTGAGTACAGCTCAAATCAGACAAGTACAGTAAGAGGTGTCCCCATGCAACCGGCCCCTCGGCCGCCGACCTTCAGAATTGGTCCCTACGTCCTGGATCTTCGCGCGGGCGAATTGCGCAAACAGGGCGCCCGGGTCCGCCTACAGGAAAAGCCCCTGCGGGTGCTCGCTGCGCTAGCGGAGCAGCGAGGTCAGATCGTGACCCGCGAGGAGCTAAAGAAGCGCCTGTGGCCCGACGACACGTTTGTGGATTTCGAGACGGGATTGAACAGCGCCGTCAGCAGGCTGCGCGACGCGCTGTGCGACGACGCCGAAAAGCCCCGCTACATCGAAACGATTCCGCGGCGCGGCTACCGCATTGTCATGCCCGTTGAGGTGATCTCAACGGGTGACGGCCAGCGGGAGCACGCTGCAGCGCCAACGGACACCGTGTGGGAAGCGGTCGCGCCGCTCTCTCCTATGGCCGCCCTGCCGGCCTCGCCGGCCGAAGTTGCGGCGCCCAGCTCCGCGTCTGAAGTCCAAAAGGCTAAGGTGCGTGCCAGCCGAGCACGGGTTCCCCTTCTGGTCGCAGCAGCCATCTTCCTCGCGGTTGCGGCAGGACTGAGCGTGTGGGCGCTGCGGG
>DATEQM010000245.1:0-9034 GCA_035272605.1 Candidatus Acidiferrales bacterium | reverse complement strand
GGCCCGCTCGCGCACCGTCTCCGCAATCGACGCGACGTTCCGCCGCACTTCCTGCGCCATCGGCTTTGCCTCTCCCGGATGCGTCGCCAGAAAGACCACCCGCTCCAGGAGATACAGCGGAAACGTCCCGCGTACGTCCTCCGTAAACGCCGCGCCAAACAGCCGCACCGCTCCTTCGCCGAAAACGTAAACCAGAAGCCACGTCACCGGATGCAGCGCAAACACGAACAGCGCGATCCCGCCCACTTGATGTTCCGCCACTTCCACGAAGCCCCGCAGCTCCGACTCCGTTCCCGTGCTGATCGCCGGCACGACGATCCGCATGTACTGATATCCCAGCCCGATAATCGCGGCCACCAGTTCCACGAGTCCGCTCACTGCTCCTGCGCGTCCCCAGTGCACGCGTTCCGCCACCGGTAGCGCGTACCTCCACCGCTCCGGCAGAAGCGCCGCCGCCGGCCCCACCACGTACGTCCAGAAGACTTGTGTCCACATAAAGCGCGGCCGCCGCCATTCTACTCACGCCTCGGCGATTCCCCTATCCGCGATCGCTCCGCGTATCGGAAACTCGCCCGCCGCCATTTGCAAGCTGCGCTTGCTTCTTCGACCCTCTCTGGAGTAGCTTGTGAAACTGCTCTCCCCGCTTCGGGGCGGGTTAGGAGGTGCCGTGTCGGAAGCCGCCCGCTTCAATGTTCGCTTTGTGGATAAAGCCGCCATTTTGGATGTTCTGGGCCCCGTGCGCCTCGGTGAGTCCGAACAGGCCCTTCGCGAGAAGGTGCAGGAGCTGGTCGCGGCGGGCAATCGCAATATTGCGGCCAATCTTTCGGGCGTGACCATGCTCGACTCGTCGGGCATCGGCGCCCTGGTACGGTCGTTCACCTCGGTCAGCCGCAGCGGCGGCAAATTCGTCATCTTCTCGCCCACCAAGATGATCCGCCAGACGCTCAAGATGGTGCGCCTGGACACGATTCTGTCCATCTACGACGACGAAGCCGCAGCCCTCGCAGCCCTCTAGCAAGTAGCATAGGCTTTCAGCCTGTGCCTGTTTCCAGCAGGTTGACGCGTACCCAACTCGCAAGCCCCGCACCCGGGGCAGCAAGGCGGTGGCATCCATGTCCGATTTACTCAACGACTGGAACAAATTCCGCGCGGAAATGAACGAGGAAATCCTCGGCTGCGGGCATCTGGGCGTGAAGCGCTTCTTCGCGCTCGACCACCAGGCCTACGAGCCCGGCGCGCTGGATACGAAGACCAAGGAGCTGCTCGGTCTGGTGGCTTCCTGCGTGCTCCGCTGCGACGATTGCATCACCTACCATGTGGTCCGCTGCGGCGAGGTGGGCTGGAAGCGCGCCGAGGTGATTGACGCGCTCAACGTGGCGCTCGTGGTGGGCGGCTCCATCACCATCCCGCACGTGCGCCGCGCGTTTGCGCGCATGCGCGAAGTGCCGGGGTTGAAGCCCTAGCGGCTGAATCTCACGAAGTTCTGCACTTCCACTCGGCGCTCAAGAGCGATGACGGCAACCGCCGTGCCTCCTTCTCCGCTCCTCCCGCATCCAATAGATTCAGCGATTCATAGCAACAAATCTTTAACGCGGCAGCAATTCATTCCTGACATAGGATGGTTAGCTGGAATCCATGAGTGAGACGCTTATGAAGAACTATCTTTTTGCCAGCGACTTCGATCAGACGTTGACCTTCAACGACTCGGGCTACGTTCTGAGCGAAATCATTGGAATTCCGACCGGGGAGTTCGAGCGCAAGGCCGCCGGCATGGCCAAATTGAACCTGGTGCAGCAGGGGGCGGAGCTCGCCTACCTGTTGCTCCACGACCCGGAATTCAAGTCGCGCGTGCGCCGGGAGCACCTCTACGAAGTGGGGAAGCGCATCCGCCTCAAAGACGACATCGGACTGCTGTACGAGATTCTCGATCACGGCATCGAGGGTTATCATTTCGAATTCTCCATCCTCTCGGCCGCTCCCGTCGAGGTGATCCAATCGGCGCTCGAAGGAATTGTGCCCGCCGACCGCATTTACGGAACGGAATTCAGCTACCAAAGTTCGGGCGAGATCGACACGATCCTGCGGGCTACCGCGGGCTATGGCAAGGTGACCGTCCTCGATCGATTGCAGGCCAACCTGCAGATCGGCCCGGACCACGTGATCTATGCCGGCGACGGCAGTTCCGACATCCACGTGATGCTGCACGTGAATGCGCGCGACGGCTTCACCATCTCGGTCTCGGAATCCAGGCGCGTGGCCAACATCGCGCAGCGCACCGTGCTGGGGAACAGTGCCATCGTCGTGCTCGTCCCCATCTTGGAAAAGATCGCGGGCTGGCAGCGCCCGCAAATCCGTAATTTTCTGGAGTCCTACGGCTTTTTGACACAGGAATGGGACAGCGTGCGGACCGACTGGCTCACGCTCCGGCCAGCCATCACGGAGGCCTCACGGGCGGCCGGCGGCGCCTAGTCCGCAATTTTCACCACTCTCAGCGCCCGTACACCAGGACGTGGAAGGTCCCAGGGATGGCCGCTCGCCGCGGATGCGGGTGCTCCGCGGTGGGCGCCGGGGCCGCGCCAAAATCCGCCGTGTCCACGAAGACGTGGTGCGTCTTCACATCCAGCCCCATCGTCTTGGCTCCATACTCGGTCTTGACGGTCTCCACCTCGCTGAGTTTTTCGGCCGAGTCTTCGTGGAAAATGTGGATCATCCCCTCACGGGTGGAGACGAACAGCAAACCCGTCGCAGAATCAAACGCGGCAGCATCCACGCCCGCCGAGATGGGAAATGACTGCACGACTTTTCCGTTGTCGGCATCCATCACCACCAGCATCTGGGGATCGCGGCCCGCGCTGAACAGCCGGCGGTGCTGCGGGTCCATGGCCATCGCGGTAGGCCCTCCGGCGGGCGCGACCGGCCAGCGCGACTGGATCGTCCGCGTCCGGGAATCGATGGCCAGGACCTCGTTCTTGTCTTCGAGATTCACGTAGATCTTTCCCTTGCCATCGGCGACCGCGAACTCGGGAGCGCCGCCCAGGTCGATGGTGCCCACCACGTCCCCGCTCTTGGCATCGATCGCCGTGGAGCTGTGGCTGTCGCCGTTCATGGAAAAGACCTGCTTCGACGCCGGATCGTAAATCACGCAGTCCGCGTCCTTTTCGGCTTTCGCTTCGCCGGTTACCTTCAAGCTTTTCAGATCGAAAATGATTACCTTGCCCTGGGCTCCGTCGCTGATGAATCCGCGGCCGAACTCCTCAGCCACGGCGATTCCGTGGACCTGTTTCAAGCCGGTGATGTTGCCGATGAGCGTGCCATTGTCCGCGTCAATCACTTTGACTTCCGTGCCGTGCGAGAGGTACACCCGGCGGGCGGAAGAATCGGCGGTGATATAGTCAAAATATTCGCGGGTACTCCCTTCGGCTGCGCCGAACGAGTATTTCTTAAGCAGATGGTAGGATCCTTCCGGCGGTCTTGCGGCTGCCAAACTGCCGAGCAGCAGAAGCGCCAGGCAGATCGTGACCCGGCGCAGGCCATAGGTATTCATGAGTGTCCTCCCTTGGATTCCCGTCCAGCAGCCATCGGCGGCGCAGCGGTGAATCGGCCCGCGCTTCCTTCCGCCCAATCTTGCTCCGACGCCACGATTGTACTGGAGTTGCAGGAAAATGTTTGCGGCTCCTGGTTCCCGGCGCGGAGAATCACGCGAAGCCTATCGCAAGGCTCTCGAGCTGGCCACGAATCGCGTGGAGCAGGACTATCTCCGCCGTCGCCTCTCCGTTCTCGAAGGCGGGCAGGGCTAGTCTGCCTCTCGCACAAACCGTGCTTCGATTGGCGGAGTAACGCCACGTCAGCGGGCGGGGAGGCTCGGCAGATTCAGCCGCCCGCGCGGTCGGGCTCGACTTCTTCCGCGAATACGATGCCCACGGCGTTGCGATTCTCGTCGGAGGCGGGCTCGCGGCGCACCACGTAGCCGCGCAGGGGGATGCGGCCGTCGGGGTGCAACTCGTCCACTGGGGCTTCCATCATCACTTGCAGTTCGGATTGGAGCCGCGGCGTGTTTTCCAAATAGAGCAGAGCGCCGTGCAGCGTGAGGTCGCGGATGATGGTCTCTTCCTGGAAGGCGCGGCCCTCTTCCGTGTAGCCCACGATGGTGGCGCGGAAAAAGCCTTCGCGGCGCTGGCCGGCGCGGCTGTCGCGCATCACCACGTCCATGCGGCGCTCGTTCAGAGTCATGACCATGCCTTCGGAGGCGGCCCAGGCATTGGCGTACTGCTGGCGAGTCTGGCGGAGAATGGCGTCCACGCCGCGGTCGCTCGAATCCGGGTCGTGATGGAACAGCACCAGGTTTTTCGCGCCGGCGTCGCGGGCCACGCTGATGCCTTCGAGCCAGGTGGAATGTCCCCAGCCTTTCTGCGAGGTGCGAAGTTGCTCCGGTGTGTACTGCGCGTCGTGGATGTAGATGTCCGCGCCTTCCGTCAGTTTGCGCAGGTCGCGATCCATTTCCGGCACGCCGGGTTCATTATCGGTGGCGTAAACGATGATGCCCGCGGGAGTTTCCAGGCGAAAACCGAGGCAGCCCTGGGGATGGTTGAGCCACTGCGTGGTGACGCGCGTGTCCCCGAATTGAATCGAGTCGCCCCCGGCAATCTCCGCATACTCGCGCTTGCAGTGGAAGATGCTGACGTCCACGGGGAAGTAGGGAGTGGCCATCTGCGTCTGGAGGACAGCCTTGAGGCTGTCCTTGCCGAGGTACTTGGACTGAAAACTAAAAAAGTGGAAGCGATTTTGCTCCGGGCCGAAGGGGAAGAAAAACGGCAGCCCCTGGATGTGGTCCCAGTGGTAGTGGGTGACCAAAACAACCGCTTCGAGCGGCGCGTCTCCCAGCGATTCCATGTACCGCCGCCCCAGGTGGCGCAATCCCGTGCCGCAGTCCAGGATGAAGCGCTTGCCGTCGGTGGAAACAAACTCGAGGCAGGGAGTATTGCCCCCGTACCGCCAGGTGCTTCGGTCCACCGTAGGGGTTGAGCCGCGCACCCCCCAAAACGTCAATTTGGCGGTCTTTTGGGACATTCCGACACCAGTCTCTGAAGCTCAGCCCTGCCCTGAATGCATCTGAACCGCGCCAATCCCCGGCCCGCGCGTGGTGGCGTTCATACTAGGCGTGTGGCCAGCCCGAAGTCAATTTCCTTCGAGGCCGCAGGTGTCTGCGCCGAACCTTTCAGCCGGCACATGGCCTCGCCCCGGCCCCCCGGCGTTAAGATGATGCCATGGAACCTCCCGCCGGCGCTCAGGCGCATACCCACCCGCACGAACACTCCCCCGGTCACTCGCATGTTCACGGGCATTTCCACGCCGAAGCGGGTGCCGCGGGCGGGTGGAAGGGCGTGATGCTCTGGTCGGTGGCGGCCACGTTTGCCCTGGTGGTGGCGGAACTAGTGGGCGGGACCCTGGCACGCTCGATGGCGCTGATCAGCGACGGAATCCACAACCTGTCGGACCTGCCCACGCTGTTCGTTTCCTGGTTCGCGTTGCGGCTGGCCGAGCGTCCGCCCGACGCGGAGAAGACTTACGGGTATCACCGGGCGGGAATTCTGGCCGCGTTTGCCAATGCCCTGCTGCTAGCCGCCATCGCCCTGTTCATCCTTTACGAAGCCGTCGAACGGCTGCTCGCGCCGGTCGCGGTGGCGGGCGCGGTGATGATCTGGATCTCCGCCGCCGCGCTCGTGATCAATGGCGGGATCACTCTGGCGGTCATGCGCGGGCGAAAGGATCTGAACCTGCGCGCCGTGCTCGTTCACAACGCCGGCGACGCGCTCTCCAACGTGGCCATTCTGGCGGGCGCCCTGGTGATCCAGCGCACCGGAGCGAATTGGGTGGATGCTGCGCTGGGAATTCTGATCGGCGGCTTGGTCCTGTGGTCGAGCATCGGCATTTTGCGCGAGAGCAGCCACATCCTGCTGGAGGGACTGCCGCGGCACATGGCGCTGGAAGACGTTGCCCGCGCCATGCTCGGCGTTTCCGGCGTGCAGGAGGTGCACGACATCCACATCTGGACGCTGGGAACCGAGCTCTACGCCATCTCCTGCCACATCCGCATCCCCGACATGCACATGGAGGAGAGCGAAAAGCTCCTGCAGGAGATTCGCAGCCTGCTGGCAGAGCGCTTCCACATCACCCATGCCACCATCCAATTCGAGCGCGCCGGGCTGCCCGCCGATGCCGGCCTGTACATGCCCGAGCCGCTCCCCGCGCCGGGCGGGCGAAAATAAGCCGAGGCCGCGCGGGCCGCCAACAATAAAACTGCAGGGAGCCCATGCATTCCGGGGATGAGAAGAAAGGCCGCAGGGCGGATCGCCCGGCGCGGCTGCCGACGTCAGACTTTGGGGAGCTGGATGGAGGAGCCGCGCTCTTCGTTCATGCGAAGCGTGGCATCCACGTCGAGCTGATCGAGAGCGATCGAGCGGCGCAGGCCTTCCTTTGTTACATAGACCACGCGGCCAGGCTCCGCGGTGAATCCCACGGCGAAGAGCAGGCGGCCGTCGCGCTGCACCAGCACGAATTCACCTGGGTCGGGCAGAGGTTGCTCCTCGGCAACAGGCGGGTCCGGGGGCGCCGTCGCCTCGGCCGGCGGGACAACGACGATGATGGGCTGCTGCGGGGCTGGATCGGCAGGCGCTACCGCCATCGGGGTCTCCACGACAATGGGCGTTGCGCCGAACGGCGAGTAGAAGAACGGAGAGGCACCCGCGGTGGCGCGGCGCAGGCGAAGCGCCAGGGCAACTTCATACTGGGTCACGGGATCAATCATCGCGCGCACGCCGAGCGAGGCGTTGATGGCCGCCAAATCCGAATAGTCGAATCCGAGGCCGGGGACGGGATAACCGAAAAGGTCCTGCACCGAACCGGCGTAGAAATAGGTCGCCGTGAGGCCGGAATTGGGAGTGGCGACAGGGTTCTGCGTCGGCACGCGACGAGGCGGTATGACCGAGGGGGTACTCCGAACCGGATGTGCGGAAACCGCGGAATGAATGGCCGCAGCGCGAGCGCCGGCGCGGGACTGCGCGTGCGCCGGGAGGATCGAGAGACCGATCAGGGCGGCAACGACTGCGGTCTTCCTGCCCACGGGACCTCTCCCTGCCAATATGGATGCAGTCTACGCCTCCCCCGTTTCATTGTCATCCCCGGATGCGGCGCTGGAGCCCGTTTCGGCGGGCGGCCTCGTATGGCATAAAAGAAACCCGGCCTGGGAAAAAGGGTTGCACTTCCCGCTGGGCGCTGGTTGTGTTATAACCACGGAGCCTTATGAAAGACGGGCGGCTTTCCGAGACCTGCCGAAGCCGGGAAGAAAAGCTAGAAGCGCCCGCAGCGGGAGAAGCGTCGGAGTATTGTCCGGCGTGCTCCGCGCCGCTCGAGCCGCACAAGTGCAAGTTGGTTTGCAGGCGTTGCGGTTACTATATGTCGTGTTCGGACTACTACTGATGGGAAACCGCGCCGGGGAAGCTGCGGCGCGAGCGGCCGACAGGGCCGCGGCGGGGGAACGATTGTCCGGGTGGACGCGGAATCCGGCCGCTGCCGGGGAAATAAACCGGAAGGGAGGTTCGAGACGTGCCACTGAAGATTGCGAGCAAGGATGCTGACGGCGTAGTCGTGCTGGTGCTCGAGGGCAAGATCATCCTGGGCGAGGAATCGAACGCCCTGCGCGAGCGCATGAAGAGTTTGCTGGCGGAAGACAAACGAAAGATCGTGATGAACATGGGCAACGTCACGTACATTGACAGCGCGGGCCTGGGCACGCTGGTGGCGGCCTTCCACAGCGCGCGGAATCACGGCGCGTTGATGAAGCTCTCCAACCTGGGGCAGAAGTTCCAGGAAGTCCTGCAGGTCACAAAACTGTTGACGGTGTTTGAAGTGTTCGATTCGGAAGCCGCCGCCGTTCAGAGCTTCGCGAAGTAAAACTCCCCAAGGGATCGTGCGCGCCGGCCGCGTTGAGCGGGGTCGGCGCGCATTTGTTTTCGGGCTGCGAGAAGAGGCGCGCTTCCGCTGCCGGCAAGCGGGCTGGTGCTATGGCATGGCATCGGGTTCAACCGTCCAGGCGGTAGATGGCCAGGCCGCTGAGCAGCTTCGGATAGAAGTCGGTGGACTTCTGCGGGAGCACGTTGCCGGAGAGGGCCACGTCGTAGACCTGGCGAACGGGCGCGGCGTTCAGCAGGAAGGCGAACTGCGCGGTGCCCGCATCCACGGCAGCGAGCGCCTCCGGAATCTCGCGATCGTAGCTGATGTTTTTCTCGCGCTCGACGGCCTCGGGGGTCAATCCGAGTTTGCCCTCGAGGAGCAGGCGGTGGAGGAGCACGACGTCGAGCGAGCGCTGGGCCGGGGGAACGCGCGCGAGCAGCGCGTCCAGGTCCGCGTCCTGCCGCAGCACGAAAAGGAAGAAAGCCCTGCCGCCTGCGTATACCCCGATCACCCGCCTTCCGGATTCGCCCCTGGCACGCGCGGCGAGATCGTGGCGGAAGTCTCGAAGCGCGGCGTCGCGTTCGTTCCCCGCGGCAAAGGGATAGGCGTACCAATCGAAGATACTTTCGAGGGATTTGCGGAAGGCAGAGAAATCGAAATTGGGGAGGCCGCCGACGGTGCGATGCGTGGGCAGCACCAGGACGCCCGGGTCCTGGAGCGGGAAGAGGGTGACGAGAGTTTTCTCGTGGGGCGCGTCCGGGGCGGAGCCGGCGCCGCGCGCGCGGGATTCATCGCGGTAGGCGAGCGCGGTCTCGTAGCGGTGGTGGCCGTCGGCGATGAGCAGCTTGCGGTCGGCCATGGCTCGAACGCAGGATTCGATTGTTGCCGGGTCGCTGACCGGCCAGAGGCGGTGCACGACGCCGTACTCGTCTTTCACTTCGTTTTCGGGCGCAGCGCGCATCGCGTGCGCGAGGAGAGAGGTGACGCGGGCGCCGGGATCGTCGAACAGCATCATGAGCTGGCCGGTGTGCGCGCGGGTGTGGCGGAGCAATTCGAGGCGATCGACGCGCGCGGCGGTGTGCGT
>DATEQM010000244.1:0-4711 GCA_035272605.1 Candidatus Acidiferrales bacterium | reverse complement strand
GCGGGCTCGTCTTTGCGCGGGTGGATGCAGTCCACCGGGCAGACGTCCACGCAGGCCGTGTCCTTGGTGCCGATGCAGGGTTCCGCGATTACATAGGCCATCGAAAAATCTCCTCGTCCAGAATGGCGCGCCCGCAATCGGGCGAGCATCACTTCCGCTTTGCCTCCTTTTTTATATCATCAAAGCCGGGTGCAAACAACTTTGCGGGGAGCGCCGAGACCCCTCTACCGGCCCGGAATCTCCCGCGGGTGGAGAAAGCTGTATACAATTGTGAGGGGAAAAGCGTCTATAAGGAAGGCGGCGGACCAGGTGCAGCAGCGCGTGGCAGCGCCGCCCAAAATACACCTTCCGAGCAGGAGAGGACGATGCAACATCGCGGATTTGCTCTGATCGCTCTCATGGCGCTGGGGTGCGGCGTGGCCGCGGCGCAGCAAACGTACGGAAACGTGCCTGCGGCGCCGCCCATCGGCAGCAGGATGCCGGCGATCAAATTGACCACGCTTACCGGGCAGACCGCAGACCTGGCGAGCTATGCCAATAAGAACGGTATCCTGGTGATCTTCGTTTCGGTGCAATGCCCCGTGTCGAACGCCTACAACCAACGGATGGAAGCGCTGGCTCAGGAGTGGAAGGCGCGCGGGTTCGGGGTCGTGGGGATCAACTCGAACCGTGCGGAAACCGCAGAGGCGGTGGAGACGCACGCGCGCGAGCACGGCCTCACGTTCCCCATTCTGAAGGACAACGACAACCGGCTGGCGGATGCGCTGGGCGCTTCGTTCACGCCAGAGACGTATCTGTTCGACGCGACTGGAACCCTGCGCTACCACGGCCGCATTGACGACAGCAGAGATCCCACGGCGATTTCCAAGCGCGACCTGACGGACGCGCTCCAGGCCGTCGCCACCGGCAGAACGATCGCGGTGACGGAAACGAAGGCCTTCGGCTGCACGATCAAACGCGTGCCGCGGTCGTAGGACAACGGCCCGCGGGTGATGTGCTTCTCCGGATGCGGGCGGAACAACAGGCCACCCATGACACGGACCTATGCAAGGGAAAAAGTGAGCGGCGCGGTGATGCACCGGCCGCTGTTGGCGGCCACACTCGTGGCGGGAGCGCTGGCGATCGGCGCGATTGCCCCGGGGACGGCCCGGGGGCAGAGCGCTTCCGGCTCCGGCAGTGCGTCGGGCTCTTCGGGCGCGCCCGCGAAGAGGGCCGCGCAATCTTCGGCCCAGAAAACGTTCGAGGTGGTTGACGCTGAGGGCTACCTGGCGCAGGTGGCGCAGAGGCGCGGAAAGCCGCTCATGGTGACGTTCTGGGCCACCTGGTGCGAACCCTGCCGCGACGAATTTCCGATGGTCAACGAGCTCGTGCGGCAGTACAAACCGAAAGGCCTGGCGGTGTTCGGCATGAACATGGATGACGACGCCGAGGTATCGCTGGCCCTGCGCTTCATGGCCAAAACGCATCCCGTGTTCCTCAGCTACCGGAAAAAACCGGGGAAGGAAGAGGAATTCATCAACCGGGTGAATCCGAAATGGACGGGAACGATGCCGGTCACGTTTCTGTACGCTCCGGACGGGCGGCTGGTGGGACAGATTATTGGCGAGCAGCCGCGGCAGGTTTTTGTCACCGCCATCGAGCAGTTACTGGCGGCCTCGGCGCAAAAGTAGGCGGCGGGAGCTCGGTCCGGCTGTTTGGTTTTGCTCTTCTCCTTCCCTGGATCCTCCGTTCCCTGCTTCCGCGGCTCCCTGCTTTCCCGGCATGGATGCTGTAGAATTTCACTGCAATTGCGGAGGGAATCGCCATGCTCAATACGCGAGGAAACAAAATCACCTGGCTGGGCCACAGCGCGTTCCGCATCACCACGGCTTCCGGGAAGGTGGTGCTGATTGATCCCTTCCTGAACGGGAACCCCCTGTGCCCGGAGAACGAGAAAAAGCAGCCTCGAGTGGACGCCATCCTGCTGACGCACGGCCACGGCGATCACGTGGGCGACGCGCTGGAGCTGGCGCGGCAGCACAATCCGGCCATCGTGTGCATCTACGAGCTGAGCCTGTGGCTGGCATCGAAGGGCGCCGCAAACGTTGTGGGGATGAGCAAAGGCGGGACGACGAAGGTGGCCGATGCGGAAGTGACCATGACGAACGCATTCCATTCCAGCAGCGTGAGCGACGGCGGGAAATTTGTCTATGTCGGCGAACCCGCCGGATTTATTGTCCGGCTGCCCGGCGGGCTGAACCTCTACCATGCGGGCGACACCTGCGTATTCGGCGACATGAAGCTGATTGCGGAGCTCTATCAGCCCGAGGTGGCCTGCCTGCCCATCGGCGACTTCTACACGATGGGGCCGCGCGAGGCGGCCATGGCCATCCGGCTGCTCAACGTGAAGCACCTGCTGCCGATGCATTACGGGACGTTTCCTCCGCTCACTGGGCGTCCCGCTCACGTGCGGGAGATGACCAAGGACATCGCCGGGCTGGAGATTCACGAGTTGAAGCCCGGTGGGTCACTGGGGTAGGAACGGGGAATACAGGAAAAGAGTGGCGGCCCGCCGTGGCGGGCTGCCGCTACACGTGGGAACGGAGAGCCACGACGCCATGTGGAGCGCAAAAGACATCACCCAGCCTGCCGTGGAGAAATATCTCTATGGCCTGCTGCCGAAAAGCGATCCCGTGCTGCGCGAAATGGAGCGCTACGCGGACCGGAAGGATGTGCCCATCGTCGGGCCGGCCGTGGGACGGCTGCTTTACCTTCTCACTCAGCTCTCCGGGGCGAAACGCATCTTCGAGATGGGATCGGCGATCGGCTATTCCACGCTGTGGTTCGCGCGGGCGGCGGGCCAGGGCGCCGAGGTGCATTACGCCGACGGGAGCGCAGCAAACGCGCGGCGCGCTCAAGCGTATTTCCATCGCGCGGGGATGGCGGGGCGCATCCACGTCCACGTGGGCATGGCCCAGGAGAAGCTGGCGGAAACGGCTGGTGAATTCGACATCATTTTCATTGATGTGGACAAGGAGCAGTATCCGGACACCCTGCGGCTGGCGCTGCCGCGCGTGCGCCGCGGCGGGCTGCTGCTCACCGACAACACGCTGTGGAGCGGGCGCGCGGCCCGCAAGGCGAAGCGGGGCGACGCGCAAACGCGCGGGATCCAGGAGTTCAACCGCATGGTCTTTGCGTCGAAGGAACTATTCGCGGCGATGGTGCCGCTGCGGGATGGATTTACGATTTGCCGGAAGATGTGAATGGGGCTGGGACGGCCTTAGCGGAAGAGATTCCGCGCCACGAACATGAGATTGGCCGGGCGCTCGGCCAGTCGGCGCATGAAGTAGGGAAACCAGTCGCGGCCGTAAGGAATGTAGACGCGCATGCCGTAGCCGTCGCGGATCAACTGGCGCTGGAGGTCCGGGCGGATCCCATAGAGCATCTGGAATTCGAATTTGTCCTTGGCGATGGAGTGCATTTCGGCGAACTCCCTGGTCGCGGCGATCATCCTGGGATCGTGCGTGGCGATTGCGTGATAGGCGCCGCTGGGCAGCAGGATCTGCATCAATTTCACGTAATTCGCGTCCACGTCCTTCTTTTCCGCAAAGGCGATTTCCGGGGGCTCCAGGTACGCGCCTTTGCACAGCCGGATGCGGCAGCCGATGGCCGCGAGCGCGCGCACGTCCTGCTCGCTGCGGTGGAGATAGCCCTGGATCACGGCTCCCACAGCGGGCGACTGCTCGCGAAGGGTGCGGGCGATCTCGATGGTGCGCTGCGTGTAGGCCGAGCCTTCCATGTCGATGCGCACGAAACTGCCCAGCGATTCGGCATGCTTCACGATCGGAAGCATCTGCTCGAGGCAGAAATCGGAGGCGAAGTCGAGGCCGAGCTGCGTGAGTTTGAGCGAAACGTTGGCGTCTAGCTTTTCGCGGGCGATGCGGTCGAAGACGCCCAGGTACATGTCGCGGGCCCGCACGGCGTCGTCGCGCGAGGCCACGTTTTCACCCAGGAAGTCGAGGGTGGCTTTCAGACCCGCTTCGTTCGAGGCTCGGGCGGCGGCCAGGGCGTCGTCCAACTCTTCGCCGGCGACAAATCGGCGCGCGGTGCGCCGCGCCAGGGAATTGGAGAGCACGAAACGCTTGGCGGCGCGGTTCTGCGAGAGCGCGATGAGCGTGGCGCGGATCATCGGCCCGCTGCGGCGGATGGACGGCTGCCGCGCGGAAAATGCGCAGCTCGGATGGCGGCGATACGAGCTCCCGGACGGCCAATGTGGAAGTGCGGCGGAGTGGGGTCCGGGGGACTCAGTGGGGCGACTCCGCGGATTCCAGGAAGCGCTCGGCTTCGATGGCGGCCATGCAGCCGGAGCCGGCGGCGGTGACGGCCTGCCGATAGACGTGGTCCTGCACGTCGCCGGCGACGAACACGCCCTCGACGCTCGATTTGGCGCCGTCTTTGGCCACCAGGTAGCCCGCCGCGTCCATTTCAAGCTGGCCGCGGAACACTTTGGTGTTGGGCTCGTGGCCGATGGCCACAAACAAGCCGTGCGTGGCTAGATCCATGGTCTTGCCGTTCCCGGCCTGGCGCAGGCGCACGCCTTCCACAGCGCCCTTGGCCGCGTCGAGCACGTCGGCCACTACGTAGGGCGTGAGGAAGCGGATCTTTTCGTTATGCCGCGCGCGGTCCAGCATGATTTTGGAGGCGCGGAATTCGTTGCGGCGATGGATCACGG
>DATEQM010000243.1:0-2390 GCA_035272605.1 Candidatus Acidiferrales bacterium | reverse complement strand
GCCTCGCATCACGATGCCGGCGGGGCGTATGCCGCCGTTTTCGTTTCGAAAGACGTGGGTCCTTACGTTTACCGGACGCATGACGGCGGGAAGAGCTGGCAGAAAATCACCGAGGGTCTTCCCGCGGAATGGCACGTTTGGGTGGTGCGGGAAGATCCGGTGCGCAAAGGGCTGCTCTACGCGGGAACGGATAATGGGGTGTACGTGTCGTTCGACGACGGAGACCACTGGCAGTCGCTGCAGTTGAATCTGCCGGCAGCGACGGTGCGCGATCTGGCCGTTCACGACAACGACCTGGCGGCAGCGACCTTCGGGCGGTCGCTGTGGATTCTCGACGACCTGTCGCCACTGCGCCTGGCCGGCGAGCAGACTGCAGGCGCGAATGCGCATTTGCTGCGCCCGGCTCCGGCGATACGCGTGCGCTGGGATAACGATCAGGAAACGCCGCTGCCGCCTGAAATCCCGGCAGGGAAAAATCCGCCCGATGGGGCGATCCTGAACTACTATTTGCCAGCGGCGCCGAAGGGAGAACTCACGCTCGAGATTCGCGATGCCCGGGGAAAGCTGGTAAGGCGGTTTTCGAGCGTCCCGCCCACCCCGGACAATTCCCCGAAGAACGTGCCGGACTACTGGTTCCGTCCGCTCGCGGTGCTGACGACGAATTCCGGCTTAAACCGTTTTGTGTGGGACCTTCGCTACGATTCGCCGAAGGTGCTGCGGTACAGCTACTACGGGAATATTCTGGATTACACGGAATACACGCTCACCGAGAATGCGATTGTCGGTGAAACGCCGCCCGAGGCCACGCTCGGCCCAATCATCGTGCCGGGGAAATATGAAGTCACGCTGATTGCCGACGGCGTATCGATGAAGCAGCCGCTCACGGTGACGCTGGACCCGCGCGTCCAGGTTTCGCAGAGTGACCTCGAGCAACAGTCGGAAGCGGCGAAGGCAATCGGCGCGAGCCTCGCAGCGAGCTGTGAAGCCTATGAAGCGGCTGCAACGCTGCGGGAGGCGGTGGCCGGCCGGCAGAAGAGCCTTGCGGAAAACGCGCAAGCCAAGGATGCCGGCGCCGCCGCCAAGGAGCTGGACGCAAAAGTGGGCACCGCACAGAACGGCACGCGCACCGCGCCAGGCTTGGGGCCGGTGAACCGCGACCTGGCCCGCCTCTACTACATGGTGGAGAGCGGCGACGCAGCGCCCACCGCGGAAGTCCTAGCCGCGGTGACAGAGTCCTGCCAGGCGCTCCAGAAGGATCTGGCCGAGTGGCGGGAGATCAACGCGCAGTCAGTGCCTTCCGTAAATGCGCTACTCGAGAAATACAAACTGGCGCCGCTGCCTGTGGCCACGGGCGACGCAACCGCGCCTTCCGACGGGGGGTGCCACGAATAGCGGGCAGCGGCCACGCCCGCGGATCCTTTTCGGTTCCTCGGAGTCAGCGCGCTCCTGGCCGGCGTTGCATTTCTTGCGTGCTACATCCCGGCGAGACGTGCCAGCCGCATTGACCCGCGCTCCGTTCTGCGCGCGGAGTAGAGAGCAGGTCGGAGCGCGAAAGCCGCTTCAGTGACGAGTAGGAGGCGGGCCAGCGAAGCGGCGTGCCGGTCCACTCAACCACCAGGACCCCATCTTCCAGGGCCGGAAGCTCAGGCCACGTTCTGATTGGCAGCTCGTTCCAAAAGCTCGTGGATCAGTGTTTGATAGGGCTTCGACTGCTTGGCAGCCAGGCGGCGGAGTTGGGCGAGAAGCCGCGGGGCGATGCGGATGGCGATCAGCTGCTTCGCATTGCCGGTGACGGGCCGGCCCACGCGCCGTGCGCGGCGGAGCTGCTCGCCGGTGGCCTCCGGGATATCGATCAGACCGAGCCGGCTATCCGGCATATGCCTGGCGTTCCCTGCGAGTCGCCTGGCGCGCGCTGATGATGCGGATTGTCTCTTGGCCATCTTTGCGCCTCCGGATCGTATAAACCACAAATAGAATGCGGCCTGAGAGGGAGAACCCTATTCTTGGCGAGCGCGGCTCGAGGAGCGAATACTCCAGATCATCATAATCCAGCGCGTCGGGATCATTGAAAACGGTCGTTGCCTCCTCGAAGAATACGCCGTGCTTCTCGAAGTTGCCGAGGGCCTTGCGGGCGCTCCACGAAAACGCATTAGCGTATATATACTAATTAGGGGGACGCGTCAACCGGCCTGCTCCGGCGAGTGCACGGTCTGAGCCTCTGCTCGCGCCTCTTTTTGCGCGGCAACGTCTGCAACCCACGGACCACCAATCGAGTGACCTGCGGGTGACTCCGTCGTATCCTTGGGAGGTGGGGGAATCACGTGATGGGAGCGGGAGGGCGCAGGGACCGGGCGATGACCTCCGGCGGCGCATAGCCCGGCGCGCGACAC
>DATEQM010000242.1:0-50115 GCA_035272605.1 Candidatus Acidiferrales bacterium | reverse complement strand
GCCGGGCTGGTGATGCTGCTGTTGTACGACCATTTGCCGTACGTCACCTTCATTGCGCGCAGCGTGCTGGCGCGAAAAACCTTCAAAATCCAGCGGCGGAGGGCGGCGCTTTCGTTGCTGGGAAACGCAGTGCTGGTGATTTTTTTCGTGGCGCTGCTGGACGAATTGAATTTCGTGAAGCACTTCGGGGCGCTGGTGCGGTTGTACCCGGGGGGAGCGGCCGGATTCGTCGCCGTGGTGGTGTTGCTGCTGCTCTCGCGCAGGTTCTGGCGGACGCCGCTGAGCGGGTTCATGCACAAATTGCTGCGGCTGCCGCTGCGGCCGGGGCTTTTTCCGAATTACGAACGGGCGCGGTTCGTGCGCGAACGGCTTTCGGAGGAAAAGCTGCGAGCCTCGCCGATTCACGTGATCTTCAGCGCGACGGACCTGGAGACAGGGGATCCCGTGTTCTTCTCGAATACGCCGAGGGAGAAGCTGGCGGCGGAGCGGGGAGCGGATGCGGATTTCGTGCGGTCGCTGGTGGTGGAAACACCGGACCTGGTGGGCGCAGTAGTAGCCTCGTCGGCGCTGCCGCTGGCGTTTGAGCCGATGCTGCTGAACGGGCGGCTGTACTCGGACGGGGGATTGTGCGCCAACCAGCCGCTGCGGCCGGCGGTGCGGCTGGGAGCGGACGTGGTGTTTCTGATCATGATGGACTCGCTCGTGGGCCGGCGAAAAAAGCTGAAGACGTTTGTGGACGTGGGGCTTTCCGCAGTGGACATCCTGATGCGGCAGACGCTGGTGAACGACCTGCGCATCGCGGCGAATTTTAACGTGACCTGCGAGCGCGCGGCGGAAAAGAACGGCCTGCATCCCGAGGAGATTGAAATCGTGCTGGGCGCGCGGCGGTACCGGTACGTGAAGGCCATTCCCATCTGTCCGCAGGAATCGCTTCCGGGAGCGGCGCTGGACTTCAACCGGGAGCGCACGCGCGAGGCCATCCTGCTGGGATACCGCGACGGCATGACGCAAATCCTGAACTTCCTCGGCTACGCACGCAACTCGAGGTTCACATACCCGCGGCACGAGCTGGAGTGGGGACTGCACTGAGCGAAACGGCAACCAGGCGGGGCGCTTCTCCGGGCCCAGAGCTGGTGAACAACTCAGGCTAGGGCAGAAAATCTTCCGAGGAATCGAAGAAGAAGCGGGCTACGGCGGGAATCACGAAGAGGATGGCGAGCGGGGTGGTGATCATGGCCCCGACGACCACGCGTGCGAGCGGCTGCTGCGCCTGCGCCCCGATGCCGGTAGAAATTGCGGCGGGCAACAACCCCAAGCCGGCGGCCAGACAGGCCAGCACGACCGGCCGGAGCTCCAAGATGGCGCCGTGGCGAATGGCCTGCTGGATTTTCACCCCGGGACCCAGTTGGCGCTCGATGCCGGAAAGAAATACGGAAGCGCCGAGAGTGCCGACGCCCAGTGCGGACACAAAACCGACCGATGCAGAGATGCTGAAGGGAGTGTCGGTGAGCCAGAGGCTGAACAGGCCGCCAATGGCCCCGAAGGGCAGGATGAGGAGCACGAGAAGGGCGCGGCGGAAGGAATTGAAGAGCATGTAGAGCAGGCCGAGGATGATGAGCAGGCTCACGGGAACGATGAAGGCAAGGCGGCGCTCCTCGGTCTTGAGACTGTCGTATTCGCCAGCGAGCTCGTAGTGGTAGCCGCGGTCGAGATGAACGGAATCGGCCAGGCGCTGCTCCGCTTCCTGGATGGTGCCGACCAGATCCCTTCCCCGCACGCTGAACTTGATGGGGATGTACCTGCGGCCGTTTTCGCGGAAGATCATGAACGCGCCTTCGCGCGACTCCACTTTGGCTACCTGGCCGAGGGGGACACGGCCGCCGTCGGGCGTGGACAATAGGATGTTGCGAATGGCGTCCGGATTCCTGCGCGCGGCGGAGATGAAACGGACGACGAAATCGAACCTGCGGTCGCCCTGCAAAATCTGAGTGACCGCGTGCCCGCCAACGGCCGCTTCCACGGCCGCATTCACGTCGGCGGCGGAGAGGCCGTAGCGAGCGCTCAAGCCGCGGTCAATGCTCACGAGCAGCTCGGGCTGGCCGGTCTCCTGAAAGACGGCGAGATCCGCGATGCCTCGGACATGCGACATCACCTGGCGCATCTCCTCGGCTTTCTGCCCGAGAACGTCCAGGTCGTCGCCAAAAAGTTTGATGGCGTTCTCGCCCTTGACGCCGGACATGGCTTCCTCGACGTTGTCCTCGATGTTCTGGGAAAAGCCGAAGGAAATCCCGGGGAATTTCTGGAGCGCGGCGTTCATCTGTTCGACGAGCTTGAGCTTGGTCAAACCGCGACGCCACTGGCTGCGGGGCTTGAGCTGAATGAAGAACTCGATGTTGTTAAAGGTGGTGACATCGGTGCCGTCGTCGGGGCGCCCGCATTGCGAGACGACGTGGGTTACCTCCTGCGGGTAGGCGAGCAGCTCGGCACGGATCTGGTCGGCCAGGCGAAACGCAGTTTCCGAGGAAACGTCCTGGGGGAGGGTGGCGCGCACCCAGAGGTTCCCTTCCTCCAGCTTGGGCATGAATTCGCCGCCCAGATGACGGTAGGCGAAGAGAGCGGCGAGGAGCGGAATGCAGGCCAGGACGATCACTCTGCCCGGGCGGGCGATCAGGCTGGGAACAATGCGCTCGTACCCGCGGCGCAGCCAGCGGACCAGACGGGTTTCACCTGGGCCGCGCGCGAGCGCGCCCGCTGCTCCATAGGACGCGAGCACGGGGGCAAAGACCATGGCGAAGAGAAATCCGCCGAGGAGCGCATAGACGTAGGTGACGGACATGGGGGCGAAAATCTTTCCGGGAACGCCGCTCATGCCGAACAGAGGGATGAAGGCGGCCAGGATGGTAGCGACGGAGAAGAGCACGGGCCGCCAGGCTTCGGCCATGGCCGAGGCGATGACGTCGAAGACGGGCGCATCGGGATTGCGGTAACGCAGGCGCAGGTGGATGTGCTCGAGGACAATGACGGCGCTGTCCACCAGAATGCCGAAATCGATGGCGCCGACGGAAATCAGGTTGGCGGACTGGCCGGTGAGGACCAGGCAGCCGAACGCGAACAGGAGAGAGGCGGGAATGGCCACGGTGGCGACGGTGGTGATCCGGACGTCACCGAGAAAGACGAGGAGCAGGACGGCGACCAGGAGGAGGCCGAAGAGAACGACTTCGCGGACCGTGTGCGTAGTCGTGCGGATGAGATCGGTGCGATCGTAGATGGTTTGCACCTGCATCCCCGGAGGGAGAAGGCGCGCGTTCATTCTCTCGATTCTGGGGCGCAGCGCGGCCAGAGCGGGAAGCGAGGGCTGGTAGAGCTGGAGGAGGACGATTCCCTCGACGACGTCGGGGTTGCCGTCCATGCCCACTTTGCCGAGGCGCGGCTGGATGCCCTCGTGGACATCGGCGACATCTTCGAGGAAAACCGGAACGCCGTGGTGCTCGGCGACCAAAACGCGCTTCATCTCGCCCACGTCGTGCAGCAGGCCGATGCCGCGGACGTTGGCATTTTGACTGCCGAGAGTGAGATAGCTGCCGCCCACGTTGGCATTGCTGGCGCCGATCGCGGAGATCACCTGGGGCAGATTGACGTTGAACTGGATCAGCTTCTGGGGATCCACCTCGGCCTGATATTGGCGGGAGGTGCCGCCGAAGGTGGTCACATCAATGATGCCGGGAACCTGCTTCACTTCCCGGCGGACCATCCAGTCCTGCTCGGCTTTGAGGGCGTTGAGAGAATAGGAAGGGCCGGTGACGATGTAGCGGAGAATTTCGCCGGTGGGCGACCAGGGAGAGAGCTGGGGCTGGAGGTTCGCGGGAAGGGTGATGAGCTGGATGCGGTTGAGGGCCTCCTGCCGGTCGCGGAAATAATCGCTGCCATACTCGAAATAGAGCTTCACGTCACTCAAACCGAACAGGCTGATGGATCGCGAGATATCGAGGTGCGGGATGCCGAATAAGGCCGTCTCAACGGGGACGGTGACCTGCTGTTCCATCTCCTCGGAAGACCAGGAGGGATTCTGGGTGATGATCTCGACGAGGGGAGGAGAGGGATCGGGATAGGCTTCGATGTCGAGCTGGGAGAATGCGTAGGCCCCCGCGACGAGCCAGCCCGCGAGCACGAAAACGAAAATCGCGCGGTAGTGCAGAAGCAGAAGGGTCAGGCGTTTCATGGAAGGCTAAGAACCCGCATCGCGGAGCATCAGCGCGCCCTGGGTGACCACGAGCTCCCCGGGGGCCAGCCCCGAGGTGATCTCGACGAGCGAGCCATCCACGGGGCGCACGGTGACCAGGCGGCGCGCGAACGTGTCCGGCGACTTGCGCACGTACAGGTAGGACTGTTGGCCCGAGGTGAGGAGCGCGGAGGCGGGCACGACGAGACCCGTGCGGTTCACCGCGGTGAGGCGGATGGTGGCGAACATGTCGGGCTTGAGTTTCAGGGCGGGATTGGGCAGGACCACACGGAGCTTGAGGGTGCGCGCCACGGGATCGAGGGCGTAGCCGATGTTGGCCACGCGAGCCTTCCACTGTTTGCCGGGGAAGGCCGCCAATTCAACCACGGCTTCATCGCCCACGTGGATCGCGTTGATGTCCTTCTCGTACAGCTCGCCTTCGGCCCAGACTTCGCTGAGGTCCGCGATGGTGCAGAGGGGCTGCGCTGCGTCCAGTGCTTTGGAGAGCTCGCCGGGCGCCGCGCCGGTGTCGAGAATGGCGCCGGCACGAGGAGCGAACACGTCCAATTGCTTTAAGGGAGCGTTGGGGTTGACACCGAGGTATTGGAGGCGGGAGGAGGCAGCGGCGAGAGTAGCTTGGGCCATGGAGAAGTCGGCCTGGGCCTGCTGAAGATCGCGCTCGGAGAGGGCGCCGTGGTCCTTGAGATCCTGCGAGCGCTGGAGCGCCTTCTGCTTCAAATTCAGATCCGCCTGAGCCTTCTGATAGTCGGAGAGGGCGCCGGCGGCGTCGCTGCTTTCCAGTGTGGCGAGGACTTGCCCTTTGCGGACGAGATCGCCGGGGTGAACCGTCACGGTGATGATCCGCCCTCCGGCGGGAGGAAAAACGCGAATGACGCGCGCGGGATCGGGAACGATGCGCCCGGGGGCGGCAATGGTGACGACAATCGGCTGGGATCGAGCGGCGGTGGTCTCGATGCCGCGGCTGCCGGTAGGGATGGTAACGTCCGTGGAGGATGGGGCGATCGAGTTCGATGCTGGGGCGGCCTGCTGGCGGCTGCCACATGCCGACAGGGCAAACAACAAACCCGCGAGCGCAGCCGTGGCGCGACACGCTGGTGGCAATGTACGGAAGAATTCCATAAATTTCAGGCCTGCTCGCGGCAACCAGCCGGCTGCGGAGTGGCGCAATCCTCTCGTGTAAGAATGCCGAGCCTGTCCTCGGGTTGCCGCTACAGAAAGTCGCCGGGACGAATCAGAGAAGGCCCGGAAGCGGGCCGCCCGTTGCGCCCGCGCCTGCTGCGGCGGATCGAGGGGCTCGCGCCGGCCAAACCTGAGGCGCACCAAGAAGCCGCGCGGTGAGCAGCGCATGAACAGGGTAGGAAACGCTACTACAGAGCCATGGGACAGGCAACCGGAGATGGAACATCTCCGCGCGGGGCAGGGGTGCTCCTGTACGGGCACGGCGCGCCGGGGACTGCTCTTCCGCCAGCCCGCCGGGTCCGCGTGCCGATCAGTGGACGTGCTTGAACCAGCTATATCCGACGGTGAATAAAAGCGAAATGTTGTAGCCGGGATTGTGCGGGCCGAGGCTGGCGCTGGAGAGATGACCGATGGCGCTTTCAATAAAAAACGCACGCCGCGGTTTTACAAATATGTGCGCGCCGGAAACAAATTGGGACGTGAAGTTAACCGTCGAGGTGTCGCCGGGCGGAACGTTGCTAGTGCTGAATACAATTCCTCCGGCCGCAGCAACGTAGGGCGCGATTTTCTTGCCTCTTGTGAAATTCCACTGCCAGATGGCGGGTTTGAAGCTCCCGCCGTAGATCGCGCCGGTGGGCGCGAGGACGGTGTAGACAGGCATGGCGTCCACGGCCCATTCGAAATTGCCGCGCAGCCAGCCGGGGAGGTGATTGCCAGTGAGAATGAAGCCCGCACGGCCTCCGGCGTAGACAAACTGCGTGCCGTCGGAATGGCCGAGACCCGTACCGCCGCCGACCAGGGCACCGAGCTCCACGGCCCCTTTTTTCAGGGACTGCGTCACGGAATCCGCCGCGGCGGGAGTCGCGGGCGGGTCCTGCGCGGCAACCGAGGCCGGCAGAGCCAAGGCGCAAACCAACGGAACCATGAATTTCAACTCTTTGGGCCAATAAATCATTCGAATCCGTTCACCGCCTCCTCAGGATTTGGCAGGTGGTCGGCCGGCCTGGCCCACCAGACGTAAAGAGCAGGCAACAGGAAGATGCTCATCACCAAATTGACCATCAAGCCCCCCACGATGACAATCGCGAATGGACGTTGCGAATCGGAGCCGATGGCGTGGGAGAGCGCCGCCGGCAGCAATCCCAGAGTGGCCACAAGCATGGTCATCATAATGGGGCGGAGCCTTAGAACAGCGCCCTCCACAGCAGAATCCTCAATGGAATGGCCACGCGCCCGGAGCTGGTTGATGTATTCGAGCATGATCACGCCCGTTTGCACAGAGACGCCAAACAGGGCCAAAAAACCGACTCCAGAGGATACGCTGAAATGGGTTCCGGAGACCAGCAGTGCCAGCAACCCGCCGACGCTGGCCATGGCCACAGTCGCGAGAATCAGCGCGGCCCACTTGGGCGAGCGAAACATCGTATAGAGGATGAGGAAAATCGCCAGCACGGTGAGCGGAACTATAACCAGCAGCCGCGCTTCGGCACGCAGTTGACTCTGGTATTCACCTTCCCACTCGATGTGGTACCCGCGAGGCAAGTGAACCCGTGAGTTTACCTTGCGAATCGCTTCCTGGACGGCGCCGCCCAGGTCGCGGCCCCGCACGCTGTACTTGATTGCCACATAGCGCTGGTTCGCTTCGCGGTAGATTTCCGAGCCGCCGTCCCGTTCCTCGATTTTGCAGAGCTGAGCAAGAGAGACTCGCTCACCCGAGGGAGACAACAAACGAATGTTCTCGATGGCTTCCCGCGTGGTCCGGTACTGCGGGAGGTAGCGCAAGACCAGATCGTAGCGGGCTTCGCCTTGCAAGACTTGAGTGAGGGCAGTGCCTCCGGCAGCGGTCTGGATGGCGTCCTGGATATCCGCGACGTTGATTTGATAACGCGCGGCTTGTACACGGTCCACCTGAAAGTTGAGGTTGGGCTGGCCGAGGGCCCGAAAGACTCCGAGGTCTTCTATTCCCTTAATCCGGCGCATGGTATCCACGATCTGATCGGCGGTCTCCTCCAGGACTTTCAGGTCGTCGCCATACACCTTGGTGGCCAGCTCGCCCTTGACCCCGCTGACGGCCTCTTCCATGTTGTCTTCAATGGGCTGAGAGAAACCCCAGTTGACGCCCGGAATCTTTTCCAGCTCGCGATTCATGGCCGCGATCAGCCTGTCCTTGTCCTGGTTAAAGACGGGCCGCCACTGCTCCTTGGGTTTCAGATCGACGAAGTATTCGGTATTGAAAAATCCGGTGGTATCGGTTCCATCGTCGGGACGCCCCACCTGGCTGGTGCATTGCGGCACCTCCGGAAAAGAGCAAAGCAGGATGCGGGCCTGGCTGGCGAGCCGGGTACCTTCACTCGGTCCCGTGCTGGGGGCCAGAGTACCCCGGACCCAGAGCGCGCCTTCATCGAGGTGCGGCAAAAACTCAGAACCGATGACGCCGCTAAACGCAAGGTACAAGGCGACAGACAAACCGAAAAGAGCGGCACCCACGGTGACGAAACGGCGGCGGATGCCCCATCGAACCACGAGGCGATATCTGGTTTTCACGAGATCCATAAACGGGCCACGCGATTCGCGTACGTCCTTGTGGAAGAACACGCTGGACAGAACGGGAGCGACGAGCATAGAGAACAGGAGCGCGCCGAGGAGCGCAAAGGCCACGGTCCAGGCCATGGGCTTGAAGAGGCGCCCCTCGACGCGCTGGAGGGTAAAAACGGGCAGGTAGGCGGTGATGATGATGGCAATGGCGTAAAAGACGGGCCGCTGCACCTCATGCGCGGCCTCGCGAATGACCGCCATCGGGGGCCGGGAGCCAGCCTCGGGACGGCTCATGTGGCGGACGATATTCTCGACCATCACGACTGCGCCGTCCACGACCATCCCGAAATCGAGCGCGCCGAGAGACAGCAGATTCGCGGGAATCCCCTTCAGGCTGAGGCAGGTGGCGGCGAACAAGAGTGAAAACGGGATGGTGAGGGCAACGATGATCGCTCCGCGGGCATTTCCGAGAAACAGAAACAAAACGACCACCACCAGGATCATGCCCAGGGAGAGGTTGTCGAGCACTGTATGAGTGGTGTAGTGGACCAGGTCACTGCGGTCAATAAAGGGAACCACTTTGACGCCGGGAGGCAGAATGCGGTCATTCAGCTCTTTGACCTTGGCGTGGATTCCCGCGAGCGCCAGGTCGGCGTTGGCGCCTTTGCGCAAGAGCACGATGCCCGAAACCACATCGTCGTTGTCAATAATCTTGCCGTCTTCGCGGTGCAATGCGCGGGCGAACTGGCCGAGGCGGATCTTGGGGCCTTGTGAGACGACGGCGATATCCTTGACGCGCAACGGAGTGCCGCCCTTGGTGGTGAGGACCGTGTTTTCGACATCCTGTACGCTTCTGACCAGGCCCACTTCCCGGATATTCACCTGCTGCAAACCAGCTTCGATAAAGCTGCCGCCGGCATTGGCGTTGTTATTGGCGAGCTGCTGCTCGACCTGGGCCAGGCTGAGTCCGTAGGCGATCAATTTATTGGGGTCCACGCGCACCTGGTACTCGCGGGTGGGACCACCGAAGCTGGCCACGTCGACGATATCGGGGACGGCTTTGAAATTTTTCTCGACGATCCAATCCTCGATGGACTTGAGCTCCATGACGTCGTAGCTTGGATTGGTGCTGCGCAAGGTGAAGAAGTAGATTTGGCCTACGGGGCTCCAGTCAGTGCCCATCTGGGGCACCACGCCGGGCGGCAAGGTGACTTGCGAAAGCCGCTCGAGAACCCGCTCGCGGTTCCAGGCGTCTTCCTCCTCCTCATCGAAAATCAGCTTCAAATCGGAGAGCCCGAAGAGGGAAAAAGAGCGCAGGTGAGTCACGTGGGGGATGCCGTTCATCACGGTTTCCAGTGGAATCGTGACCTGCTGCTCGATTTGTTCCGCGGAGATTCCCGGCCACTGGGTGATGATTTCCACGTAGTTGTCCGCCACGTCGGGATAGGCCTCGACGGGAAGCTGATGGAAGGAGATGGCCCCCCACACAAACAGCAGCAGCGCCCCGGCGAGGACAAAAAAGCGGTTCTCCAGAGCAAAATCAACGAGCTTTCGAAGCATCTACTGTTCCACCGTGTTCTGAAACACCAGGGCATTCTGAACAACCTGAACGCCGGGCCGGATCCCCGAGACGACCTCCTGCATATTTCCGGGAAGCATAATTCCGGTGACCACTTCCACGCGGCGGAACTTCGCTTCGCCGGCGGGGACGAAGACCCAATCGCGGTCATGGAGATGCAAGATCGCCGCGGCCGGAATTTCCGAGTGCGTCTCCTGCTTCTGGCCGCGGAATGTGGCGGTGACAAACAAGCCCAGCCGCAAAGTCCCCGGATTACTCACCTGGATGCGCACCTTTGCGGTGCGAAGGCTGGGGTCGAGAATTGCGCCGATGTTGCCGATCGTGCCCCTGAGGAGCTTGCCGGGATAGGCGTTGAGGCGAATTTCGGCGGAGTCCCCCAGGCGCACATCGGCCAGATCGTTTTCGTACACGTCGCACACGACCCACACGTGGGAGAGGTCAGAAATCGTGAACGGATTCGAGGCCAGCGCTTGCACCCCCGCGGCATTGGTGACTTGCTGGTCGGTGATCACTCCCGAGACCGGCGCATAAATGTCCACAACGCCGTTCGGATGATCGGGGTCGTTGCCCAGCAATCGCAGACGTTCGGCGGTTGTTTCGACGTCCACTTTGGCCTTGTCTTCGTTGTCCTGGGCAACCTGAAGATCGTTGAGAGAGATAGCCCCGTGGCCGTAGAGGTCCTTGGCGCGTTCGAATTGGGTGCGCGCGAGGATCTCGTCCGCGACAGCCTTGCGGTAGTCGGAATAGGCCCCGGAGACATCCGAACTTCGCACGCGCAAGAGCAACTGTCCTTTCCGCACCGTGTCGCCCAGACGCGCGCGGATGTCCACGACGCGTCCGGAGGCCATGGTAATCACCGGCACGTTGCGGGAAACATCGGGAGCCACAACTCCCGTCACAACCAACTGCGGGCGGGAACTGTAGGCGGCAACTGTGGCGAGAGAAAACTGCTCAGGATGATCCACCTGGATCACACTTCCGTCCTGTTCGTGCTCAACCTGCGCGAGCGGGGGCGCTTCCGCTACGGGGTCCGCCTTGCCATTGCCGCAGCTCGCGAGAAGGAGAGCCAGGGCAAGAACTAGCGCCTCAATTCGTAAATACGTGTGCCTCATCGAAAGACCTCATCTGCCGCGCCCAATTCGAAGACGCCGAACCGGGAAAACGCGAATGATCATCAGACTGCCCTGGAAGGGCTTCAAGAATGGCCTGTGCGACGGAACGGGTGCTTAAACGAGGGAAACTGAGGCGGGGGGAGCTCTGCCAAAAGACGAAGAGAAGAAAAAGCGAGAGAGTTTGAATTCGGGAGAGAAAGCAGAATGCCGAAATTCTTGGGGGCGAGAAAGCGCGCCGACTCCCTCGCAGTCCCCCGCGGAATACTCCGAACGGCTCAGGGCGGAGTCTTCGCGGCTCTGGCGTGCAGCCGGCAACCACGCTGCGGACGAGTTCTCCATGGCCGAAGAAAGGGCCGAGGGATCGGCGGCGGCGAAATGACCATGGCCGTCGTTCAGGAAGATGGCAACGATCCGATGCTGCCAGGCCGTCCGGACGATCAGATCGAGAGCCGCATCACCATTCACATCGCGCGCCGAAATGTCCAGACCGCCAAGAGGACCGATGACTTCAACCGTCTGTCCGCCGCCGGTGGTGAGCCGTAAAGTGATCCAGTAGCGCACCGAGGAGGAATCGAAGCGATTGAATTCGACACTGGCCAGGTCCGGTTTCCGGTCACCATCGAAATCGGCGAGTGTGAAGCTCGAGGTCGAGGCGAGCGCGGGAGCGGAATGAATTTGTGGCGGAGAAGATGCGGCCGCTGGGACAGAGCCGACCAGACCAAGGAGCAAGCCCAACAGCAGGAAGGGCCAGGTAACGCCCGCGTGCGCGAAGCCTTTTCGGGGACCTGGCGCCGCGAGGATCGGGGCGCGACCCGCTTCGTATTTTACTGCTGTCAGCATCCGCTGTTCCCAGGCCCTCTTATGCCTCGCAGATTTGCAATGCGCATTATCTCCAGGGCATGTCCTGGAAGTCAAAGAATCCGTGAAGAGCCTGCCTGCTCTTAGAGGCTGCTGCTGTCCACGCGAAGGAGCATGCCGCTGCCGCCCATAATCTTCAGTGCCCCGTCGCTTGCCGCGAGAACTACCACACCGGCAGGATTTGTGCGCCCGGCGTGCGCAATCGTGATGTTGGGGAAGCCGTAGGCGCCACATGCGTCGGAAGAAAAGAGCCAAAGAGCTTGCGGCTGGTCATTTCCTGCGGCGGCGCCGCGGCAGGGCTTATCGGGCTGGGAATTGAGGCGGACCAGAACGCCGTAGGGAACCGGCTTTCCGACAACTTCTGAGCCGCGCATCACCGGCCCGCCGCCGCGATAGACCACGTCTCCGCCGACTTGCACCGTGGTGTAGGAATCAGGGGGAGTTCCGCGATCGGCGCCCACGGAAGGAATCTGCGCGTCATAGATTTCCATCATGGAGGCGATGGCCCGGAGATGAACCGTGATGGGGATGGTGCGTCCGGAAAAGATCAGCCGGTCAAAGCGGAAGGAGATCTGGGAACCGGCGCCGCCGGCCGAGGGGGTCACGCTGATCACGTGGCCGAAGAGTTTGGCTCCCCGAGGAATCAACGTCTTGCCGGCCAGAGGAACGTCCTGCATGACGCGGGCCTCGATTTCCTGGCCGGGCTTGCTCTTGGAGGAAGAAAGGGAAGATTCCAGACGAACCGGTAACGCAGTCCCGGCCGGAATCATTTGCTGGCCGGAGAGATCCGTCGAAATTGCCAGGAGAGCAAGAAGGATGAGTCCTTTCATGGGTGTCAATCTCCAGGTGGCGGGATGCGCGCCGAACCGATGCCCGAAGGGTGGAACGAAATTTGGCGGCTACCACTCTCGGAAACCGGCGCGCTCCCCCGCTTTTCCTGTAGGATGCCCGGAAGGCTCGAAAGGACGCATCGGAGGGAAATCGCCGAGGGGGATTCGGCCCGATCTGGAACGGATTGGAAGGGTTCTGGTGGAAAGGAGTGAGAATTGAGAGAAAGGGGAGATACAGCGAACGCACCGGGCGGGCAGCACTAGCCAAGCCGCGCCGGCAATCCACAAGGAGCAGCGATGAGAAACACCTTCGTTCTACCGCTTGTATTCGGGCTGGCCACGACTGCATTTTCCGGCCAGGAGAGCGCGCCGAAGCCGCCGGCCGCAAAGCCGATTGCGGCACTGGCCTGGCTGGTGGGAGGAGTGTGGACCGCAGACACATCCAAAATGGGCCCAGGGCTGGAGCGAATCGAGACGCGCTACCAGTGGTCGGACAACAAGGCCTTTATCCGGTTCACCACGCATTTCGTAACGGACAAAGGGACACTGCGAAATTATGATGGGAACTTTTACTGGAATCCGGCGGAGACCAGCCTGGCGGTGTGGTACATGGACGCGCGGGATAGGATCACGCAGGGCCCGGTGCGCGTGGACGGCGACCTGATGCAAATCACGTTTCGAGCGGAAGACATGCAAGGCAAAGAGGCCGACATGCGCGTGCAGGTGGCGCGAAAGACAAACGACGACTATACCTGGACGCTGGAAGAAAGAGAGGCGGCCGATTGGAAACAGCTTCTGAAGCTCGAGTACCTGCGGGTTGCGGAACGATAGGCGATTCCGAGCTGCGAGAGTCGCCCTCCTGCCGGGCCGCGGGCGGCTTTGGTATACTGGCGCCCATGAAAACTCAATTCTTGCGCGCGCTAGCGGTCGTGCTCGGGGCGATTCTGTTTCTTCCGCCCATGCCGCTGTGGGCCACCTGTGGAGGCGGCGGTGGGGGCGGGATGGGCGGAGCAGGCGTGATGGGCGGTGCGGACGAGCCCGTCTACCACGTGCCGTGGCGGATCGTGAAGGCGAGCGACCCGCCGGTGAAGGAGGGGCTGGTGGTGTACTGGTTCCCGACGGGCCAGAGGGAACTGGAGAAGTCCAGCCTGCGCAATTCGCGCATCCTGACACTCTATGCATCGCAATGCGTGACCCTGGGGGTGGCGGATGCCGCGGGTCCCCTGGGACAAAAGCTGGCCTCCGGCGAAAAACTTCCGGTGGCCGTGCTGGCGCAGCCGGACAATACGGTGCTGGGAAAAGCGGAGAACAAGGACGGATTTCTCCGCGTGGATCAGGTGGAAAAGCTGGTCGAGAGTGAAGTGAAGAAGCGGGACTCCGCCGAGAAGGAAAGACTGGAGGATGCCAAGAACCGGGCGAAGGCCGGGGACAAGAGCGGCGCCATCGCCGAGCTGCGCCAAGTGATGGAACAGAAGTGCATGTTCCCGAACCGCGCCAAGGACGCGGCGAAGGAGCTGAAGAAACTGGGGGTGGACGAGGCCGGGCAACTCTTTGATGCGCCGAACTTCGATGCCGGGGTAAGCGCGCGGATGGAACGCACGATGCGCGAGGGCCTGACGGCGGAGAACAGCGCGCGCTACGTGGAGGCGGAGCGGCTTTACGCGGAAGCGCACCGCATGGATCCGGCCGATGCGACTCCGCTGCGTTACCTGGGCGAGCTCTACCGGCATGACATTGGAGACTGGGACAAAGCGCGAAGCACGTTCGAGAAGATTCTGGCGATGCCCGCCGACCCGCTGGCGCGCGCGGTAGCGCTGCACGGCCTGGGCAAAATGACGATTCACGAAGGAGAATTCAAGAAAGGGCTGGCACTGATGGAACGGTCAGTGGAGACCTTTCCCCTGGCGCTGGCGTATCGCAACCTGGCGGTCTACTGGAATTCGGAAGGAGACGCGGCAAAGACAGATAAGTACGTGGGCGAGGCGCTGGCGCTGGCGCCGAAGGATTCCTACAACCTGGTGTTCGCGGCGGTGTTCCTGGCCGAGAACGGCCACGGCGAAGAAGCCTTGAAGGTCGCGCGGGAGAACGAAGGGCTGCTGCCGGCGTCGTACAACCTGGCCGCCATTTTCGCGCAGACGGGCGAGCGGGAGAAGGCGCTGGAGCTGCTGAGGCGGCACTTTTTCGAATACGAACGCTACGACGCGGTGCGAAGCAAGGAGATGATGGAGGCGCGGGTGGATGCCGTATTCGCCTCGCTGAAGAGCGACCCGGCCTTCGTCTCTCTGACTGCCGGCGCGGACGGGAAACTCGCGCCAGCGAAGGCCATGAGCGAGCGCCGCTAGGCGGCCCAGGACAGTTCACGGCAGCATCGCCGCAGCGTACGCCGAGGAGCCTGATGGATCTGTCCGGACCAGTGCCGCTGCTCTTGGCACCGCTGGCCTTTGCCGCGGGCGTGGTGCTCTTGACGCGCAGCATGCACCGGATGAAGCCGCGGGCTCAATTCCTGGTATTGCTGGGGCTGGGAGTGAGCGTGGGATTCACGTTCCTGGTGATGGTGCAATTGCCAGGATTCCCACCGTGGCTGGGGATTTCGCTGATGATGGTGGTGTTCACGGCTGCGCCATTCGCGACTCGCACTTTCTTACGCAGTTTGAAGCAAGAGGACGAGGAAGCGAACGAGACGAGCGGCGAACGCTGAACTGCGACAACCAAGCGCCTTCTGAGAGTGAATCCTCACCACAGATGATGCCGGGTCGGGGCCCTCGCAAAGTTAATTAGATCCGCCGGAGGGAGGTTGGGGCGTTTCTGCCTCGCCGCAGTCATCGCGCCTGCGATAGGTGAGCACCGAAATGACAGCAAAGATCAGCATGGATGGAAAAAGGAGGGCGAAGATTCCGGCCTTGAGCGCCCGAATGAAATCGGCGGAAACAGAGGTCTGGTAGCAGAGCGGGCAGGCTTGGGCGTACAGGGCCGCCGGAGAGCACAGGGCAGAGACTGCTGCCAAGCCCACCAGCCAAAGTCTTTTCATGGTCCGCCTCATCGCGAGAGCAGCCGCATGCTGGCCAGGCGGAAGGCGTCCGGCCAGATATGGTCCATCATGAACACGACGAAAACGAGAGCGGGGAGCAGGCTCCAGGTGAGCGCGGCGCGCTCGTATTTGAGATGCATGAAGTACCAGGCGGCGACGCCCGCCTCCAGGAACGCCAGAAGCAGCAGCCAGACCAGGAGCTGCCGGGGAGGCAGGTGCTGGTAGGTGACAATCACCTCGACCCCCACGATGCACATCAGAGCAATCCACACGGCCACGAAAAACTGCATGCCCGGACCCAGCGCTGCTCCCTGTACGCTCATGTTTCCCTCTCGCCCTTGCACACCTTAACGCGCGTTCATGAGATAGACCAGCGGAAAAACAAACATCCAGACCAGATCGACAAAGTGCCAATAAATCCCCAGAACCTCGACATCAATGGAATTGTAGCGCTGGCGGCGGTAGCCCAGCGCAATCACGGCCAGGGCGCACACGCCGCCGAGGACGTGCAGGAGATGGAGCCCGGTGATGCAGAAGAAGGCCGCGCCGAATTCCACCGAGCCGCCCAAGGGGTTCTGGAACAGGCGCCAGCCTTCGTTCATCATGCGCCCCCATTCCCGGAGATGAAGGGTGGCAAAGAGGGCGCCCAGCGCGCAGGTGGCCCAGAGCCAGCGGGTTCCCGCCGCGGTGCGCCCGGCCTTGGCCGCTTCCACCGCCGCAAGCATGGTGAGCCCGCTGGTCAGCAGGATGAAGGTCATCACCAGGCCGTTGAGGATGGCGTGCGCAAACTCGAAGGGCGTGCTCCAGTTCGTGCTGCCGATCCGAAGGTAGCCGTAGGCAAACAGGATCGCGCTGAAGGTCACTGCGTCGGAGAGAACGAAACACCACATGGCCAGCTTCCCGGAGGGAATGCCATACGGCGACTCCTCCATCCCGGCGTGTCCCGCGTGAATTGTCGCATCCAGTTCGCTCACGTGCGCTCCCTTCCGGCAGGTGTCCGGCCGTTCTGCAGCGAAACGGCGCGGCAAGATTCGGGCGCCGTTTCCGCCCCTATTGCCCTTTTACGACTTCGGGTGAAGTCTGCATGACGTAGTCGCCCGCGGACCCCGCAACGCCGTACTCATAGGCTTCGTGATACACAACCAATTGCCTTCCGCCGAAGTTGTCAAATGGCGGCGGCGAGGTGGTGGACCACTCGAGCGAGGTGGCCTGCCAGGGATTGTCCGGAGCCTTGGGCCCGCGGAATCGCGTCCAAATCAGATTGAACAGGAAGATGAACTGGGCGGCGCCGGTGACCAAAGCAGCGATGGTGATGAACTGGTGCACGGGAATCAGCGGGGCCAGGAAATCGTCGGTGAAGGCGGCGTAGCGGCGCACGTTTCCGGCCAGGCCCAGGTAATGCATGGGCATGAAGATGCAGTAGACGCCTACAAAGGTAATCCAAAAATGGATCTGGCCGAGGGTCTCGTTCATCATCCGGCCGATCATCTTGGGCATCCAGAAATAGGTGCCGGCGAAAATGGCGAAAATGGCGGCGACGGCCATGACGAAGTGGAAGTGGGCCACGACGAAATAAGTGGCATGCAAATAGGTATCAATGGACGGCTGCGCCAGGAAGAAGCCGCTGATTCCTCCGCTGATGAACACGGAAATGAAGCCCAGGCAAAACAGCGAGGCGCTGGTGAAGCGTATCTTGGCCCCGTACACGGACCCGATCCACAGCAGAGTGGCAATGGTGGCCGGGATGGTGATGATCAGGGTGGGGACGGAGAACAGGAGCGCTGAAAAGGGATTCATCCCGCTCACAAACATGTGATGGCCCCAGACCATGTAGCTGAGAAAGCCGATGGCCACCATGCAGCCGACGATCACCCGCGGGCCGAGCAGGGGTTTGCGCATGAACGCCGGCAAAATATGGGAAACGATCCCGATGGCCGGCAGGATGGCGATGTAGACCTCGGGATGCCCGAAGAACCAGAACAGGTGCTGCCACAGCAGAGGCGACCCTCCGGTGTGGGCTTGCAAGTGATCGCTCACCACCAGCCCGCCGGGAATGAAGAAGCTGGTGCCGGCCGTGCGGTCCAGGATCAGCAGGATGCAGGCCGGGAGCAGGACGGCGAAGGCCAGCAGTCCGATCACGGAAGTGATAAACCAGGCCCAGGTGGAAAAAGGCAGCCGGATGAGAGACATGCCCTTGGTGCGCAGGTCGAGCGTGGTGGCGATAAAATTCAAGGAGCCGAGCAATTGCCCGACGCAAAAGATGGCGATGGCGATGGCCCACAGATTCTGGCCCATGGCCAGGCCGGGGCCGGCATCCTTGCCCACCGCGCTGAGGGGGGCGTAGGCGGTCCAGCCGGATATGGGAGGCCCGTCCGATACGAAGAAGGAGGCCATGAGAACCACAAATGCCACCAGGGTGACCCAGAAGGACATCATGTTCATACGGGGGAAAGCCATGTCCGGCGCGCCCACTTGGATGGGCAGGAAGTAGTTGCCGAAACCGGAAAAGGGCGCGTTGGTGAGAACAAAAAACACCATGATGGTGCCATGCATGGTCATGAGGGACAGGTAGTATTCGGGCGTCATCACGTTGCCGGGGGCGCCGGTGGAGGACAGAAAATGGAGGCCGGGGATGGCGAAGGATGCCCAGCCCAGGTGGATGCGCATGAGCCAGGAAAGGACCATCCCGACGAAGACGGCTACCAGCGCCAGACCGTAGTATTGCAGGCCAATGATTTTGTGATCCACGCTGAAGACGTAGTTTCGAATGAAGCCTTGCGGCGGGGCATGTTGATGAGCCGCTGGTTGAGCCAAGGTATTGTCCATAGTCTCCTCACACCGCACGAAGAAAATCCCGCGCGCTCGGAGGGCAGCGCCCGGACCGGCCGATTATTGCGCCTCCTGCGTTTTCAACCACTGATCGAACTGGTCCTGCGGCATCACTTCCAAATATGCCTTCATTTCGTAATGACCCAGGCCACAGAGCTGAGTGCAGACGATCTCAAATCTGCCCGTTTTCGTGGCGGTGAAGTGGAGAGGGATGAGCAGTCCGGGCACGATGTCCTGCTGAAGCCGGAGTTCGCGGACGTAAAAGGAATGGATCACATCATTGGAATGCAAGGTAAGAAAGATGGGCCGGTTGACGGGAATGGCCATGGAGGCCGCCACAACGTCGTCCCGGGCGGCCACATCGTTGGCGGGATCCAGTCCGAAAAAGTTTCCGTTAGCCGCATCGATCTTCTCGGGGTGGAGTCCACCGAATTTCCCGTCCGGACCCGGGTAGCGGAAATAGAAGGCAAACTGGCCCGCTTGCACGTCGATGTGCATGGAATCGGGCTCCGGCGGGGTGAGATAGATTCCGGCCCACACTTTGGAGCCGACAAAAGAGAGGGCCAGGATTTCGATGCCGACCACCAGGATGGCCGAAATCACCATGGGCTTGGCGCCACCGGGGAAGATCTTGTACTTCCAGCCCTCGGCTCGACCCGAGGATTGCCAGACAAAAATACCCAGAAGGATTTGGGAGAGCACAAAGAGAACGCCCGAACCTGCCATGGTTTCCAAGAGCTCGTGATCGATGGCGTGCCCATGCGTGGAAATGTCCTCGGGCATCCAGAGAAGCTGGCCATGGAAAATAAATATGGCGGTGGAGATGATGGTGATGATCACCAGGACGACTGCAAATGCTTTACCCATTTCGGCTCGCCCCTCCCGTTCCTGGCGCCGCACCCGGAGCCGGAACCCGACCCGCCTGATTCGCTTAAACCCGCTTGCCGCCGTCCCCGAACCGGATTGCCGACCCGGGGGTCATCTCTTCGCGGCCGCTCCGCCCGCGGAGGCGCCGAACGATTGAATTGCCGCGGCCTCATCGGCTTGAATGTCGAACACCTTGTGCAGGTGAGTGGTCTGAAGCAACTCGTACACTCTCTTGCTCACGCTGGCCAGCTTGAGGTGACCGCCGCTTTTGCGAACCGAAGCAAGACTGCGGGCCAACTCTCCGATCCCCGAGCTGTCCAGGTAATCGACCTGGGCCATGTTCAAGACGACGAATTGGGAGCCCTTGCTCAACAGGCCGTCCACAACCTCGCGCAGGTGTAAATTGCCTTTGCCGACGGTGATCGCGCCGGCGAGATCCACGACGGCCACTCCCCCCACGTGCCGAACGTCGCTTCGCGTGCCGGCGGGAGCGGCGGCGGCGCCGGGCCGGCCCAGACCCATGCGGTCGAGAACCTCACACGCGGCCCGGGCCACGTCATGAAACTCCGTGCGGACGACGATCAGAGAATGCCCCTGCTTTAGAACTTCGACGAAAAGAGCAGCGTCTTCGGGAACATGGGTCTCCGGAGTGGGTTGCGGCGCGGCCGAGTCGTGGGCCACCACGCCGCCCAAAGCTTGGCCGGAACGAGCGCCGAGGTATCCCAGCAAGGCCGTCGCGCCGACGCCGAGGGCGAACACCTGTCCGATCCCGGGGACCAGGGCAAGGGCCACGGCCGCCGTTCCGGCAGCCATCCCCACGCTGCCGCCCACAAAGCCTCCGGCATAGGTTCCGATCTCCTTGCCCAGAGAGCGGGCATCGGTTTCGGAACGGGTGAGGAAGACGAGGGACTCCTGCGGCACGCGTTTGTTCAACAATTCCTTCATGGCCAGTTCGGCATTTTCGCGCGAACCGAAAACCCCCACAGCAGTTTCCATGGGGAAACCTCCTCTGCACGCCGGCGCGGGCTCGGAGCCGGCCGGGTTGGAGCACTAATAGGGCAAGACCTTAAAGACAAAGTTGACGGTTTTTGTCTCGCTGCCCGCGATGGTTACTTCCTGGCTTTGTGAGGTGTATTGCTCCTGCCAGGCCGTCACTGTGTACTTGCCCGGGGGCAGCCCTTTGAGGGAGAAATCGCCGTCCTTGCCGGTGACCGAATAGTGCGAAGTGTTGATAACGATGAAGTAGCCGTGCATCCAGGGATGAATGTTGCACTTCACCGGGATGAATTCCGGCTTCTCCCACTTGGCCATGATGGGCGGAGTTCCCGGGGGCTGCGATTTGTTCCATTCCGAATTGACCTTGGGCATGGGGTGAATGTTGTGTGCCCACCCGTCGCTATTGAAGATTTCCAGGGGCTGGTTTGGCTGCATCACGGCCACATGGGGAAGATACTGGCAGCCCTTCTGGTCGTACCGGACGGTCTGGGCGGGCGCCGGGGAGCCCTTATCTCCGGCGGATACATACACGACGACCCACTCCAGGGCGTCTGCCGGGCCGGTGACAACGCTTTCAAAATGGACGGGATCTGTCGCATGCTCCTTGGCGCAGCCGGGCTCCTTGGCCATGTCAATCACCTTCATCTTCGGCGGCGTTCCCGTATAGGTCACCTTTCCGGTGATCATGCCTGAACTCGGGGGAACCGCGAGCAGGAGCATTGCCGTCCCCGGGAGCAGAATTAGTGCGAGCATCAAAGCGAGTCGAAATCTCATTGAAACTCCTCCTTCCCGGACGGCCGTCCGGGATCAGTTGCCGCCACCCGGGGCTTCCGGGCCGATGGGCTTGATTTCTTTTCCGTGAGCGGCGAAGTAAGGCTTCCAGAGGGCCGCCTCCGGCGTCTCCAAAGGCTGCAGGGTACGCAAAAAGTGGACCAAGTCCCAGGCATCGTTGGGTTTGATTAAATCGGCGAAGGAAGGCATAGGCGAGCCGTCCAAACCGGTCATGAAGATTCGGTAGAGGTCATGGTTCGTCTCTCCGCACTTGAAGCGGGAACCGATGGAGAAATTGTAGGGGCGAATCGGATTGCCCTTGTCGTCGGTGAGCGTGGAGGCGGCGGGTCCATCTCCATGGCCTTCGGGACCGTGGCACTTCCAACATTCCAGCTTTTGAAAGAGTTCGCGGCCGCGAAGAATGCTTTCGATGTTGATGGGCGTCTCCGGCGGGATGTTGATGGGCGTGCCGGCCTTTTGGGTCTCCCACTTGGTGGAAAAGCTCTTGATGAAGGCTACCAGGTCCGCGCGCTTATCTTCCGTCAGGGGTCTCCACTGCGGCATGTTGGTGGTCACAAAGCCGCGGGTCATGGCATCGAACAAATCCTGGTCGGTGGGCAGTGTGCCCGTGGGGGTGGAACGGCACTTAAAGACAGCGGCGGTGAAATCGCGGGGCTTTGCGAAACCCATGGTGGTGTCGAACCACATGGCATTTTCGCCGTCGCCATCGCCGTTGGGGCCGTGGCATCCGATGCAGTAGCGGCGATAGTACGCCCTCCCCTGCTGGGAATACCCAGTGACATTTCCAATGTGGCTCTCCATCGGTCCGGTGACCGTGTGGATGTTGATGTCGATTTGGGCCCAGCAGGGGCCGGCGCCGGCCGTCAGCAGCAGGCCCGCCGCGCCCAGGAGGAGCACGAATACGATAGCATTTGATTTCATAGTGTCCTCGTCTCCTAGAAGTCGAAATCGAACCCGATGAATAAGCTGCCGCTCCAGACTTTGCCGTTTGCGGCCAGCGGGGGAAGGCCGACGCCGTCGCCGCTCAGCGGCACGATGCCAATGCCTTTCACGATCGAGTACTCGTTGTGAAAAGCCAGGCCGGCGCGGCTGAACATGATGGGATACCACCGGTAGCCGATGGAGTAGGCGTCGATGTTGCTCTGATCGCTGGGGTTGGTGGAGAGCGCCTGCTGGTCCATGCGAATGACTTCATAGCGGCCGATGAAAACAAGTTGAGGGCTGTAGTAGACATGCGTCTCGATGAACCCGCCGTTCCAGGTGGGCGCGCGGCAGATCACAGTCGTCGTCGGACACAGCGTCGCCAGCGGAACATTCGACGGAGCCCCTATCCCCAGGTACACGTTGTCGTAACCGTGCAGGAAGAAGGGCAGGAATTCCAGCTTGCTGTTGAAGAGGAAGAAGTCGCCGGAAAACCCGGCGCGGTAGAAGGGTTTATTGCCAATCCCCTCTCCGGGGATGGGAACACCCGAAGAAGTCATGTAATAGGTGGGCTGCTGGCCGATATAGGCATAGGCGCCGATTCTCTGGAGTCCCTGGCTGCCGGCCTGGAAGGCTTGGCTGAACGTCAGGTACACGCTGTAGCCCCGGTTGGAAGGCAGACCCACGGTCCCGTCATTGTCCGAGAGCAGAGCCACGCCGTAGCGCGTGTAGCTGTTGGCCGAATGCCCGGTGAGCTCCATTCCGAGCTGGTTGTCACCAAGGCCGACACCGTTGCTGTCGCCCAAGGGCGCGAAGTGGTAGTTCTGGTAAAGACCTCCATTATTGGAGAGGAACAGGAAGCGCTTTTCGGAAACCAAATTGTCCAACTCGAACTTTCCGAATTTGAGGTTGAACCAGGTGCTGTGGGCCAAGTTATCGAAGCGAACGAACGCGTTTTCGAAATGGAAACTGGCCGTGTTGTCCGAAGAAGGAAGCAGGGAAAACGAGACGTTCTTATAGAGCGTACCGGCGGTCCAGAAGTCCATGCCGGAAAGATCGAAACCGTTCACCTGCACGGACTTACTCACCAGAGTGCTTGTGCCGGTTCCGCCGGGGATGGAATCCACGGGCTGGTTGGTGGTGTTCTCCAGGTGCCAGTTGGGTGTCATGCGCAGGGTAATCGGAAAGTAGGAAGGGTTCTGCCAAATGGGAGAGTCGCGTTCGTTCATCAACTGGTATCCATTGTCGCGGAAGACCTGGCCGAAATTGTTGAGTTCGGGCCACGCCGTGTGGCAGGCGGAACAGGGCAGCCCGTACTTGCGCGCGAAGGCGGGGATGGCCAGCGTCTTTAACCCCGGAAGCGCGTAGAGAGGCTGGGCGGCCGTGAACAACAAGGTAGCGAGAGCCGTCAGCTTTACGGCGGTGGACCAGAGCGGCGAAAGCGCACTCCGCCCCGCACCACCCATCAATCGTAGAAACATAGAGCCTCCTGATGGCGAATGAAGCTTCCGAAAGAATCAAGGAAAACGAGGGACTGCGGCGGGAAAGACACCGGTGCGCGTGAAGCGCGGAAATGGCGTGACGGCCGCTCCGTTCCGCGCTGCCAAACAGCAGTAGGAAACTTCGTCCAGAACCTCATCCCTCCCCTTTACGCCCGGATGAGAGAGTCCGACTTAGTTTCTTTCTGAATCCCCCGATTCGCCCGCAAAATACTCTCGAATTTGGCACAAAGCAAGCCCCTTTTCTGCGTCCCCCCACATTTCTCCCGGAACGGGCAAGATGAGAACATTGCAGAGCCGTTCGCCCGGTGCAGAAAAACCCTTCCCCGGGGTAGCGCTGGAGTGGGTTTGGTTGCGCGGACGCATTCCGCGTGGTAGGGATAGGAAGACACGAAAGCTTCGTGTTGACACCGCGCAATCCCCAGGATTAGGTAGGTGTCTCGTGGCTTCCGTGGCCGGCCAAAAGGAAAACGTGCGCGCTCGCAAGGCAGACGAAGAGGGAAAACCGTCGAGGAGCGGATCACTGCTCCCATCTCGGGCAAAGACGCGAAAGGCCCGCGGACGGGGAGAGGGCTGCCGACCGGCCGCGGTTCATCTCCTATTGCTGGCGGTGCTGATTCTTCCGTTGCCCGGGCTGGCTTCGCCGAAAGGGCACTCGCAAACGTCCGGAAGCGAAGGACTCGAGGTTGTGCTGGAGGCGCCCGAGGCAGACGTTTTCCACGCCGTGGAGCACGTGGCGAACGACGAAATCGTGCACGGCACCTACGTGTACGAAAAGGAGAAGACGCTGAGGGGTGCCGTGGCGGAAACCTCCTCGGCATATTTCGGGCGCTGGCAGGGGCCGGGAAAGGCCCTGTACAAGGTTCTGAACGGGGCGCTGGCGCCGCGCCACTTCAAGAACAGCGCGGACGTGGGAACGATTGCGGTGCGCTACGTGGTGCAGGCGGTGAACGCGTCGAGAACCCGCGTGGGCATCGAGGCCGTGTTCGTGGAGGACGGCAAGCGCAAAGTTCACCCATCCGATGGAAGCGTGGAATCGAGCGAAATGAAGGAGATCCAGGATCAGCTCCAGCAGATCCAACTGGAGAAAGAACGGGCGGCGGAGGCCGTGAAACACCGCCAGGAGCAAGAAGCGGCGGACGCGGCCCTGGCGCGCCAGCGTGAGGCGGAAAGATCGCGGCTGCTTGCGGCGGAGTCAGCAGCGCAAGGCCTGGAAGAACGCGTGAGCGCACTGCGGCACGAAGCGGTGCGGCTGGTGAACGGGCCCGGCGCGGATCTCAAGGCCGCCCCATTCCATAGCGCCGTGAGTCTTCAGGCGCTGCCGGCGAATACGGAAGTGGTCATCCTGATCGTGACGCCCTATTGGCTGGGCGTGGAGACTCCCGAGGGGCACCGTGGATGGGTGCGCCGCGACCAAGTGAAGCAACTTCCGTGAGAAGAAATTTCTTTTCGGCGCGCTCTCGAGGGCCAGTTCTGCTGGCTATCCTCCTTTGGTGGGGAGCTATGGCCGCGGCGCAGTCTGCCGGGATCGAGCGGACGTACCCCCATTCTCAGGAGGAGGTGGAAAAGGCCCTGGCCCAAATTCGCCCGACTGCGAAAGGCCGGCTGCCCACTCTGGATGGCTTCGTGGGCAGCACCGAGCAGCCTCTGGAGCGCTACAAGAGCGGCTTCTACGAATGCTCGATCAAGGTGAGCCCGGCGAGTTCCGGCGGAACGCTGGTCCGCGTGACCGCCAAGGTGACCGCCTGGTATTCGGACGCGAATCCGGCGAAATCGGGATATCGCACGCTGCCATCGAACGGGCGGTTGGAAGGGGACCTGCTCGACAGGCTTAGTGACGTGCTGGAGCCCGAGGGGACGCAGGCGCGGCCAAGTTACGCTCCCCGGGGATTTTCCGCTCCGTCGCCACAAGCCGCTCCGCCGGGGTTTCCTCCCGCGCCCGAAGCGCCACTGCCGGGTCATCCGTTCTCCGGCCGAGTCGAACCGCCGGGGCTTCCGGCGCCTGCCGGTGTGGCGCGTGCGGGAGGGCCGGGAGCAGCGAACACGCCGAGCGGCGAGGCGGCCGCCGCCTCGCTCGAGCAGGAGCAGGCGGAGAAGCATGCCAGCGAGCTCCGGGACCTGGCCCAGAACCTGGAAGAGATTCTGCGGAATCAAGCACACCCGCAGAATCTGGCCGCGGTTCGACATTCCGGAACGCCCGTTTACTCCAAGCCTCAAACGAGCGCACAAGTTCTTTTCCGCGCCGAGGCGGAGGACGAGTTCCAGATCCTGGAGGCAGAGCCGGCCTGGGTGCATGTTCAAATCTCCGGGGCTTCGCGGGGCTGGATACGCCGCGAACAAGTGGAGATGCCGGAGGGATTCGCGGAGACACCGGGCAAGGCGGCGGAGACCGGCGCGACTCCCGGGGTAACTTTCCGGGTGACGCGCGAGAGCGTCAGCCCGTTTCCCGGGGATTGGCAGGCATTGCGCGGAAAAATGGTAAGAGCCATTTCGGTAGAGCCCACGGCGGGCCTGGCGTCGTCGCCGCGGGAGAAACGCGACTTTGCAAAATCTGTTCTGGAAGCGGAGTACGCGAAAGTCGCGGCGAGCGGGGAATCCGTGGCCGGAATCGTGATCGTATTCGACGCGGCCGACGGCGGACAGATCGCGGTAACCCTGGCAGACCTCAAACGGCTGCACGACGGCCAACTTTCCGAGGCGGGATTCTGGCAACAGTGTTCGCTGGATCCTCCCGAAGCCTTCCTGGATGCCCGCAAACCATAGAGGATCCGCAGGTTAGGCGATTGCGCCGCGGAGGCCGGTGCCAGCCTGTCTGTTACCAGATACGCGACCGAGAAAATGATCTGGTCTGGCAGGCGGCTGCTCTAGGGAATATCCTCAGAACTCCGATTGCCGAGGGTTCCCGTTCCGATCGAAATCTAAACGTCAGGGCGTTTGCTCGGAGGGAAATCATCATGAAACTTTCCAGAGGGCTCGTCTGGCTGTGCCCATCCGTCATTCTCTTCCTGGCAGCTTCTTCTGCAATCCCGCAAGCGGTGTACGACGTCATCACGGTGAGCGACGGGGGGACAATCTCCGGCACGGTGAAGTGGGTAGGACCACGTGTGAAGCCTCCCAGCGTGGCGATCACGAAGAACCCCGAAGTCTGCGACCCGGAGGGAACGAAGATCAGGGATCTGGAAAGGATCATCGTGGACAGCGACGGCGGCGTGGCCAACACGGTGGTCTATTTGAAAGACATCACGCGGGGCAAGGCGATGGATCTGCCGGAATCCCGAAGGACACTCGACCAGCGGCAATGCCGGTACGTTCCTCACATCTCCTTGGTCCCGCTGCACGGCGAATACATGATCAAGAGCAGCGACCCCATCCTCCATACCGTGCAGATGACGGGCGCGGCCAGCTTCAATTTGCCGTTTCCCTTTCAGAACCAGTACCTCAAGCGGACCATGGAAACGCCGGGAGTAATCGATATGAAGTGCAACGCCGGCCATACCTGGATGAACGGCATCGTGATCGTCACTCGCCAGCCGTACATCGCCATTACGGACGAACATGGAGCCTTCCGCATCACGGACGTGCCGCCCGGGAGCTACGAAATTGCAGCGTGGCACGAGGGCTGGAAGGTTGCTCGCGAGGCGCAAACTCTCGACGTAGGCACGCAACAGATGACCAAGCGATTTTTCTACTCCGAACCGATCACGATCGATAAGAAGGTGGAAGTCAAGGCCAACGCCGACACGAACGTCAATTTTCAGCTCTCGGCAAAGTGAGCCGCGACGAGCCGTCGGGAACCAGCTCCGGACGGGCTAGGCGGAAGAAGTATTGACGTAGGATACGCCGTAGAGTTTGAGTTTCTTGTCCGGCTGGAGCTCGACCCTCCGGACGCGGGCGAGAGAAAAGACGTTGTCGCTTCCCTTCATGTAGGGAGCGGCCACCTCAATCAGAGAGTTCAATCCGTACCCATTCGCACTAAGGAAGCTCAGCCCGCCGCGAGAAACATTTTCGACCTGGACGATTTCCTCGGTCGAGTACCCGGGCTCATGGACGCACGCGGTCATCTTCATCTGGACGCGGCTGTGCTTGCGGGCGTTGCAGCCCTTGGAAGGTTGGGCGGCGGGCTGGACACGCGTCATTTTCGGCGGCTCGGCGGAGGAACGCTTTTCTCCGGCGGCTTCATGAGACGCCAACTGCCACACCGTGTCCGACTCGCACCACTTGCAGGGACGAGTGAGACTGCGGGTGGCCTGGAAGACATCGCACTCGAGCATGCTGAGGCTGGCCAGTTCGCGCCCGGCACAGCCACCGCACTCCAGCCAGCACTGTGAGCCGGATGCTTCCGACTCGCCGGCGCCGGGAAAGTTCACGTTCCAGAACTTGAGGTCCGGCTCGAGCAGGGCGATTCCGTAGACGCGCGCGTTGGGACGTCCGCTCACTTCTCCGATGACTCTCGCCGCCGCTTCCGTGCCCATGGCCAGGTTGCGGACGGTGATCTGCTGCATGGGAGCCAATCTGTGGGTAAGTTCGATGGCGGCCCCGTCGCGGAAGAGCAGGCGCGTTTGCGTCATTTCCACGAAGTCCTGGCCGGTAATCTCCGTGCCAAAGACCTGGATGGGCATGGCGATGGAAATACGGTCGCCTTGCCGGTCATTCTGGACCTTCATGCATCTCCTTCCGAGCACCTCAATGGCTGGGCAGCGTGCCGTTACGGGACAGCGGACCATGCAGCGTGCCGGCCTCCGCGGGCTGCCACGCCGGACCCTTCCACTCTCGATCCCTGGATGCGAGCGGAGCTGGGCGGCGCAACGTTGCCGAGCTTCGCCTGGCGGGGCTGCGGAGAGCCGGCCCGCAGCGACGCGGGCCGGGAGTCCCGATGAAGGGAAGCCCTTTGACACAAAGATATGCGGGAGCGAGGACCTGTGCAATGGAACGAAGGTACTGTTCCACGCTCGCGGATAACGGAAACGACGCAGGGGGTCCGGTATCCGGCCAAGCGCATTTCCCGGGCAGGCGATCGCTGCTCATCCCAGAGCGCGAATCACAAAGGCACGGCCGGTTCGCGAGGAATCGCCTATGCCGGGCGGTGCAACTTGCGCTGAAAAACAGTGTTCTAATAAGGAGAGTACTCTGCCCCGCGGCGCGGCCCAGGCACCGGGGGCGAAGACCAAAGTGTCACAAACGCGGAACAGGAGACGTGAGAACCATGAACTCTCTAAAATCGATCCACTGGGTCATTCTGGCTTCCTTAGTGATACTGATACTGGCCGTTCCCTCCCCTTCCTCGGCGCAGGTTGCGGTCGGTATCTCGGTTCGCGTGGGGCCGCCTGTGCTGCCCGTCTACGCTCAGCCGGTGATTCCGGGGCCGGGTTATTTGTGGACGCCGGGCTATTGGGCGTATGGCCCGGACGGCTACTACTGGGTTCCCGGGACCTGGGTTGAGCCACCGGCGGTCGGCCTGCTCTGGACGCCCGGCTACTGGGGCTGGGGGGGCGGAGTCTACCTGTGGCACACCGGATACTGGGGGCCGCAAGTGGGATTTTATGGCGGCATCAACTATGGCTTCGGCTACACGGGAGTTGGTTTTGCCGGTGGGTACTGGCGGGGCGGGGCGTTCTACTACAACCGTGCGGTGGCCAACGTAAATGTGGCGGTGATCCACAATTCCTACCACACCGAAGTGGTCGAGCACGGTGAGGTGAGCCGCGCCAGCTTCAACGGCGGCGCCGGCGGAGTGGCCGCGCGGCCGACCGCGGAGGAGCGCGATGCGGAACACGAGCGGCATACGGCCGCGACCTCGTCGCAAATGGAACACGAGCACATGGCCAGCACGAATCGCGAGATGCTGGCATCGGCGAACCACGGGAGGCCGTCGGTGGCCGCAACCTCCAGGCCGGGCGAGTTCCATGGCTCCGGCGCGGTTCCGGCACGGGCCGAGAACGAACATGAGGCCGACAGGCCCAGAAACGAAAAGAGCGCGGAAAAGCCGGCGAAACAGCAGAAGGGTAAGCAATCGCATGAGGGCAAGTCCAAGCCGGAAAAGGCCGAGAAGTCCAAAGACAAGCCGAAGGACTGAGCGCGGGGACGAGGCCGGAGCTCAACGGCGGAGCTATGCCTAGGGCCACTTACCGAGATAGCGCTGGAGCACGTCGGCCAGCTCGGGCGGGCGGAGGGGCTTTCAGATCTCCATTGGAATCCGGTGCGCCCAGCCAGCAAGGAACAAAGGAAGGCAGGGGGAAGAAAATCGAGATAGACTGTGGCCGCCGTTCGTGGACGACCATGGAAACGAACATGCGAATCGAGACGAGTGCCGGGGAGTTCCCCCCGCATTACAGGCTGCTATGACTTCCGCTCAAAGTACCGACGACGCAAAAAGGCTTGCCGCACAAAAGAGTCTGGAATTCATTTCCGATGGGATGGTGGTGGGGCTGGGAACGGGTTCGACGGCGACCCAATTCATCCGGCTGCTCGGGGAAAAAGTGCAGCGCGGTCTTCGAGTCCGCGGCATCTCTTCGTCGAAAGCAAGCGAGGAGCTTGCGAAATCCCTGTCCATTCCCATCATTGATTTGCAGCAGTGCCCGGAAATTGATGTGGCGATTGACGGTGCGGATGAGGTTGGTCCGGGGCTGGCGCTCATCAAAGGCGGCGGGGGAGCGCTGCTGCGCGAGAAGATCGTGGCCAGCGCCGCCAAGAGATTCATCGTCGTTGCCGACTCGACGAAAGTGGTGAAGCGGCTGGGCAAGTTTCCCTTGCCCGTGGAAGTGATTCCGATGGCCGCGCCGCTGGTGGCGAGAAAACTGTTAGCGCTGGGCCTTCCCTCCAAGATCCGGCGGCTGAAGACGGGAGCTGAATTCATCACGGACGAGGGGAACCTGATTCTCGACTGCGCGAGCGCGGAAATCCAGGATCCGGACGCGCTGGCGGCTTCGATTCGGCAGATTATCGGCGTGGTGGAGCACGGCCTGTTTCTGCACATGGCGGAGATGGCCCTGATCGCGGATGGCGCGGAAGTGGTAACGCTTCACAAGTAAGGTTCGGGCCGTGCCGCGCAATTGGACTCACGGATTGCCGGCGCGCGTTGGTTGCAGGGAATCGTGTGAGTGGAAAAGCCATGGCAGCCTCTCCCAAGGCCCAGATCGAAGTCATCGAACCGGTGATGGTGGCTGTGCCGGCGGGGTGGTTCCTGATGGGCTGCGAAATCGGGCGCGATGACGAAAAGCTGGTGCATCGCGTGTGGGTGGACGCATTCGAGCTTGCTGCTTGCCAAGTTGCGAACGAGGAGTACGCCTGCTTCCTTGCCGCGACGCGTTCTCCCAAGCCGCTGTGCTGGAACGATCCAAATTTCAACGGTCCGAAGATACCGGTCGTCGCGGTGTCCTGGCATGAGGCCGTGGCGTATTGCGAGTGGCTGAGTGGCGCGACTGGCCAGCCCTATCGCTTGCCTACCGAAGCCGAGTGGGAACGCGCCGCTCGCGGCGGCGCCGAACAGCGGCTGTACCCGTGGGGAGACGCGCCTCCCGAGCAGGTTCCCAATTACGCGGGGCGTTGGAAGAACGGGCCTGAGCCCGTGGGACTGTATCCGCCCAACGCGTACGGGCTCTTCAATCTGGGCGACAACGTGCACGAATGGTGCTTCGACTGGTACGACGCGGGCTACTACAGCTTCTCTCCCGAACGAAATCCGCGAGGGCCCGCCCACGGCAGCCGACGAGCGTCGCGAGGCGGCTCGTGGCGGCACCAGATCAAGGTCGCGCGCACGGCGGCGCGCTCGAGTATCCCGCCGGAGTTCCAATACGCCGATTATGGTTTCCGAGTGGCGCGATCCTCGACCGCCTGAGACGGGAGTCGCGCTCCGCCTCGACCGTCGTCGAACAATGTGGCGCGCCCGGGGAGATTCGAACTCCCGACCCTCTGCTTAGAAGGCAGACGCTCTATCCACCTGAGCTACGGGCGCGGCGTCTTTCTCCCTCTATTCTAGCCACTTACAGACGATTGCACAGCCTGTTTCGCGGACTTGGCCCTGCCGTAGTAAAAACGTAGTACGTCGAGGGCTCCGCGCAGCCGCTCGTGCCGACTGAAACCTGTGCCGAATCCTGGCCGTGCGTGCGAGAGCTCCCGGACTATAGAAACGCATGGCTATGTCACTGTTGCTAGCTACAGTGCAATTATACCCTCGCGGAATCACGCGGAGACTCCGTCGAAGAATCGAATCGTATGCGGACCGCGGTCAGGTACAAATACTGGACTTGATGCCGAGGTTGGTGTGTAACAAAACTTGAAGTTTAGACGTCTTGAGAGCTGTTCGATATGAGTTAACTTCAGTCCGTTATAGTGGAGACATATAGGAGCAAGCGGACTAACCGAATTCGCACCACGCGCCTTTCTGCAAAGTCTGGAGCGAGCAGCCGCCTGTGCGCCTCGGCTCACTGGGTTCTGGGCGGTCCGAATTTCCCGGCTATTGATCGCCGAATAGGACCTCTGGCCGCAGGAGCGAGTCATCTAAAAAGACCACCCGATACCAGTACTGGTCCCCAGTTCGTTCTTTTTTGCCGTTAGCGGGGGCCTGCTGTCGAAATTGTCCCAAAAGGTGAAGGCCAGATGAAAGTTGTTTCTGAGTTTGATCGTGAGGACATTATTCGTGGTCGCGCGGATACGGCCGGAGTCGGTGATCCCCGGAAATGCCAGCACCTGAGAATTGAAATCACCGAAGTTGAAGCGAACGAAGCTGTATTGCAAACCCACCACGCCCTCCATATCCTGGTCCGATGGTTGCCCGGCCGCGGTGTTGAAGGACGCGTTGGTGTACACAACGCCGCCCAGCCAGGCGAGATTGGAGCTCGTGGTCCGTTTCAAATAGCGTCCATACCCCTCACCCAGGGTGGTGCGCAGGGTCAAATCTTGCCGGCTGCTGTGAAGGAAATCGGAGAGGCTTGCGACGAAAGAATTTCTGTTTAGAAATTTAGTGAACGTGGCCTGCAAATCCTCGCGGTTTGTCTTGGCCGCTCCCGTCTGGCCGCTAAATGTTGAATCAAACGAGGTCGCGACCTCCCATCCCGGGGTCTTGTACGCCGCGTTTGTGTCCGCGTTCAGTGTTGCCTGATTATTGCCGCTGGTAAAGCTGGAACCGAAATCGATGGCCCCTTGCAGTTGCCGCCAAAACGTGGCCTTCTTGATTTCGATGCTGGTGATCTCCGCCGAAGGAATCCGCACTTCCTCGGCCGCTTCGCGGATCACGAAGTCTTGGTTCTGCCCAGCTGGACCGGGGTTTTTCTCAATATTACCTTCCAGTCTCCGGCCATTGTTCAAGATAATCCGGTAGCTTGCGGTGCTCTCCACCGACTGCACTTGATTCCAATCCAGCCCGATTTTGCCAGACACATAGTCCGTCTCCACATACAACAAACCGTTTTGCAGGCCTTTGACTTCCCCGGTGAAATGGTCGCCGTTGTTCATGATGACCACGTCTTTTCGTTTGGCCTGGGCCGGAGAGCAGAGGCACGCGAAGAGAGGCACGAGGAGGAAAAAGCGGCGCGCGCCGGGGAACGGAGCAATTCCAATCGTCATATCTTGACTCCTATGATGAAACGAGATCGCAGTGAATCCCAGCGTACGACTTATCTCCAGCAGACCTATCCGAGCCATGAGTGATTCTTCTGAGTTTCCCAATCATGGCTGATGTCAGTGCTAGAGTGCGGACGAAAGCCCCGCCAGGCCAATAATGGCAAGCAACATCGCCACGGTAATGCTCAAGGGCCAATGCGTTAAGACCACATGGTTCCCACGACGAAGCCTCCGTGAGGAAAACCAGTGAGATACTCCTGATAACAGCGTGGCGGCTATCCCCAGACAACACGGGCGATGCCAAACTTTATTACGCCCTGATGTAACTGGAGACTCTCGGCAGTGTGAGATTTCTGCTTCCAGGATCTGGAAAATCCGATCACACCGAAGCCAAAAGTTGCCATTGTCAGAGTTGTTCAGATCCATGCGAGCGTGGTCCGGTGTAGTGCGAGCTGCGTTCGGGATTTAGATTAACAGATCCTGACCTTCTCGCCCGCCGGGTGTAACTGTCAAAAGTGACAGATAGCCTGGGGAGAAGAGCGGGCCTGGGCAATCGACCATGCCCAATGTCCTGGAACTCCGTCTGTGGCGAGCGACGGGCACTTGTCCGGAAAGCCGACTAACCAGGAGTGTGCGCCCCGCAGCCATCTCAACATCGGGAAGCCCCATCTTGAGATGCGATCGTTCATCAACGGAACTCAAATAGCGGTAGACTCTCCACAACAGAGGAGTGGTTCTTGTGTGCCACGGAATATGTGTACGACATTTCGACGGTTCGGCAGCGTACCATCGAGACGAGGCTTACACTTCCTGTGGGACGATTTCGGACTCCCTGAACAGAAGCTCGAAAGTCGCAAGTCGGAGGAACGAGCTTGAGAAAAACATCTTTGTTGCTCATCGCTTTGTTCGCCGGCCCGGCAATATTGGCCGGCGGCTCACCGAAAGTGGAGTTCAGCTGGAAGAACCCGAACTATACGGGCGGGACTTTCAAGAACATGTTGGTGCTGGCCCTCAATGGGAAGGCGGAGAACCGCGCCGAATTCGAGGACGAGTTGGTGGCGGCAATTAGCCGGCCGGGAGGACTGGCCTCTCAAAGCTATCAGTTCCTGCCGCGGCCCGACGGGACTCCCCTCGACATGCAAGATCTGAGATACCAGGTACGAGATCAGAATTTTGATGCAATCGTGGCCGCACGCTTGACAAAAAGGGTGCAGAAAACGACCTACGTGCCGGGCGAGGCCTATACTCCCGCTCCCTTCTACGGAACGTTTTACGGTTATTACGGCGCGGTTTCCCCAGTGATCTATACCCCGGGGTATATGGAAACGGAGAAAGAGGCGCAAGTGGAGGTGAATGTCTATTCCACTGCCAAGCCCAATGGAGAACTGGTGTGGACTGGAACCACCAATACGTTCGATGCCAAATCCGCGATGAAGGTGATCAAGGAACTGGTGAAGATTGTAACGGAGGAGCTGGAGAAGGAAAACATCATCGCGCGGAAATCCAACTAAATGTTCCAGGATGAGTTCCCAGGAAATGCCAACGGGCAGCTCAAGGTGATCGACGGGACATTCAGGGTCTGATGGGAGAGCTAAATGAATGCTGGACATTCCCAGGGGCCAAACCTGAAGCGAAAGGCCGCCCACGAGTTTCAGGAACTAGCCGCGATTTTCCTGTATCTGGCTTTTTTCTTTTGCGCTCTGGCGACTTACAGCATGCTCCTGCTGGACAGGTTTCACATTTCGTATTTCACTTACGGGGCTGCTCTGATCAACGCCCTGGTCATCGCCAAGGTGATCCTCATAGGAGAATACGCACACCTTGGCAAGAAGCATGAAGCCAAGCCGCTCTTTTACTCGGCTCTCCATAAGGCGTTTCTATTCGGACTGCTTGTCTTCGCCTTTCATGTCCTTGAGGAAGTGATCAAACGACTGGTGCCTGGAGAAGGATTCGCAGGAGCGCTCCGCGAAGTACGCATCGACGACCTACTCGCCCGTAGTGTGGTCATATTTTGCACTTTCATTCCGCTCTTCGGTTTCAGGGAACTCCAGCGCGTCCTGGGCGAGGACGAGTTTCGGGCCCTGTTGTTCCGGAACGGAACGGCGCGGACATCCGAACCATCGGGCGGGAACTGAATGGGGTTGGACTTTCTTGCAGGAGCATTTTATCTCAGGCTTCTGTGAGGCTTGAGGGAGACTCAGCTATGGCCGCTCCGGGGATCCTCTCCACATGCAGCAAGCTGCACTCGCGGTTTCTGGATGGATTGGCCCCGCGGGACCTCGAGAGAATCCTTGCGGCTGCAAAGCACCGGCGATATCTCGCCAATTCTGTAATCGTGAACCAAGGCAACCCGGCTGACCACCTTTTCCTGCTGACGAAAGGCCGCGCGAGATTCTTTTTAATTACGCCAGAGGGCCAAAAGATCATCCTTCACTGGCTCATACCCGGAGAGATCCTCGGCGGCGCCGCACTCCTGCACAAGAGCTCCGTGTATTTCGTCAGCACAGAGGCGGTGAAAGAGACCTCTATCCTGGCGTGGGACCGTGCCACAATCCGGGGCCTCGTGGCTCGGTACCCGGTATTGCTGGAAAACACCTTGTTCACCGCTTCGGAGTATCTGGCCTGGTATGTTGCCGCCCATGTGGCGCTGATTTCCCAGTCGGCGCGTCAAAGGCTTGCTCACGTCCTGGTATCCTTGGCCCAATCCATTGGCGTGAATGTGCCAGGCGGAGTTGAGATCGACGTGACGAATGAAGAGCTGGCCAGCACGGCAAACATCACTCCCTTCACGGCGAGCCACCTCTTGAGCGAGTGGCAAAGCAATCGGGCCGTGGAAAAGCGCCGCGGTAAGGTCCTGCTCCGTTCTCCAGAACGCCTTTTCCTGCACGTTGTCTGATATTCCCTCTGCTTCCTTTTCCTCTTCCTCTAGCCGGTCCGTGTCCTGATTGCTCCGGAGCAACTTCCAGGTTGCCTTCGAGCAACGACTTCAGCGGCGGCGGCATGCCATCCTCCTTGCGTGTGATCAACGCAGCACTCTTCGGAGGCACTTCCCCTATGAAGGCGCAGGAAGCAAAGGCAGTAGAAATGGGCATTATACGGGTACTCGTGGCTGATGATTTCGAACTTTGGCGAAGTTATGTGGTTGCCGCCCTTGCAAAAGTTCCTGAGCTGCGAGTGGTCGGCACTGCGGAAGACGGGGCAGATGCCGTTCGAATGGCGGAAGAGCTGCAACCGGACCTGATCCTAATCGATGTCAGACTCCCCATACTGACAGGCGTTGAGGCCGCTGGAGAGATCCGCAAACGATCCCCCAAGGTCAGGATTATTTTCGTGAGCGGAGAAACGGATCCTGAAGTAGTTCGATCCGCTCTTAGAGCGGGCGCAAACGGCTTCATTTGCAAATCAGATGCCGCAGAAGGACTTCGGGCAGGAATAACAGCCGTTCTGCTCGGCCGAACCTTTGTCAGCCGCAGTCTGACACATCCCGATGACTTGAGTGAGACCTCCGAGTGACAGTGTGAGGCCGGAACCGAACCAGGGGACAGAGGCCAGTGCGATTCAATCCTTCTTGCTGCCCAGGCCGGGATCGAGATATTTGATGAGCAGGACATCGTTGCCCTTTTCACTGTAGATAAGCTCATCCACGAGGTGGCGGGTCATCAGGACGCCATAACCGCCCGGGCGAAGTCCTTGCTCTTCGCGGTAGGCCATGTGGCGGGCCGGATCCTCGGGCGGGTTGGACACGGCGGCGTGCTTGAGTTCGTCGAGCGAAAAGCCTTCCCCAGGGTCCTTTACCCGGCACATCACCATGTGGCGTGCGTGCAGGTAGGAAATTTCCACATACTCATTGGGATCGAATTGCCCGCCGTGCTCGATTGCATTCATCAATATTTCGCGGAAGGCGGTTGCCACGGCGTTCTTCTCGTCCTCGGGCAGATCGGCAATCTCGTTGATGAACTGCACCAGCCGTTCGGCGGTCTTCAGATCACAACTCGCGACGATACGGATCCAGGCAGGTGTGGCGGAGAGAATCTCGATTCCCTCGTCCCAGCAGGGCCCCTCGGCGGCATACCGAATCATGTCTGCGAGGGAATCAGGTTCGAACGGCTTTGAAAAATAGCTGAATGCGCGCTCGCGCATGGAGGCGATGACGTCCGCCGGTGTCGTCTGGTCGGTGAGAATAATGAGCCGGGTGTGTGGGCGCACACGCCGGATCTGGCGCAGCAGACCGACATCTTCCTTGCCTGAGGTTTTCTCGCTGGTTAGGACCAAGTCAAACGGCGTGGCTTCGGCCATGGCCAGCGCGGCCCTGTTGTCGGGCGCATGCTGGATGCTCCAGCACTCCGGGCTCAGCGTGCGCTTGAGTACAGTTTCGACCTGGGGATCGGCATCGACTACCAGCGCGGCCTTTGTCAGAGATGGCCGGATCGAGGGTCCGGAAATCGTATCCATGGACTGCCACCTCCGCGGCTCCGCAGCAGGCGGGCCTTGTACTTCGCAGTGCAACCAAGACTCAAAATCCCGGCGTTGTTGAGGCAGGATCCGGCGCTTCGACTCACAGTTTCTGGGCCATGGCCTTCGGCGCGAGCTGCCACAACAAGGCAAACATCGCAGCGGCCACGCACGCTGTCTGCAGGAGGGAGCGCGGAATTAGTCCTCTGGTGTTCATGCAAGGACTCCTTTTCGTCCGCAATCTCATCGGGCGGGCCTCCTCCCAGTCCGGGCGGCGCCCACGGAAAGTGAAGAGCCCGAGCCAAAATCCGCCGGTTTCTGCGCCTTTGGGCCTGCCATCCCTTTATTTTGGCGTTGCCAGGTTCCGCGGGCCACTGGCAGAAATGACAGTTCCTTAGTGTCTAGTCTCCGACAAAGATAGGGAGGACATTCTGGAGAGCCCATTCTGAGGGAGCCCTGGGACGCGCATGAGAGGATTCCCCAGTGCCGGAGACTAAGCCACATGAGAACGATGCGCCAAGCGTGCGCGTCCACTGCTCTACGATCGGTGTGAGCACCAGTTAAATGGAGGGTTCCACACAGGACCGCCACTCGCTCTTCTTGCTGGTATCTCTCCTCCTCTTTCTGATGCTTAGTCCATTCCTCGAAAGAGACCTGCTGGGAGAAGTCATCCTGGCAGTTTTGATGTACCTGACCCTGGTTGCCGCGTTGCTGAAATTGTCCGAGAAGAGGAGCGCGCGATTGCCCGGAATTCTTCTCGCCAGCAGTGCCATGCTGGTGACGCTCGCGGGTATCCTCCACCCCTTGCATTACCTGCTGATCGCAGACTGGATGCTCCTGGCTCTGTTTTTTGGCTTTGTTTGCGTCACTCTATTCGCCTATCTCGGTCGCCCAGGTGCGATCACCCGCGGACAATTGCTTGCATCTGTGAGCCTTTACTTGCTGCTCGGGGTCTTTTATTACGCCGTCTTCAACTTGATCGAAGTGCTGCATCACGGGTCATTTGTGGAAGCGGGGCTCCCGGCTTCGGCATCGATTTCCCGCCACTCTCTTCTGTACCTGAGCCTCATTACGCTCACCACGTTGGGTTACGGGGATGTAGTACCGGTTTCTCCCACGGCGCGCACCATGGCGGCACTCGAGGCGATGACGGGCGTACTCTATATTGCCATTACCGTGGCGCGCCTTGTGGCCGCCTATCAGAAAACCGGCAGCGAGAATAGCTAGAGGAACCAAATGCTGGATCGAGGGTGGCACGCCCATGGCCTAGCCGCACCTTCCTGTGCCAGCCTGTCAGTTCGATGAGCAGGCGGAAAGTCCTGGCGGTCGGACCCGATCGCTGCTCGCGTCTGAGCTAAACTTTACTTCCTTTGCAGGACATCCGTGAGGCGCCAGGGGTTCTGGAAGTTTACGATTTCAATCTCATTTTCCTTGTCGAGCTTAAACTGGCAAGCTGGCAACAAGGTGCCGCTGCTCTTCCCCTTCACGTTGCTGATATCGAGTTCGAGGGCGGACAGATTGTAGTTCATTGAGTTGCTGTCCGACCAAGCCTCGCCGAAGGTGATGGGGCGATTTGTTACCAGACGGATCTTGCGGCCGTCCGCGGTGGGAAAGCTCCGAATGTAGCTCACGTCGTATCCCAAGGTTCCGGTGATTTCGATATGGCCCTTCGCCTTCATTTTCGACAATGCGTTGACCAGGCCATTCATGCCGCCCGCAGTGAACGATTTGAGGAGGATTTGCTGGTCCTCCTGCGGAGAATACTCGTAAATGGTCACAGTGACGCTGAAGGTTTGCCCGAGCTGCGCGCCCTGACCAAAGGCCTGTGCCTGGTACTCCTCATAGTTTGATTTTTCCCGCGCGCCCGTATTCAGAGTTGCGAATAGCGTCAGCACGACGAGAGCGACAAACACAGGCGAAAGGATCGACCGAACATCTTTTCCCATTTTCCATTCTCCATTTCATTCTTGTTGGTCATACAAAAGCTCCAGGAGGATAGGGTCGGCAGCAAATGAACTTGGATGTTCAATCTGCTGTACTGATCCGCTGCGATGGCCTCCCTAGCGGCCTGGAAAAGAGGCCGGCTGCTGCAAACGGAACTCGATCAGGGTCTCGCTGGGCACCTTGACCGACTGGCCCTTCTGGGCAACGGACCCAACCGCTCCAACGGTAGCGCCAATGGCCGCTCCCATCCCCGCATTCCCGGCCATGGCGCCGATCGCCGCGCCGAGACCAGCCCCGCCAAGAAGACGCTTGGCGCTTCGCTTGCCGCTGCTCTTGCCTTTGACTTCGTAGCTGCTGGTGAGGACGGGATAGGCCGTGCCGTTCACCACGACATCGGTGAGTTCCAGTTGCAATTCGGATGAACCTGTCGCGTTTCCCGCCTGTTTCGCCTGAGCGAGCCGTCCATAAACCGCGTTTCCTTTCGGCACAACCACGGCGCCGTTCGCCATGAGGTTGGTTTCAAGAACGGCAGTAAACCGGTATCCGGGCGGGTTCTTGCTGGAATCCACCCCATCCAACATGCGCACCAAGATGCTGGTTCCGGCCGGCACCGTAATCATCTTCGGCTGCGGCACAGGCGCGGGCTCCGGGCGGCGTGGTGACGCCCCCGCGAGTGCGGCCGTCAGTCCGGACAACAGCACGATCAGCATGAGTCTTGAGTTGCGCATTTTTCTTCTCCTCTTCCTTCTCGTCAGGAGCCCGCGATGGGCAGCGACGAGGCAATCTGCAGATCGATGATGAGCAGCAACTGGTACTCCACCTGCAAAAAGCGTGCCGCAGTCACTGCGCCCAATTCTTGCTTCACGCGGTCGTAATACTTAGCCAGCAGCTCATTCCGCTGCTTTTGATAGGACAGCGCCTTGTTAACCAGTTCGTCTGCCTGTGCGTCCGTCAACTGGTCGTAGTCCTTCGCATACTCTTGGATGTTCGCCACCCTCTGGTCATTCAGCGTGGTCAGCGCGGCATCATAATCACGATAAATCGGCCAGAACTTCGCGGCCTGCTCCAGGTTTAGTTGCATTACGGCGTCCATCACGGCCGTCTTCTGCGAACGCACGTCTCCCCGCAGGAGCTGGATGTATTCCTTAAGGTTCTGTTCGTTGGGCGTGGCCGGCGCCTTGGCCGATTTGGCCGGCGGCTTTTGGGGTTGGGCGCTGCCCTGTGCCAGCACCGCGGGAGCGGAAACCAGCAACGCATACATGGCAAACACGCCTGCGATTTTCTGAATCATTCTGTCCTCCGTGAATGCGTCAAACTCACTGACTGCACTTGAGTCACTGCCTTTAGTGGGGCTTTCCCGCACTTTCTTCCCGACCGCCCTGGAGGTCCTCCTGAACTTGGCTAAAGCCAATGGGTTCAGCGCGTACATTGCTGGTGCAACGCCGAACGAAATACACACTGGCACATGGCGCCGAGCCGCAATACTGTCAAATCTGACAGAGGGCGGAAGACCTCTCCTTTCGGTCTCTGGAAAATCACGCCGGTCGCACCTGCCCATCCTTAGACAGGCCACAATCCAATTTACCGGCCTCCCCGGGCCGTGTGGATGGCCGCGGAGGGAAACGCCGGACTGGAGGAGACGAAAATGTGCACGCCCGCGTCCCGTTCTGCCTATTTCGTTTCGAGCACTTTCCGGTCATTCAGGGGCTGTATGGGGCGCGCGTTGTGGGCGTAGATTTTGCCGAAGGCTTCCGCTTGGCCTTTCGAAATCGCCTGCGGATTCTTCAGGACGAACCAGGTCACGTTCTCGCTGCACGGCGGAGTCGTCAGCGAGCCGGGGAAGGTGTAGTAGCCGTGGTTGGAGGGAAGCAGGTCGGCAACGTTTATTTTCACCTGGTCGTACTTCTGTTCGGGGCCCGCTTGCTTGGGGATATGGCTCCACAGCACGTCGATCGTTTGGTTTGCAGCGCCCGGTTCCAGCAGCACCGCGACGACGGCCAGGTTTCCCTCCGCATCCGCGTGCACCAGATGGGCCACCATCGCAAAGCCCTTGCCGTTGATCTCTTCCTCGCTGGGATGGTGGAAGTGGAACTGCTTCAGCTCGTAGCGCTTGCCCCCCACGGTGATGAAGCTTCCGGGCGCGTAGTTCACCTGAATGGTGTGGCCGTTATTGATGATGTGCAGCGGCGTGGCCTGGTAATCGAACTCGATCGCCGGCAAATCGGACGGTTTCGCCTTGCGAATGTCGATGGGCGACTGCTCCCGTCCTGTTTTGCAGGTCGCGAAGCTGGGGTCGAGGTCGCCCCAGTGAGCGGGACCATGGGCTCCGCTGTACGTCCAAGAGTGCGTGTTGTCGTCCCGCGCCGCCCCCAGCGGCGCCCATATGAGGACTGCAATCAGAAATGCTGCAAAGGGCGTGAATCTGCGACCATGCATGATTAGCCTCCTCAAAAATCAGCCAGAGGGGGACTATGTCAATCCAATCGGACACTGCGGCGCAACTGTCAGAATTGTCAGTAGGCGTGGACGAGGCGGGTGTTTAGTATCCAGCGTGCTCGAATCGCGTTTCGTGGTCGGAGGGTTAGCCCGGCATGCCCCGGTGGATTTAGCTCTGAGCCCAGTCCAACGTGGGCGTGGGGCGATCCGAAGGGCAGTTCGTGAGTAGGGTGCGACCTCTCGGAGGGTTGGATCATGAGTTCCCTGGCAATCAGCATCATCACGTTCGCCTGCGTTTTCGGAGGCGCGCTGCTTGGCATCGCGCTTCGCGCCGTTCTGCCCGAACATCACTTGAGCGCTGATTCCAAAGATGTGGTGAAGTTGGGAATGGGACTGGTCGCTACCATGGCGGCGCTTGTTCTTGGTTTGCTGATCGCTTCGGCGAAAGCCTCGTACGACACGCAAAACACCGAGGTCACCGAGATATCCGCCAAGGTCATTCTGCTGGACCGCCTCCTGGCACATTACGGCCCGGAATCTCAGGAAGCGCGCGCCTTGTTGCACGGCATTGTGGCTGCCGCAGTCGATCGGATTTGGTCGGAAGGCAGGACAAGAACCGCCCATTTGGAGCCTCAGTCGAGCAGTGCCGAGGATCTCTACGACAAGGTGCAGGGACTATCCCCAAAAAATGACGCGCAACAATCGCTGAAAGCGCAGGCGCTGAGCATCCTGATGGGTCTGGTCCAAACTCGCTGGTTGATGTACGAACAGGGCGTCACCTCATTTTCCACGCCGTTACTGGTCGCGCTCATTTTGTGGCTCACCTTCCTCTTCGTCAGCTTCGGAGTTCTCGCCCCTCCGAACGCTACTGCCATCACCAGCCTGTTCGTCTCCGCGCTCTCTGTTTCGGGTGCCATCCTCATGATCCTCGAGATGTACTCACCGTATGCGGGTCTGATTCAGGTGTCCAGCGCGCCGCTGCGTGCCGCACTGGCTCATCTCGGACAGTAAGCCGCGAAACGCGGGATGCCCTTATATGGCGCCTGCTTCTGCCGCCGGCGCCACTCATTCGGAAATCTGCGCGCCCAGAAAACTCATCCCGAGGGATTCAGCGCGGGTGCCGCCTCCCGCAAGCTCTTCGCGACGAACTTTCGCAACGCGAGGGTCAGGGGGATGGCGAGGATCGCGCCTGTCAGGCCGAGAAGAAAAGCCCAGAGCACCAGGGACAGTGTGATTTCGAGGAAGGATATGTCCACCGCCTGCTTCATGAACATCGGCGTGACCACGTTATCGACAACCACGTTGCTTAAGATGAGGCCGCAGGCCACCAGCAGGGCCCTCTTCCAGCCGAGCATGAGAAGCGCCACGAAAGTCGGCGGGACGAGCGCAATCATGAAACCTAGAGTGGGTATGAAGTCGAGAAAGAAATACAGGAAGCTCCAGACGAGAGGGGTGTCCACCCCCATCACGAGCAGAAACGCGAGATTGACCAGGGCATTGATGCCCGCGGTCTTGGCCGTGACCGCCACATAACTCCGCGCGTCGGACCCGTAGAAGCTCAAACTCTCGGCCAGCGGGCCTCGCTTTTCTCCAATGTCTTCCACCATTTCTACAACGAAGAGAAATGCCAGTAGTGAGACGAGCAGTCCGTTGGACAGCAGCACACCCGCCTCCGGCAGGACTACGCCGGAAATCTCGCGGATTCGTGCGGGTGTGAGCGCGCTCTTGACGGAGAAGTCCGGGGACGCAATGTCGTGTGCACTCAGGTAGGCTGTGACTTGCTCGTAGAGGCCGGCCAGGCGCTGCTCGTAGATCGGCAGTTTTGCCGAGATGCGCACGGTGGCCAAGTCCAGGGAGAGAAGAAGATACAGCACCAAGGCAACTACCGCGGCCGCCGTCATGGCGATCGCCGCGCTCTTGCGGAACTTAAAACGCTTGATGAGCCATTTGGGAAATGGGGCGGCGGCGTAGGCTAGCAGGAGGCCGAGTAAAAGAGGTCCGAGGACGGGGGATACGGTCTTGATTCCCCACAAAATGATGACTGTGCACGCGGCTCCAATCAGGAGTCGCAGGATCGGCGACAGTTGGCTGCCTTTCACTGGTCGATTCCTATCCTCCATCACTCGAAAATGGCCACATCAGTGAACTGTGCAAGAGCCCCCCTAATCGCCAACATGTTATTTTTCGGAAATGTTCAGCGAAACTGGCACTTTTTACAGGGGGCCAAACGAGGCGCGGGGAGAAAGCGGGTGAGAAGCTTACGATGTGCCGCCAATTCCATGGGAACAGGAACTCTCCATTTTTCCGTTCGAGCATCATCGAAACTCCACGTGCTCGAACCCCAGGCCCTGAAGGATGCTGGAGATGGTACTGCGGGCATTCTGCTCCGCTGACTTCAGGATTCCATCCTGTAGTGCTGCCTCTTGAAGCTGTCGCTCCGCTTCTTGCCGGACTTCGCTCTCCAAGTTCGGGTCTGGTGAGGAGAAGAGCCCGGTATCTCGCGAGTAGACGCGGGTTCTTGCGCTATCCAGCCGCGTTAGAAAGACTTCCGCACTGGGAAGGCGGAGGGAAATGCTACGGCCGTTCACGGTTACATCGCCAGGCTGAATCTTGCTCAAGTCCACGCCGCCAATCACTTCCCCATGCACGACAAGCAGCAGCCGGTCACTCACCAGGAACTTCGGCAGGTAGGGATTGTCATGTCCCCCGGCAATGATTTTGTCCATGGTAAAGCTGATGGTCTCCAGGCGCTGCAATTGCTGGATCTGACGCACCACGGTGGGCTGATCCAATTGGATCAGAATCCGGCCATCCCGCTGAACTCCCAGCAATTGGAGGAGCCCAAATCCCGTAGATAGGCGGATTGCCACGCCCAGTAGTGCAAGAGCGAGCAAGCCGCCGACCAAAGTCCCCATGACCCCGGACAATTGGATCTTGCCTTGCTGCGTGGATTGTCTTGCGAACGCCATGATTCGATAAAAACTGTATGAGTGTACCTGAACCCAAAGGCATCGAGGCCCATGCGATCTGAACACGCCCAGAAGCAAACAAGCAGATGTCGGCTGCGTGACAACTCAAACGAACATAGCCGTCAAATTCTGTCTGCTGTCATCATGAAGGGCTGGTCATCGACCCGTTCCGGGTCGCTGCTCCAGCACGTATCGTGGCCCGCTCCTGTCTTTGCGCTCTTGCTCTCCAAGAGTGGGCGGACTCTCTTGCAGATTCAAGACGGCTGCAGTGCCCTCACTCTTCGAAGAATCAGGGCACCGCCGGCTCCGGCCAGAACGGAGGCGCCTAGAATGCCGATCTTCGACATGTCGAGCTGGGCCCCTTCGCCAAACGCCAGCCCGGCGATAAACAACGACATGGTGAAACCGATGCCGCACAGCCAACTGGCGCCTATAATCTGCTTCCAGCTCACCCCGGCCGGCGCCGCTGCGATCTTCAACTTCGTGGCCAGCCAGGCGGCCGCGGTGATGCCCATTGGCTTGCCGGCAAACAGCCCGAGCGCGACGCCGAGAGCCACAGGATGAGTGATCGCCGCCCTTGCGTTCCCGAGAATTGGAACGCCGGCATTCGCCAGCGCAAAAAGCGGCATGATGAAAAAGCCCACCCAGGGTTGCAGGCGGTGTTCGATTCGGTGCAGCGGGGACTGGATGAGTTCGCACTGCAACTCGAGCCCATGAACCGCGTCATGCTCTTCTGCGGAATGCTGCTCCGCCTGTTCGATGCGGTCGAGAAGGGCACGGCTCCCCGCCAGGAATTCCGAACGATTAATGAATGTCGTCGCCGGGATTGTAAAGGCCAGGAGCACCCCTGCGATCGTGGCGTGCACACCGGACTTCAGCACCGCCAGCCACACAAACACGCTGATGACGGCGTAAACAGCGGGTGTCCGCACGCCCAGCCAGTTGGCCAAGCAGCAGACGGCCAATCCGGCCAGGGCGATTCCCAGACTGACGAACGAAATGTGCGACGTGTAAAACACGGAAATCACCATCACGCACAGGATGTCGTCCACGATGGCCAGCGCCGCCACGAAGACCTTTAATGTCGCCGGGACGCGATCGCCTAGAAGCGCCAGCACCCCTAGCGCGAAGGCGATGTCGGTGGCCATGGGGATTCCCCAGCCACGTTGCGTGTCGCCGGATTGCGTGGCCAGCAGGTAAATCCCCGCGGGCACCAGGCTCCCGCCCACCGCCGCGATGAAAGGAAAGACCGCCTGCTTCAGGGAAGAAAGCTCTCCGATCAAGACCTCGCGCTTGATTTCCAGCCCGACCAAAAAAAAGAAGATGGACATCAACCCGTCGTTGATCCAGTGATGGCGCGTCTCGGAGAGGACGACGCGTCCGAATCCGACCGTTACGGGTGTATTCCAGAGGGCCTCGTAGCTGTGTTCCCAGGGCGAATTGGCCCACACCAGCGCCACGGCCGTGGAAATCAGGAGAATGATTCCGCCGGAGGCTTCAATCTTGGCGAAGCGGGCGAACGGGGCGGTCAGCTTCGTGATGTGCGGTATCGCTGGGGATGTGGTGAATCCCTGGCCTGCCATGGCTTCGTTCCCCTTGCCTGGTCGGACTCTTCTTTCACGATGCTAGCTAGAGAACTCGTGGCCAGGAGGGGATCACCAGTTGTCGGTCGTGCGATTCCAGGTCTTGTCCGGGTTGTATCGCTCCATGCTCCTGAAGACGCTCAATGTATCAGGACCCAGATCCTTCTCGTAAACGATTCCATCGTGGCTGACGATGAACGTCTGGACTCCCGTGACGCGGTATTCCGCAGGCGCCGCCGCCAGCGCGAATCCGCCGATCATCACGCCTCCGATTTCGAAGTCCAACTGGCCCAGCGGGGCTGCGGGACCCTGTCCCTTCAGAATCTTGAAGTAGTAGCCGTGGTAGGGCTCGCCGTGCTCCGTGTAGCCTTGTTCGATGGCCTTCGCGATTCCCTCGCCAATCGGCCCTCCCCAACTGCCGTCGGCTTCTTGCCAGGCCAGCCCGTCGTGTTTTCCGGATGTGCTGATGATGTGCTGCGCGTACTGGTTCACCCCGGAATTACCGTGAACTTCGGTGGCGTATTCCTCTTGCGCCTCCACGTACCCCCGGCAGATCTGGATGGCATCCAGCTCATTGGCGCCGATCCGGCGTTTCAGGATTTCATCCCGCCCGGCCTTGGAGTCGAAATACCATTTGCCCGCGATCCTCACGATCGGAACTGGTACCGGCCACTCCCCGTTCCCAACCACCAGCGTGGCACGGGCCGGATTCTTCGCGTCCGTAATCACCGCATTCTTTTCGGCGGCCCTTGCCGCAAACGCCTCGGCCCGGTTCTTGTCCTGCACCGGATCCGCCGTCGAAACAAACTCCTCGCCATTCGGCCCGAAGATTTCCTTTAGGGCCGCCAGGTCATAGTTCTTCGCGGCCTCGATCACGGCAGCGGCGGCCTCTTTGGCGGTGGCAAAGCCTTTCTGTTGGGGCGGCGGCGTGGCGGTGTGCTTCTGCGTCTGCGGTGTTTGAGCTTGCAAGATCCCCGCCAAGGCGCAAACCAGCAGCGCCAAAGCGGCCACGAGAATCCTGAACCGGTTTATGATTGCTGATTTTGGGTTCATCTGTTTTCCCTCGCTCATGGCTTCTTGCGCCCGCCGCCACCGCCGCGGGAAGCTCCAGTGCTGGAAGCGCCGCGCTGGCTACTGGCTTTGGCAGCGCCCCCGTTCGTCCCGCTCGCAGCTCCCGCGAAGGCGCTGGTGTTCTTGGCGCTCGGAGTATTCGGAACTTGGCGGTTGCCGATGCTGTTTGCTCCACCACCGCGGTTCGCGCTCGTATTGCTCGCGCCTGTGCTGGGGCGGTTCGCACCCGTGTTGCCCGCGCCAGTGCTCGGACGATTGGCCCCGGTGGCCCCGGCACCTCCGCCGGCCGGACGATTGGAAGCGGCCGCGCCTTCCCCAGCGCGGTTCCCTGCGCTGGCGGGTTGTTGCCGCGCGCCCGTCTGGCCTTGGTTCTGCCGCGCATTCGCCTGCCGCGTGGCCGCTGTATCTCCGCGCGCTGTGCCGCCGTATTGATTCGCCGTCGCTTTGTTCGAGTAGGGAGCGGCGCCGCGGTGTTGCGGATTGTGCTGCCAGTTGTTGTTGCCGCCACCGGCCCGATTGGCCGGCAGGGTGCTGGCGTTCCCGCCGCGATTGATGTTGGCGTTGTTGATGTTCGTCTTGTTGTAGTGGCTCACATAATTGTTATTAACGTTGATGTTGACGGTGCTTTTTCCCCACCCGCAACCGTAGCCCCACCCTCCTCCCCAATAGGCTCCCATTGCCACTCCTACGCCGAACGCAACCGCCACTCCAGCGGCGTAGTAGCTCGGCGGCGGATAGTAGATGGGCGGATAGGGATATACAGGCGGGCCATACACCACCACGGGGTTGTAGCTGGGCACATAAATCACCTGCGGATTGGCCTGCTGGATCACGATTACCTGCTTGCTCTCTACCACTTGGGTTTCCACCTTCACCTGCTCGCTGGATTTTAGGTTTCCCTGTCCCTGCGCCTTCGCGCGCATCCGCTGCACCGCGTCCATTACGTCGGCCTGCTGTGCCAAAAAAGCGTTCCCCAGGTCTGTCGTCCATTTAATGTCCTCCGCCAGCCGCTTAACGACATCCGGAAGGGCGGCTAAACCCTGGACACTGGGATCCCAATCCTGCTTTTCCACGGCATCCACCAGCGCCTTGTCCTTCAAGTCCGGGTGCTGCTTCAGCCACTGCTGGAGCTGGATGATTTCCAACGGATAGGTCGACGCGGCCAGTACTTGGGCCAGTAGCGGGTCCGGAAAGAGCGCGATCGGAGCGACCAGGGAATCCAACTGGTCATTCGGGATCTTTGGAGCTTCCTGCCCCGGCGAGGAAGTGTCCTGCGCCAGGGGCCGGGCATACAGGTCCGGCGTGCCGGGCACGAGTAGCATCGCGCAAAATGCTGCGATCAGGATTCGCAAGCTTTGGAGCATTGACTTCAATTTCACGGTGTTTCCTGCCTTTCTCGAGCCCTCAATCGATTGGAGGAACGCCCCATTCTCTGTTTCCAAACGCATTACCGGATTGTGCGCAGAATGCCTATAAGGCGTCCTAGTGTGACAGAAATCTCTCCAACGCGCGAGCAGACCGAAACAGCGATTCGCCCGCTCGGATGCCTGTGGACTAAGGCCGTCTGGCGTGACCCGGTCCGGCCTTCGACCCCTATCTATAGCTTTTCGGGCCTGTACCCGCACACTGTCAAAAGTATCAGGTGCGAGTATCCCTCCGGTCAACCAGTGCGTGCAGAGAAGGCCGATGCCAGGCACTGCTCCGCGCGGCACTTCCAGCTACCCCGCTCTGTAAGAACTGACAGTTACCCCTCGTACGGGGGGTCGCTAGCCTGCAGGCCAAGCGTTGGCGAGGTACGGCCAGTGCGGCTGACTCGCGGAAGGAGTGCTTTCCGATGGCCTGGAACCTTGCGACCTCCAGCGATTTTGAACAATCGAACACGGAAAGTGACAGCCGGCGTGAGATCTGCGCTGTCGGGCGATGGATGTACGAGCGCAGCTTCGTGGTCGCGTCCCAGGGCAACTTGTCGGTGAGACTCTCCGCGGATCGAATCCTCATGACGCCCTCGGGGGCATGCAAGGGCCGTTTGTCTCCGGAAGACCTCCTGGTGACGGATCTAGGCGGCGCGGTGATCCGAGGCTCGGGGCGCCCCTCCTCCGAGATGCAGATGCATCTCCTGTACTATCGGTCCCGCCCTGACGTTCACGCCATTTGCCACGCGCACCCGCCTACGGCGACAGGATTTGCCGCTTCAGGCCGTGCCCTCGATCAGGCGGTCCTCCCTGAGGTGGTTGTCTGCCTTGGCAAGATTCCTCTGGCGCCCTACGGAACCCCGGGCACGCGGGAGCTGTGCGCCGGTCTCGAGCCTCTGGTGCCGTTTCACGACGCCATCCTGCTCGAAAATCATGGCGTGGTGACCTGCGGAGAAAACTTGGCGACGGCCTATTCTCGCCTGGAATTGGTGGAGCAATTTGCGCGAATCATGCTCACGGCAGAATGCGTCGGCGGGCCACGCCTGCTCCCGCGCGCGGAAGTGCAGAAACTCATCGCCGCCAGGTCCCGCTATGGGCTCTCGTGCCCGTCAGATACCTCGGGACCACCGCTGGCGGCCGAATCCCGGGGAGAGATCGTTACCCTGACGCGACAGGAACTCGAGTCCTTCCTCGAGGAAACTGTTGCCAAGGATCGCGCGCGGCGCTCGCCAGAACACGCGCGTTCGGCCTGAAGCCTTCCCTCCATCCTCCCCCGATTCTGCCTCTGTCAGAATTGACAGTTGGCTGTTCGCAGCGAGTCTGCCAGTCTGCATCGTGAAGAGTAATCGGCGTTGTCCCTGGCCGGTCATGATTCCGTCCGTCGATTTGCCCTCATCGACGAATGGATTCGATGTATGGGGACAG
>DATEQM010000241.1:0-15825 GCA_035272605.1 Candidatus Acidiferrales bacterium | reverse complement strand
GCCACTCGTCCCCCAGCGGAAGCGCATGAATGCGGCCGTGCGCCAGGCGACTTTCCAGTGGCTCGACCGCAATGGATATTCCTACATTCCATCGCAGTCCAACTGCTTCATGGTGGATACAAAGCGGAAGGCGAAAGACGTGATTGACGGGATGGCGCAGCAAAACGTTTTCATCGGGCGCGTGTGGCCGGTGATGCCCACCTGGGTGCGCATTACCGTGGGAACAGGTCCGGAGATGGATCGGTTTCAGGCTGCCTTCCAGCGCGTGATGTCCGGCGCCGTCGCCAGCCGCGTGACCCCGGCGCCGGCGGGCATGAGCGATCATTTTGACGGCGCGCCGCGCCGCCGGGAGCGCGCCGGCTACGACTCCGAGATGGCGTGATGGTCGGACATGCAATGCTTCAGCTCTGACAGGCTTGCGGGTTCGCGGGTGGGAGTGCCGTCGGGCGCCGCGCGCAGGTATTGGACCGGCCAGGGGAACGGGACCCCGAGCGCACGCGCTGCGTCCAGGGGCCAATAGGGCTGCCGCAGGAACTGGCGGGCCATCAAAACCACGTCCGCTTTGCCCTCCTGAAGGATTGCCTCGGCGTGCTCCGCCGTCGTGATCATGCCCACCGCCCCGGTGAGCACGCCGGTGGCGCGTCGGATGGCTTCGGAGAAGGGAACCTGGTAACCCTCGCGGATGGGAATCTTGGCCCCGGGAGCGAGTCCGCCGGAGGAACAATCCACCAAATCAACGCCGAGCGGGCCCAATTGCTTCGCCAACTCCATGGACTGAGAAAGGTCCCATCCGCCCTCCAGCCAATCCGTCGCGGAAATGCGAATCCACAGGGGATTTGACTCCGGCCAGGCCTTGCGGACAGCAGAGATGACCTCGCGCACCAGCCGCGTGCGATTTTCAAACGATCCCCCGTACGCGTCCGTGCGCTGGTTGGAAAGCGGCGAAAGAAACTGGTGCAGCAAGTAGCCGTGCGCCGCGTGAATTTCGACAACCTGAAAACCGGCCTCACACGCGCGCCGCGCGGCGCCTGCAAACGCGTTCACGATAGCCTGGATCCCGGCTTCGTCGAGGGCCGTGGGAGTCGCGTATCCCTCGCCAAACGGAATGGCGCTCGGGGCCAAGGTCTTCCAACCGCCGTTGGTTTCCGGAACCGAACCGGGCTTTTCCCACGGGCGGTAGGTGCTGGCCTTGCGCCCCGCGTGCGCCAGTTGAATTCCTGGAATGGCCCCCTGGCCGGCGATAAATCGAGTGATGCGCGCGAGCATCTCGATGTGCTCGTTTTTCCAGATGCCCAGGTCCTGAGGGCTGATCCTGGCTTCGGGCAGAACGGCCGAAGCCTCCGTGAAAACCAGCGCAGCACCGCCGACTGCGCGGCTGCCCAGGTGGACCAGATGCCAGTCGGAGGCAAAACCATCCGTGCTCGAATACTGGCACATCGGCGAGACAACGATGCGGCTGCGCAACGTAACATTACGGATTTTCAGCTCATCGAACAAATGCATCGACGTACCCCCTTGCCCGGAGGGCATTAGGAAGCGGGGCGCCGGTCACGTCAAGAGCCAAAACGCCGGCCGCGCCCACGCCAAATCTTACGCGCACAGGGTCCGCGTGGGCCGGCAAGCCGAAATGTGTGCAGGCCTGGTGCGCCGTGTTGGGGCAGGCACACGGGCCCGCTCCGACGACGGCGAGGGTGCGCGGGAATGGCTGCTGGCAGGGCGTCCGGCTAATCGAGGATGAAAGTGACTTCCATGGTCACGCGGTACTCGACGATTTTGCCCTTCTCCACTTTCCCTTTCAATGAGAGCACCTCGACGCCAGTGATGCCGCGCAAGGTCTTTGCTGCGCGATTCATGCCTTCGTCTACCGCCTCCTTGAACCCCTTGGGCGACGAGGCGGTGAGCTTGGTAACGCGAGCGACGGCCATACGATTCCTCCCGTTGAGTTGTCCGGCTGGTTTGCTTGCAGGCCGGCGTCCACCCGTCGGATCCGGATGGAACCGCAGGCTCCGGCTTCCAGTCGAATTCCGTGCAAAGCTATATACGAGCCGCCCTCGCGAGTCAATCCCGGGCGGCCATGCCCAGGGGTCTTCGGCGAGCGCCTGCAGGATCACGCGCTCACGGCGGCATCATCGAGCAACTGGCGGACCTTTCGCAGCAGGCCATCCCGTGAGAAGGGCTTCTCGAGCAGAACCACTCCTTCGGTGAGGGCGCCGGACTGAACGACCTGGTCGTTGGAATAGCCGGACATGTAGAGCACGGCCATCCTCGGGTCCAGGGCCGTCAATTGCTCGGCTAACTGGTGGCCTCCGATTCCGGGCATGACGAGATCGGTGACCAGCAGGTGAATGCGCGCGGATGCGCGGCGGGCAATCTGCAGCGCTTCCTTGCCATTCGCTGCCTCGAGCACGGTATAGCCGCTGTCGGCGAGAAATTCCTTGGTGAGTGTGCGCATCGGCTCCGCGTCTTCCACCACCAGAACTGTTTCCGACCCGTGGAACGAAGTGCGCGGCGTCCCGCCGGCCGCGGAAGGCGTGAGCGGTTGATCTTCCCGCGGCATGTAGATCTTGAACGTGGTGCCCTGGCCGACTTCGCTGTAAACCCAGATGAAGCCGCCGCTCTGTTTCACGATGCCGTAGACAGTGGCGAGCCCCAGGCCGGTGCCCTTGCCCAGTGCTTTGGTGGTGAAAAAGGGCTCGAACAGGCGGCTCTGCGTTTCCGCGTCCATGCCCATGCCGGTATCCGAAACACAGAGCACGACGTACTGTCCTGGGGGAACGATGCCGTGCCTGGACTGTAAGCTTCCCTCTAGGTTCGCCTCGGCCGTGGAAACTGTGAGCGTTCCCCCCTCGAGCATCGCATCGCGGGCGTTGATCAGGAGGTTCACCAGAGCCTGCTCGAGTTGATGCGGATCCACGCGCACGTTGCCCAGAGCAGAATCGAGAGAGGTGGTGAACTCGATGTGCTCTCCGATCAGGCGGCCGAACAGCTTTTCGACTCCTACCACGATCGCATTCATGTTGACGACCTGAGGATAGAACACCTGCTGGCGGCTGAAGGCCAGAAGCTGGCGGACCAGCGCGGCGGCGCTGTCTGCTGCCTTCTTGATCTGGGAAAGGTTACTCATTGCTGGATGGCCCGGCTCCAATCGCTCGGCCATCAGCTCGGAATGTCCGGTGATGGCACACAACAGGTTGTTGAAATCATGGGACAGGCCTCCGGAAAGGCGGCCGATGGCTTCAAGCTTCTGGGACTGGCGGAGCAGAGTTTCCAGGTCGCGGCGCTCGGTGATGTCGCGCGCGATGCCCTGGATCCCGGTCTCATCTCCCCGGCGATAGGGCAGAACGCTGGAAATCTCCAGGGTCATCCGGCGGCCGTCGGGGTGCATCAGGCCAACTTCACGAACCGAGACGGGCTGCCCGTTGATGACGCTTTCGAGCATGCCGGTACAGCAGGCGACATACTCCGGTGCCACCAGGCTCTTGATGTTCATCTTCAGGGCTTCTTCCTGTGTGAACCCGAAGACGATTTCTCCGCACTTGTTCAGCGAGGTGATCTTTCCCTCGAAGTCCAGGGTGAAGAATATCTCATGTGAATTATCAAAGAGTTCCCGGAGGCGCGCCTCGCTCTGGCGCAGAGCCTCGGCGGTTCTCGCTCGTTCGATGACGTAGCGCAAAGACCGGCGAAGCACGCTGGGCGTCAGGGCTTCGCGCACCAGGTAGTCGGCTGCGCCGCTTTGCACAGCCTGTTCTCCCAGGGCCTTATCCGCCTGGAAAACTAGGGCCACGATCGGCAGTTCCCGAGAGTGAACCTCAATCAGGGTGGCCAGGCCCTGGAGCCCGCAGATGGCCAAATCCAGCAGCAGCACGTCGAATTTCGCGGCCTCCAGACGCTGCAAGCCTTCCCGGAGGGACTCATAGGCTTCTACTCGGAAAGCCGGGTTGCCGGCTTCCTGAAGTATGAACTGGATGGATCGGCAGGAGGAGGGTTCGCCTTCCAGCAGTAGGATGGAGACGGCATCGGAATACATCACTTTTTCTTTCTACTCCTTTTTGGTTGTGCGCAACCGCAGCGTTTCTCGAATCCGTCTCCCCTGCAGGCACGCGCTACCTGACCCGTGGGTTCGACGCCGGTTGTCGTGTCCCGGCCAGAGGATTCGTGAGGAAGAGAGCTTTCATTTCCCTTTCCGATAGCCGGGGAAGAGGCGCCAGATTTCCCGCAGCAATTGTTCGGGCATTTGAGCCTTGTGCACGAAGGCGCTGGCGCCGCGCCCGATGCACTCCGCCCACAGGATCGTGCCTGCGATTTCCGAAAAGAGAATAATGGGCAGGGATGGGTATGTCCGGTGCAGCTCCCGGGTGACGTCCAGGCCGCTCATCCGCGGCATGTGGATGTCCATCAGGACCAAGTCGGGGCGCAGAGCCGCGGCTTGTTGCAGGACGTTTATGCCGTCGCTTGCGGTGCCCACGATCTCGAAGCCGCCTTCCATTTCGAGATAAGCGCAGATCGAATTGAGCGCCGTGGGAGAGTCGTCGGCCACCAGAACGCGGATGCTGCTCAGACTGGACATGGTCAGGAACCTCTGCGGTGCAATCATTTCTTCCCACCCAGCGAACAGTGTGGAGGAACGTGGAGGAAAAATGAATTCAGCGGAATCCCTACGGAGTTTCTGGTATACGGCCTGGGCTGCCGGGCTAGCCTTCGATGATGCGGTTGCGCACCGCGTAGCGGACCAGGTCCACAACGGAGTGCAGGTCGAGTTTCAGCATGATGTTGGCGCGGTGCGTCTCCGCGGTTCTCACGCTGATGCCGAGAACCCCGGCCACTTCCTTGTTGCTTTTCCCTTCGGCCAGGAGCTGCACGATTTCGCGCTCCCGCTGCGTCAAACGGCCTCTGGACCGTCGCGTGCGTACGGCCGGGTCGGCGCCCCACGGGCCAGCCCGCGAAATACTCTTCGCCACGCGCGAAGATGCAAACGGTTTGTGCCTGCGGAGCATTTCGACAGCGGAGATGAGCGTGCTGTCCGCGACGTCCTTGAGGATGTAACCCAGCGCCCCGGCTTCGAAAACCTGTTGAATCATCTGCTCGGAGTCGTGCATGGTGAGAATGAGCACCTCGGTCTCCGGAGAGAGCTTGCGAAGCTGACGGGTGGCCTCGATTCCATTGAGCACCGGCATGCTGATGTCGAGCACGGCCACATCGGGCTTGAGTTTTCCTGCCATCTCGACGGCGTCGCGGCCATTCACCGCCTCGGCGCACACCTGCCACCCGGGGCGGGATTCGAGCAGCGTCCGCAGCCCCGCGCGGACCACGGGATGGTCATCCGCCACGAGGATGCGTAGCTGCATGGAGCACCTCAGTTTTCAGAGGAAGTGTGGCCCGCACAGTGGTTCCCGACTTGCCCGATTCGATTTGCAGAGTCCCTCCCAATTGCGCCATCCGTTCGCGCATGCCAACGATTCCGACGCCGAATCGAGTGCCCGGTTCGTCGAGCTTCTTGCTCGAAGCCTCGGGAATGCCGCGCCCCTGATCGCTTACCTCCAGCATGACCCCGGTCGGCTTTCCGTCCAGGCCAATGCGAGCCGTGCGGCTGCCGGAATGCCGCTGAATGTTGGCCAGGCTTTCCTGGACGATCCGGAAGAAGGCCGTCTCAGTTTCTTGGGGCAACCTGCCAAATCCGGGAGAAACTCCCACCTCCACCCGGATGCCGCTCCTCTCGCTGAATCCTTGAGCGTATTCCTTTACTGCGGAGGCCAGTCCCAGCTCATCGAGCAGCGGAGGATGCAACAGGTACGAGAGTGTGCGGATCTCGCGGGACATGTCCTGGAGCATGTTGCGGGCGTCGCCCAGTATCTGACGGCTTCGGTCGTCGAGCGCCGGACAGCCCTGCGTCACTTGGGCGAGGCTCAGATTGACCGCCAGCACGCTTTGCGCCAGGCTGTCGTGCAGGTCGCGTCCCAGCCTGCGCCGCTCTTCGTCCTGAAGCTGGAGCAGGCGTGTGGAAAGCTGCCGCAGCGCCTCCTCCGTTTTCTTCTGATCGGTGATGTTGGCGAACGACACGATAATCGTCGCGAGCTTGCCATCGGCGGAGAACTGGGGCACTGCGTTTCCGAACATCCAAAGGACTTCGCCGCTGCCGGGGCGCCGCCAGCCGATCACCTGGTTGCGCACCGCCATTCCCGTGGCAATCACTCGTGGCACAGGACGCAGCGCAGGCTGAATCACGGTTCCATCTTCCCGGATGAGGACGAAGCCGAATTCCGAGGCTTTCTTTCCGATGGCGTCCGCTTCCTTGACCCCAAACATTTCCAGCGCGGCGGAGTTGGCGAACTGAACCGTCTCGTCCGGCGCGTACAAAATCACTGCCACATCCACGCTTTGCACCAGCGTGCGAAAGCGCTCCTCACTGTAGCGTAATGCTCGCTCTGCTTCCTTCCAGTCGGTAATGTCCTCACTCACGGCCAGCATGCAGGCCTGGCCGTCGAGTTCAATCACATCGGCGGAAATGACAAAGTTTCGGAGCCTGCCCGATTTGATTCGCAGCGTGGCCTCCAACTGGTGCACGGCTCCTTGTTTGAGGAGCCTTTCCTCCAGTCTCGCGCGGCCCTCGGGCTCCGGCCAGATCCCCAGTTCGAGCGTCGTCTTTCCGACCACTTCTTCGCGGCGCCATCCGAACAGCCTCGTGTATCCCTCGTTCACCTCTAAGTAACGCCCGCCGGCGAGCGTGCTGATGGTCATGGAATCCGGGGAAGACTGGAACGCCTTCGTGAACATTTCCTGGGAAACGCGCTTTTCCTCCTCGGCCCGCTTCAGGTCGGTGATGTTGGTGAGGGAAGCGATCACGCGCGCCAATCGTCCGTCGGGTGCCATCTCCGGTACGGCGTCCACGAGGGTCCAGATGACTTCTTTCGTGCCGGCAATGGGCCAGCCCATCACCTGATTTCGAACCGGGCGGCGGGTTTCGATCACCCGGGCCGAGGGGCGCAGCTCGGGCGGGATGGGCGTGCCGTCTTCATGAATCGCCGCCATAATTTCGTCGCTTTTCTTGCCTAGAATCGGCTCCTTCGGGGTCCCGAACATGTCCACCAGCGCCTGATTCACAAACTGGAGCCGTCCATCCGGCCCCCAGGTGCATATCCCCACACGCAGGATTTGCACCAGCGAGCGGAAGCGCTCCTCGCTCGAACGAAGCGCCTCTTGCGTTTTCCTCAGGTCGGTGATGTCGGCAAACGAGGCAATCACGGTGGCCACTTCGCCGTTCTGGTTGAGCTGGGGGATGGCGTTTCCAATGATCCAGAAAACCTCCCCGGAATCTCTGCTCCGCCAGCCCATTACCGTCCCGCGGATGGGCTGGCGCGTCTCGATGGCACGAGCCACTGGGCGCATCGCGAACGGCATTTCCGTGCCGTCCTCATACACGGGGGTCCAAGCGAGATCGGAGGCTTTATGCCCTACTAGTTCTTCCTCCTTCAAACCGAACATCTCCAAGGCGGCGGCATTGCCAAACTGCATCTCTCCATCCGGACGAACCAAGACGACGCCGACTTGCAGATCGCGAACCAGGGTGCGGAAGCGCTCCTCGCTGGCACGGAGCGCGTCTTCCGCCTTCTTGCTTTCGGTAATGTCGCGGACCACGTTCAGGGAATAGCGGCGGCCGTCCAGGGTGAGGATGGACCCCGAAAGCCGGCCATAGCGAATCTGTCCATCCTTCTTGCGGAAACGGAGCTCTTCCTCCCGGAGTTCTCCTTGCTCCCGGAAGCGAGCTCTCAGGGCCACCATGAAATCCTGGTCCACCCACAGACCAAGCCCCTCGGGCGTGTTCCCCAGGACTTCTTCCCGTGCGTAGCCGGTCAGGCGCGTATAACTTTCGTTGATCTCCAGGATGGTTGCTTCCGGAACCTGCGCAATGCTGATGGCGTCGGGGCTGGACCGGAACGCGGCGGAAAACATCTGTTCGGATTGCCGCGCGGCGTGTTCTGCGCGGCGCAGATCTTCGGCAATTTGCCGCTGCCTCTGGCTGGTCAGCAAGAGGCGGGCCGCCGAACAGGCAAACGAAGTTGCGATGGCCAGGGCAGCGATCGTGATCTGTTCCCGGGCGATCTGCCGGCCCATGAAAATCACTACCAGCGGAATCGTGACCGGAAGGATTTGCGAGGCCACCCAGAGGGATTGGTCGGAGGCTTGCACTGTCGGTTGCGGTTCCGGCGGGGAGGACCAAGTGGCCGCCAAAACCACTACAAAAACAAACGGCAATGTCCACGCGGCATCGGCCCAGGCAGCGGCCCGCGTCATTTCCTCGAGCGATGAAATGCCGATCCCCTCGGCAACGCCGAGCGCCAGGAAGAAAAACGAAATTCTGGCAAAGAAGGCGCGTGTCGGGGAACGCGGCAGCCTGGCGCTGCGAAGCAGAAAACCTGCGGCCAGCAGGACGTCACGCGCCGCGGCCGCCTCCATCAGCCGCTGGAACATGAGCATGCCGTGGGATTTCCAGAGGGACGGGACGTAGAAGAAATAGAGATACGCGGTGACGAAAACAATGCCCATCTGCGCGAAGTCGAGAATGCGTTCCCAACGCGCCGGGCTGCTCTCGTCCCAGCGCCAGGGCAGGAGCATCATCGCTGCCGGCGCCACCCAGATGAACAGCAGGACGTCCGAGGGCCAGGGAGTGTCTCTGGGCATCCGAAGGATGTTCGCGTAATAAAAAACGCCCAACTGGCCCGCCGTAGCCAGCGACAGGGCTGCGCCCAGCAGCAGCCAAAGCTGGCGGAAGTAAGGGGAGGAACGCCGGGCAGCGGCGAAGGCGCACACCGCGGCCCACAGCAGGATCAGCGACTGTATGAGATTGGAGAAAAGATGGCTTTGCTCCGGCGACGGGGCGGCCGAGACGGAGAGGACCAATGCGGCGGCCAGCAAGCCGGCAACGGCCAGGGCGATTCGTAAGAACCCGCCCGAAGAGAGCATGGATGACCCCGGAGAACACGGCTAGTCTAAGTCCACTTGCCCATGCATACAACTGTTCCCGTGGACCCTGTATGGCTTTGCATTGCCCCGCGGAAGTCCGAGTGCTGTAAACTAACCGGCCATGCGGAGGGAGCGAGCGGAGACGCTGCGCGTGTTGTTGCCCCGGGCGCGGATTGCGCGCCGCGTGCGCCAATTGGGCCGGCAAATCTCCCGCGACTTTCAGGGCGAAAGCGTGCTTCTGGTGGGCGTGCTGAAGGGGGCGTGCATCTTTCTGGCCGATTTGAGCCGCGAGATCGCTCTCAATGCCACCTTTGATTTTCTCGCCGCGGCCAGCTACGGCCAGTCGAATGAAACCTCGGGCCAGGTGCGCCTCGTGAAGGATTTGGATTCCAGCATCGAAGGACGAAACGTGATCCTGGTCGAGGACATTCTGGACACCGGGGTGACCCTGAATTATCTGGTGCGCCTGCTGCGCGAGCGCCATCCGAAAGCGCTTCGCGTGGCGGCGCTGCTGGACAAAGCCGACCGGCGCATTCAGCCCATTGAAGCGGACTACGTGGGTTTTCGCATTCCCAACCACTTTGTCGTCGGATATGGACTGGACTACGCGGAACGCTACCGGAATTTGAGGGATATTTGCGTGTTGCGAATGGGCAAAGGCGGGCCAGAATTCGCGTCCGCGTGATGGGCGGGCGGATGGGCCTCGCGCCTCGGCGATTGGAGCGAGATGGTGTGGTGGAGAAGCCCGATCCCGAAAAACGTCCGGGCGGTGCTCGATGCGCTCGAACGCCTGCCCCGCGGAGCGAAGAAATTCGGCGGGCCCGACGGGCTGTGCCGCGCCTTCGCCGCGCTGGTGGACCATACCCTCCTCAAGCCGGAAGCCCGGCCCGATGACGTTCGCCGGGCGTGCGAAGCCGCGGCAAGCTGCGGGTTCGCCGCCATGGTCGTGAATCCCTGCTATGTGGCGGCGGCAGCGGACTTTCTGCGAGGCACGGATGTGCGCGTAGCCAGCGTGGCAGGCTTTCCGCTGGGCGCTGCGCGTTCCGACCTGAAGCGCCTGGAGTCTGAACGTGCGCTGGAAGACGGCGCGCGGGAAGTGGACATGGTGATCCGCATCGGTGCGCTGAAGGCGGGGGAGAACGAAATCGTGCAGCAAGAGATCCGGGATTTGGCGCGCGTCTGCCACGCCCGCGGGGCCATCCTCAAAGTGATTCTCGAGTGCGCGCTCCTCACCGACGAGGAGAAGCGCCGAGGCGCCGAGGCGGCCGTGCGTGCCCGGGCGGATTTTGTGAAGACCTCAACGGGATTTGGCCCCGGAGGTGCCACCGCCGAAGACGTCGCGCTGCTGCGCGCCGTGGTGGGTTCGAACGCCGGCGTGAAAGCGGCGGGAGGCATCCGCACGCTGGCAGACGCCGCGCGAATGCTAGCCGCCGGCGCCTCGCGCCTCGGCACCAGCTCCGGCGTCGCCATCCTCGACGAGCTTCGCCTGTTGGCGGAGGGCGAGCAGTAGCCGCCTTGCTGCCGGTTCGCTGGGCTGTATGTATATAAGTAGATTATCTACCCTCAGGCTTACGTCGCCAACTTATGTTAACTGTGATGGCGCCGTAGAATTAGTCGTTTTTTTGATTTTCCCAATTCGGGAATCCTCGGATCAGTTTGCCCAGTAGCGCAGGCTTTCAGCCTGTGCTCCGCAAGGTGCCACAGACTTCAGCCCGCCCTGAGGAACGAATGGGCCTGCCCTGAGGCACGAAGGGTCTGTGTGCGCGCTCAACTGCCTCCAAACCATCCGGCAACGAAAAAGCGACCCATCTCACGAATCCATCAGGGCAAACCGACCCACCGCCCGCCAACGTCCTCCCTCGCCGTTTGAACAATTTCGGTTTATAGTCTGAGCGTACGCTCAGCGCAGGAAGAGCGGGAGGACAGCATGAGAATTGGAGATCGCCTTCGTACACTGCGGGAAGCCAAAAATCTTTCTCAAGGCGACATCGAAGAGCGCACCGGCCTGTTTCGCTGCTACGTCTCCCGCGTGGAGGGCGGTTACACCGTCCCCATGCTGGACACCCTTGAGAAGTTCGCCCGCGCTCTGGAAATTCCCATCTATCAATTGTTCTACGAAGGCCCGAACCCGCCTGCACCGCCGCCCCTTCCGCACAGAACAACGGCCGGCGAAACGGAGTGGGGATCTTCGAGAAGGGAAGCGCGCCTCCTCCTCCAGTTCCAGCGCCTCCTCTCCCGAATCAACGAAAAGGACAGACACTTGCTCCTCTTCACCGCCCAGAAATTGGCCAGAAGGAACCGCGCCCGCCCCCGGAGTTTTGCCCGAAGCTAGGGAAGGGGTTCAGGACAATCGCGTAGGGGATTCGCATGCAAAGCCGCTGGCTTCGGCTGGAGACCAGCTGTGGAAACTGTGTGGTTTGGCATAAAGCTCGGCTTTGGGGTGGGCATCGCGCTTGCAGCCCTCTATCTTATTATCCGACAAGTTCGAGTCTACTTACTCGATCTTCGGTTTATTCGAGCGGGCTGCACCTATCAGAAGGGGGAACGGCCCGGTACTCCCACAGGATGGCTCACACGCGATCCATACATCGATGATTGGTTGCTGTGGGATGAGACCCACCGGGTTTGTCTCAGGATGGCCGATTCCAGTGCCGCCCTGCATTGGGACGAGGCGCATTTGCGCGCATGGGCCGCTAGTAGGAGCGTTCCAGTCGATCCCTCCCTTCGACAACGCATGCAAGAAGATTCATGTCAATGGAATATCTCAAACTATTCTTTAGAACAGTTCTTGGCCCTGGCGCGTGGATATGAGGGAGCCATCAAAGCAGAAAGAACTTCGGAAACTAGCAGCCAGCAAGACGCCGCTACTGCGGCGCGGCAAACGGTTCCGGGGAAGCCACACGCGCAACAAGGCTTAATGGATTTGACGGGAAGCCCAGGTGGTACCTATAAATGGGCGCTGGTCTACGGCTGGTTTGTGATGGCCGCAGCGGCCTACTTGCTCTTCGCTGGAGGTGTGTCTTTGCTGGGCCGCCAAGACCTGACGCCCTCCGCAGCGCCTTTGCACAGCCAGCATCCGATGGGAGCCGTTGGTGCTTTATTTCAGGGGATTCTTTGGCTCGCGGCCGGACTTGCGATTTTGCAACGGAAGCTCATAGCAATTCGCTTGATTTGGGCAGTCGTAATCCTGGCAGGTGTCGGAGTCCTCTTTAGAGGAATCGCCCCGCTGGACCTTCTGGTCTGGCTCTTGTCTGCGGGCATGGCAAAGTGGTTTTCCTCAAAGAGACCCTTCCTATCGAAGTGAGATCCATGGAGCAGGATGTGCCGGTCGGAGGCCCAAATCGGCGATATCGATTAAAATCTATTGATTAACTTGAATGAGAGGGCGAATAGAAGCCGTCGAATGGTGGAGGCGAGCAAAGGCTGGGATGCAACATGCGCTCGAGTTTTAATGACCTTGCAGATAAATTGATGTCGCAGAGCCAGTGGGCTGCGGCCAGATCTCTCCTGGAACAGACGATCCGAGATATGCCGCGGGACTGGAAGCCCGTGCGGGATGACCCGGTTACCTTTCGCGCACGTATTTGTGCATGCTGGGATAACGAAGAATTCTTGGCCCATGTCGGCGCCAAAAGTGCGGAGGGGTATCTCGATAAATGGATCGCCGAATCCTATTCGAAAGCTTGGTATCAATTGGCCATGATTGCGGTGGAGGAAGGTGATTTTAACAAAGCGCTCATCTGTATTGAATGAGGGTTGGCCCTCGAACCAGACCACCCTCTGCTCTGGCATGAAAGAGGTTATATCTTGAACCGCCAGGGGCAGTGTGCAGATGCGTTGCGGAGTTACGAGCGTGCTGCGACGGTTCGTGATTGGGCTCCGCCCTATCAAATTGCGCACGCCTTGCGCGGGAAGGGCTCCACTTTGATTGATCTGAAACGCATCGACGACGCGGAAGAGGCCATTAAGCAATCACTGGTCCTTGATCCCGAAAGCAAAGCCGGCAGGAATGAACTCGAATACGTCGCCCGACTTCGAAGAGCGCCCAAGGAGGGAAGTCCACAGTTGGGAAACGGAGTTACGGCAAGCCTTTCCTCCGAGCCTATCCCGCCGAGTTCGTTTAGCTCATCGCCAACAACTCCAAGATTCGGACCGGGCTCGCCGAGCTTACCGGCCGCCACAGGCTTGGAGCAGAGCGTCTCGAAACTACTCGATGCTTTAGACAAGCATCCGCCGCCACGCGCACGCGGAGTGTCCATGGACAATCCGGAGGACGTGGGGCCCCAAGTTATCGATTATGTGTTCAGAAGTTTGCAGATTGACCCCAAGTGGAGTATTCGCGAGGCCCGGAAGTTCACTTGGTGGGGACATCGCCTCGCACAAAAGGTATGGGCGGATCCTGTCCGCATGGTTCAGGGATATGGAATTGTCCGCGTCCATGCTGAGACTGATTTGCTCAAAGACGTGTCAACGAACCAACGCACGTTCGAGCGGGTGAGTGCGTTCAATGCCCTAGGCGCGAGTATGAGCGCCTATGTCTTCCAACCAGAGAACCAGCGTTTGAAAACGCGTTGCTCCGCGCCTTTTCACCAAGAAAACGCCCAGTGGCTAGGCGCTCTGTTTTCTGCCGCTGTGGCTATCCAAGCAGCAGATGCGCATATCAAGCTAGATGGAGCAGCAAGTCTGCTCCGCGCCAGACCCGACGAATCCGAGCATCTTGCAAGCGGCGCGAGGAAAGAGCCAGACGACATGCTGAATGTGATAGAGACGCTGTTCACTCCACAGGGGCGCGGCCCTTCCCGCTTCGGAAAGAACGATTTCGCTTCCGCCTTAGCCATGAAACCGTCTCCGTGGGTATTGGCCAACGGTGGCGACTCCGGAATAACTGCGGAGTTCCCGTTCCCCGGATGTATGCCTCCCACAGCTCTCCTGAAGGTCAGCGCTGAAGAAAGGCATCCCCAGTTGGGAAGCGGCGCCTTCTTCGTACTCCAGTTACCGGTGAGATTGAGTGGGGAGAATGGCGAAGAGCTTGCAAACAAATTGAATTGTGCCGAAGCCGCTGATTGGACGGATTGCCACTTCTTTGGTGGCTGGTGCAAGGATCCTGATGACAATCTCGCCTTTGTTTCATTCATCCCCTCGACTCTGCGTCGGCCCGGGCTACTTGAAAACCTACTGTACGGCATGGCTAACCGGGCAAAATGGTCCAATGAGTTCCTTGCATCGGATAAAGGGATCCCACATAAATTCGAGGGACGCGACGCGGAAGCGTACAAGCGCCAAGTTCAGCAACACGCTAACCTTTTTACGCGCATTTCCCACTTTCTGTTGAATCGAAAGCCAGAGTAGCGCGCACGAGCAGGACGAGAAAGCTAGCCTCAAAACGTCCAATCCCCATCGCGACGAACCTTCGATCCCGAGCAAACGACCGGGAGCGCGCAGCCTCTCTCACGTGAGCTTAGTTGGAGATCAGCGGACAGGTTACACCAACTTGCAGCAATAGAGGCAGGGGGCGCCCCGGGGACGCCGGCCGTACGATTTGCGTTTTCTTGAGGAGCCGGACTGTAACCACCGACGATGGCGTTATATGGCCTCGTGGCCTCCCCTCCCTCGCTGCCAGCTACAAGCCCCCGCGCTCAGACCATCGCTTCCCCTCTTCCCCACTCGCCACCAGCCACCCGGCACTGCCCCTCCTAGCCCCTACCCACGAGGACGAGAATTGCGTCGCTTAAAACCCTGTTGCCCCGGGGGCACACCCGCATTAAAGAGGGTGCCTTGGAGCCCGCCCGCCGCCCTGCCCGCCAGAAACCCCGCCGCGGGCAGAAAACGACCCCCAAAGGGGGGGCACTCTTGCGCGCACCGGCTGTCATCTGTGAGCCGCCAACTGTCAACTTTCGACTTTCAACTTTCAACCGTCCCTCTCCCCTAACCCCTAATCCCTAACCCCTGACCACTTCTTTTCCCTGCCTCAGCCCCCCTCCCTCCATTGCTATACTGGTTTGTGAGCCAGCGCGGCGCACGTTCGTTCGCGCCCGCGCTTCGATGCAAATGAGCGAAAGCAAAGCATCCACGGAGAACGGCCCGCCCGAGACAGCCGTCGAGCTGTCTCCGGAACTTCTGGCCACGCTGGTGGAAATCAGCGAGGAGGTGAATTCCTCGCTGGACTTGGAACACGTGCTGGAGAAGGCTGCGGCGCTCGTCCGCCGGCTGGTCCCCTACGAGATATTCGCCGTGCTCCTGCTCGATGACGCCGCCCAGGAGCTGCACTTCCGGTTTGCCATCGGGTATGCGCGCGAGGTGGTGGAAACCTGGCGAATCCCTGTGGGGAAGGGAATTACCGGGACTGCGGCGCTCACGAGGCAGCCCGTGCTCGTCGGCGACGTGCGCAATGATCCCCGCTATCTTTCCGCCGTCGAATCGGTGCGTTCGGAAATGGCTGTTCCGCTGATGGTGAAGGGCCGGGCCATCGGAGTACTCGACATCCAGAGCCGCGAGCTCGACTCCTTCACCCGCGAGCAGCAGCAGGTGCTGGCGCTGGTGGCGGGACGGCTGGCCGGCGCGATTGAAAACGCGCAGCTCTACGAAAGCGCGCAGAACCGGGCCGAGACGCTGCGCGTGCTGAACGAAGTCGGCCGCGAGGCCAGCTCGATCCTGGATGTGGACGAGTTGCTCCGCCGCGCCGCCGACCTTATCAAACGCGTGATTGACTACCAGATGGCTAGCATCCTGGTGTACGACGCCGCAGAAAAGCGCTTCACGCATGCCGTGGACGTGCGCTACGGCCGCAGCGAGCAGAGCAAACTGGCCATCGGCCCCACGGAAGGCATCGTGGGCGCCGCCGTGTCCCTCGCGCGGCCCGTGCGCGTG
>DATEQM010000240.1:0-3777 GCA_035272605.1 Candidatus Acidiferrales bacterium | reverse complement strand
CGGAGCACGGTGATGGAAAGCACGGCGATGGGGATCGAGGCGGAAACCGTGAGCCCGGCGCGGAGGCCCACGTACACCGTCACGGCGCCGAACAGCACGCCGAACAGCATGCCGAAGACAACCGTCTTCAGCGTGAATTCGGCCAGCGACTCCTGCGCCGCCACGTAAGGGCGGAACTCGCCGAGCGGCGCCGTCGGACTCCACGATTTCGTTGCCACCCTGCACCTCCGCTGCCCCCGAAGCAGGTTCAACGCGGCCCGCACGGTAGCATCGGCCTTGCGAGCGCGCAAGCTTTCCTAAGCCGCCACTCTCAATTTTTGATTGCGCCAACTAAGCGGGCCGTTTATAAATGCCTAAGTGGTAGCTGCCACCTTTGCGGTATTCGCCCAACCTGCGGAACTCACTGACGCGATAGAGCTCCTCGCGATTGTGGTTGTGGTCATTTCCTTGGTGGTCGTGTCTTTCGTCCGATCTGGTCGAAATCGCGCCCTCGAGGATATCGTGGCCAGCCACAAGTTGAGGCTGCCGGTCATGTTTGACGGGACCCTGGTGGCCGAGGAGCACAAGCCCGGCGCCTTCCTGCGGCTGTCCAAGAGCACAAGAAGTGCTCAAATGCTGCAGCTCCAATACCGATGGCTCGGAGTTGGCCCGCAAAGCATCTATGACGAGATCGTGTTTGACGCTGCCCGTGGCCTAGTCGCCTTTAGGAAAAAGGCGAAGCAGACATCGCGACCCTTTTCGGATTTCTCGGCGATCCGAATGCAAGAAAAATATGGCGGGCGCGGCTCCGGCTACTGGAACGTGGAACTGGTGCCACACAAGGGCCGAACCACCCCTCTCATTTCATCTCAGCGCGGGGATCGGCAGACTGAGTTTGAGCTCACGGTGCCGGTAACGAAAGCAGCGTCGGCCATTACGGGCCTTCCCGTCCAAGTATGTGTGGTGGGCAATGTTTGGACGCCGGGCTGGCCGCCAAAATCGGCCGTCGCTCCGGAACCCTGATCCGTAGCCTCACAGAAGTTCGGCCCGCTAGCGCCTACACACATAAATCAACCGCGCCGCCCGCGCCAGCGCGGCGGCGTGGGCGCGCACTTCGGCCACTCCCAGGCGCCGCGCTTCCCGAGCCAGCCACGCGCCCCGCTCGGCCTCGACTTCCAGCGCGTAGAGATCGCCGCGGTGCGCGTAAGAATAGCTGCGGTAGCCGGGCGATTGCTCGGCGGCGGCAGCCAACAGCGCGTCCCAAAAGGTTCCCCGGCGGAATGTGCGGCGACGCGAGGCGGCGGGCGCGGTGAATTCGGCGAGGGCGGTCGGGCTCGAGCTGCCCTCGGCTGCCACGAGAATACAGCGCGCGGCCTCGAAGGGCCGCGAGGGGTCCGCGTCGGGAAATGCGGCGAGCAGCGGCTCCAGTTCGGCCGCGCCCACCTCCACGGCCTCCCACCAGTAGCGATAGCCGCTTGCGGCCACGCTGCCGCTGCGCAGGATTTGCTCCACGCGCTCGATGGTTTTGCCCGTCACGCCGAGAATCAGCTCGAGCAACTGGTCAGGGCGCAGGCCCATCCGCAGCACGGGACGCACGCTCACGAATCCGGCTTCTTCGTCGGTGTAACGAACGGGAATGACGGCAGGAAGAGGCACCGTGTGAGCATACCTCCGGGCCGCGGAAGGGTCGAGGGAGGGGAGAATCCGGGCGGGATTGTCGGCTCAGCCCCCCAGCCGCGCGCGCACGAGATCCGACAGTGCCTTCCCGTCAATGGTCTTTCCACCCAGACGAGTCCGCGCCGCTTTGATCACCGCGCCCATCTGCTTTGCCGAGCTGGCGCCTGTTTCCGCGATGGCTGCGGTGATGGCCGCGTCCATTTCGGCGGGCGCCGCGGCCTGGGGCAGGTAGGCTTCGATGATGGGGATCTCGCGCAGCTCTTTTTCCGCCAGCTCGTTCCGCCCGCCCTTGGTGAACTGCTCCGCGGCCTCATGCCGTTGTTTCACCAGGGTTTGCAGGATGCCGAACTCTTCCGCCTCCTCGAGCGGGCGGATTTTCTCGATTTCCTTGTTCTTGAGCGCCGATTTCACCATGCGCAGAACGCCCAGGCGGAATTCTTCGCGGGCTTTCATCGCCGCGGTCATGTCCGCTTGTATTTTTTCGATGAGTTTCATAGTGGTCAGAAAACTGTAGCATCTTTTCAGCCGACCGGAGGCGGAATTGACGGGAGCTGCGCGGCCCATTTTGTAAGGCCGGCCCCGAAATGTCGGGGCAGGCTTTCCAGCCGACTCTTTCCCCTGCAACGAACGCCGAGCCAGTTGGGTTATAGTCTCCTGCGTCTATGCGCGTGGTCGTCGCCGACAAAATCTCTCCCCGCGGTCTCGAGCTGCTGGCGCGCTCCGGCTGGGAGGTGCTCACGCCTGCTGCGAACGGCCTTCCTGCCGCGCTGGCCGATGCGGACGCGCTTGTGGTGCGCAGCGCCACGCGCGTGACCGCCGGCCTGCTCGCCGGGGCGCCCCGCCTGCGCGTGGTGGGCCGCGCGGGCGCCGGCGTGGACAATATCGACGTTCCAGCCTGCACTCGCCGCGGCATCCTGGTGATGAACACGCCAGGCTCGAACGCCGTGAGCGTCGCGGAACACACCTTTGCACTGCTCCTTTCGCTCGCGCGCATGGTGCCCCGTCTGGATGCTTCCGTGCACGCCGGGCGCTGGGAGAAGGGCGGGGCCATGGGCAGCGAGCTGCGCGGAAAGACGCTGGGCCTGGTGGGGCTGGGCCGCGTGGGCTTCGCGGTGGCGCGCCGCGCGCTGGGCTTCGAAATGCGCGTGCTGGCCTGCGACCCCTACGTGAGCCCGGAAGTGGCGCGAGGCGAGGACATCGAAATGGTGCCCTTCGACGACCTGCTGGCCCGCGCCGACTGTGTGTCGCTGCATGCCTCGCTCGGCCCGGGCACCGAGAAGATCATCAACGCCGCGGCGCTCGGGAAAATGAAGCGCGGCGCCTGGCTGGTGAACACCGCGCGCGGCGAACTGGTGGATGAGGCGGCGCTGGCCGAGGCGCTCGGTTCCGGCCGCCTGGCCGGGGTGGCGCTGGACGTTTTCAACGTCGAGCCGCCCGCGGGATCTCCGCTCACCGGCCTCCCCAACGTCGTGGCCACTCCCCATGTGGCCGGGTCCACCGTGGAAGCGCAGGAGGAAGTGGGCGTGCTGATCGCCGAACAGGTGTACGACTACCTGGAAAGCGGCGTGCTGCGGAATTCCGTCAACCTGCCGAATCTTTCCCCCGAGCAATACCGCCGCCTGCGGCCGTATCTCGAGCTGGCCGAGCGCCTGGGACTCTTCGCGGGCCAGGTGGCGCGCAGCCGCGTGGCGCGCGTGCGCATTCGCTATGCCGGCGAGCCGGCCACCGTGGCCTCCACCGTGCTGCGCAGCGCCGTGCTCGCCGGCCTGTTGAACCCGGTGCTCGATGAGAAGGTCAACCTGGTGAATTCCGCCGCAGCCGCCGCGGAGCGCGGCATTGTGGTCGAGGAGGAGACCCGCCGCCGGGAGCACGGTTTTCCGAATACGCTCGAGGTCACCGTGTTTTTCGCGGACGCCTCGGATTCTCCGGCCGTGTGCGTGGAGGGCACGGTGCTCTACGATCTCTCCCCGCGCGTGATGAGGATTGACGGCATCCACGTGGAATGCGACCTGGAAGGCACCATCCTGTTTACGCGCAACCGCGACGTGCCCGGCGTGATCGGCCAGATGGGCCAGGTGCTTGGCAGCCGCGCCGTCAACATCGCCACCTTCGCTCTCGGGC
>DATEQM010000239.1:0-19233 GCA_035272605.1 Candidatus Acidiferrales bacterium | reverse complement strand
ACTGGCGAGACCTTCAGCGTTCTCTTCAGGTCACGTGCGGAGAGGCTTATTCGGCTTTGCGGGGCTGGCGCCCCATTTCGGCCGCTCCCCTGTTCCCCCGTCCCGCCGGAGCGGGAATGGCACAGGAGACCTTCCTACCACCACAGGCAGAGGAACACCCCTCTGCCAAACCAACTGAGTATAGAAAACATCTGCAAATCTGTCAAATCAAAAGACCTGCACCTCCTGTGGATAACGGCAAGCAATTGCCCTCACCAGAGAGACTTCCGGACAGTCAGGGAATCCTGGCGTAACTATCACTTTTTCAAAGGGATAGAGACTCCGAGTGGGAGGCCCGACTTCATCTCTGCTGGCATGCTTCTAAGCTTCGGAACCAGCGTGCTGTTCTTTCCAGATTGAGACACATCTTCGGTTTTGGCCGCGAGGATCAGGCTTACGGCTATGAGAACCAAAGAAAAAAACCGACGGGATGAATTGCAAGGAGGGTGGAACGTCTCATGGGCAAGCACTCGGCGTCGCTATATTCCCCTACATACCTGCGTTGCAGGCTGTGTCACAGTCCAACGACTGCTCGGCGCGAGCATCGCAGCAGAGAAAACATTTGTCACGCCCCATTCCACTGCCTATGCTGATTTCGGGAGATTACGCGGCGGCGATGATACGACAGTGGCGAGTGGCGAGTGGCGAGTGGCGAGCCATAAGAATCGGGCTTTTCCCGCTGGCGCCGGTGTTGGCGATCATTTTTCTAATGCGCCCGTGCGTCGCTGCGTCGCAGACTCCCCCCGCACAAGGCGCTGCTGCCCCGGCTCACGCCGCGCCCCAAACGCCTGCCTCGTCCGCCCCACAGACCAAACCTGACGTTTCGCAGGCGGCTTTTGTCGTGGAATCGCTCGCGACACATGCGCGGTTCGAGAGCGACGGCACCGGGCGGCTGGAAACCACCGCGCGCATCCGCGTGCAGAGTGACGACGGCGCTCGTGCTCTGAGCGAGCTCGTCTTCCCGTATAACAGCGCCACCGAGCGGCTCGAGATCCCCTACGTGCGCGTGGGCCAGACGGACGGCAGCGCGCCGCAAAGCCGGCGGGAGGCTGCCCCCGGCGACATGCAAGATCTGGCCGCCCAGGTGGTGCGCGACGCGCCTCTCTACAACGATGCCCGCGAGAAGCACGTCACCGTCCCCGCGATGCATCCGGGAGACACGCTCGAATACCAGATTGCCGAGGTCATCTTCCAGCCGATGGCTCCCGGCCAGTTCTGGTATCAATTTGAGTTTGAGAAAAACGCTATCACCCTCAGCCAAACGGTCGATCTCGATGTCCCCGCCGGCCGCGCGCTGAAGCTGGAAACGCGGCCCGGCCTGGAGGAGAAAATCGAAGAGGCCGGAGACCGCCGCATCTATCGCTGGAACTCGGCGCACACCGGGCAGGAAGAAGAAAACGACCAGAGGACAAAAGCGCGCGCGGAGCAAAGCTCGGGAGCGGACATTCGTGTGTCCACATTCGCGAGCTGGGAAGAACTCGGCGCGTGGTACCAGCAGCTCGAGCGCGCCGCACTGGCCGTCACGCCGGAAATTCAGAAGAAGGCGGACGAAGTGACGCGGGGCCGGGCCACGCCGCTCGAAAAGCTGGAAGCCCTGTACGATTATGTGGCCAAAGACTTCCGATCCGTGAACCTCGGCCTGGGAGCCGGAGGCTACGCGCCGCACGCGCCCGCAGCGGTGCTCAAGAATGGATACGGAGACTCGAAGGACAAGCACACGCTGCTCGCCGCGCTGGCCGCCGCGGAAGGACTCGAGGCGGACGCGGTTCTGGTGCACTCGCAGCGGAAACTGGATCCGCAAATGCCGAGCCCGGCCAGCTTCGACCACGTGCTCACCCGAACCACGGTGGGCAGCGAGGTGATCTGGCTCGACACCAGCACGGAGGTCGCGCCGTTCCGTTTTCTGGCTTCTTCCGTGCGACATAAGCAGGCGCTCGACGTTCCGCCGGACGGCCCGGCAACGCTGATGGAAACTCCCGCCGATCCTCCCTTCCCCGTCCACCAGCTCTGGCGTGTGGAAGGGACGGTGAGCGACCTGGGGAAGCTGGACGCCCACGTCCATTACGTGCTGGGAGGCGACAACGATCTCTTGCTCCGCCTGGCCTTCCGCCGCTCGCCGCAAGCGAAATGGAAGGAACTGGGCCAGGCCATCGCGGCCTCCGACGGCTTGCGGGGCGAGGTGGATCAGGTAAATCCCAGCGACCCTGCGGACACGCAGCATCCCTTCACGCTCGATTACCACTTCGTCGAGCCGGGGTTTCTCGATTGGACCAGCCGCCGCGTGGAGCTGGCGCCTCCACTCCCTCCGCTCGCGCTTCCGGAGTCGGGCGCGAAAGCCGGTGCGCCGGCGGGACCGATCGAGCTGGGCTCGCCGGCTGAGGTGACCCTGGAGATGAAGCTGGCGGTGCCGGCGCGCTATACGGCGACCGCACCGGCAGCGATCAACGTGGTGCGCGACTATGGGGAATACCGTTCGGCCTACTCCGCCGCGGGGGGCGCGCTTTCCGCCTCGCGCGTGCTGAACATCCGCCAGCGCGAGATTTCGGCCGGGAATGCAGGCGATTACGCGATGTTTTTCCGCAGGGCGGTGCGAAACGACGAGGCGCGATCGTTTCTCCTGGAGACAGCGGCGGCGGGAGCGGCGGCGATCCCGAAATCCGCTACCGCAGACGAACTGGTTGAGGCGGCCACGCGCGCCTACTCCAGCCGGAAGTTTGCCCTCGCGGAGCAAATGTTCGAGCGCGCGGTGGCTCTCGAACCGGGCAACAAAAGCGCCTGGAAGCTGCTGGGCGCGGTGCGCCTGGCGCAGCAGGAAAACGCGAAAGCCGCGGAAGCCTTCCGCAAGGAGATCGAACTCGAGCCGCGTGATGAGTTCGCCTACGAAGGCCTGGGCCTGGCGCAGGCCGCGCAGGAGCAGTTCGACGATGCCATCGCCTCGTTTCGCAAGCAGCTCGAGGTCAAGCCGCTCGATCCAATGGCCCAGGCCAGCCTGGGGGCCACACTGGGCGAAGCGCACCGCTGGCCGGAAGCGGTTACCGAACTCGAAAAGGCCCTGGTGCTCTCGCCGGAGGACGTCCGGCTGTACGTAAACCTGGGCCGCGCGGAACTGAACCTGGGCCACGTGGAAAAAGCCCAGACGGCGTTCGACAAGGCCCTGGAATCCGCGCCCTCGCCGGCGATGTGGAATGCCGTCGCGTACGAATTGAGCTTGCACGGCGTGAACCTGGAGCGCGCGCAGCACTACGCGGAATCGGCCATCGCGGCGACCACCGCCGACTTGCGCAACGTGACCCTGGAGCGCGTCACGCCGCGCGACCTTGCCCGCGTGGCATCGCTCGCCCGTTCCTGGGACACGCTCGGCTGGGTGTGCTTCCAGCGCGGAGACCGCAAGCGCGCCGAGCGGTTCGTCGAGGCTTCGTGGCTTTTGAGCCTCCGCGGGGAGACCGGCGATCACCTGGCGCAGATTTATGAGAAGCAGGGCCGCGTGGAGGACGCGGAGCGCGCCTACGCACTGGCATTGGCGCTCGCCGCACCGCACCCCCCGCCGGAAATGCGCGGGCGGCTGGAAAAACTGGCCGGCGGCGCGGAGCAGGCGGACGCCCGGATCGAACGCGCGCGCGCCGAGATTTCGGGACTCGAGGAATACAAGGCGGGCCGGCTGCTGCCCGCCGCGGCTTCCGGAACGGCGGACTTTTTCGTCCTGATCGGCCCCGACTCGCACGCGGAGGCGGTGAAGTTCATCGGCGGAGACGAAGCGCTGCGCGGGGCGGGAGAAAAGCTGCGCGCGATCGATTACGGGCGCATGATGCCCGATGATTCGACGGTGGTGAAGCTGGTTCGGCGGGGGACGCTGGCTTGCGCGGAAGGCAATAAGGCCTGCACGTTTACGCTGGTGCCGGCGGAGCAGGCGCTGAAGTAGGACAGGCATTCCTGCCTGTCTTCTCTAGCCGGACAAGAAACACAACCGGTTTGCGGTGCGGGCAACGGCCTGCCCTTTTTTCCCAGTTCGCGGCGCGGACGCAGGGGGGACAGGCAGGAATTACTGTCCTACTTGATTTCCATGACTTCCTTTTCTTTGACAGCGGAGAAATCTTCGAGCTTCTTGGTTTCCGAGTGGGTGAGCTTTTCCAGCTCGTCGAGCGAGCGCTTCTTCTCGTCTTCGCTGATCTTCTTTTCCTTCTCGAGTTTCTCGATGGCTGCTTTGACGTCGTGGCGCACGTTGCGCACGGCGGTGCGATGGTTTTCGAGCGCCTTGTGGAGGTGCTTCACCAGTTCCTTGCGCCGCTCTTCGGTGAGCGGGGGGATGGGCACGCGCACGGCCTTGCCGTCGGTGGCGGGATTCAGGCCCAGGTCGGAGGTACGGATGGCCTTGTCCACCAGCGGGACCACGCTGGGATCCCAGGGCGAAATCAAAATCAGCGTGGGGTCCGGCACGGTCATGGTGCCGAGCTGGTTGATGGGCATGGGTGTGCCGTGATAATCCACGCGGATGTGATCGAGCAGCGACACATTGGCGCGGCCGGTGCGCACGGTGGCCAGTTCCTTGCGGAAATCCTCGACGGCCTTTTCCATGCGCGTGCGCGCCTGGTTCATGGCGTCCTTGGTGTTGGCAATCACACTCATGCGATCCACCTCCGCATGCGACGCCGCGAGTGATCGGGGCGCCGACGGCTGGAGCCTTTTTGCGCGGCCATATAGAGCTGCTCCACTACTTCGCCGAACACACCATCGAACCCACCTTTTCTCCCCGCACGATGCGCTGCACGTTTCCCGGCTTGCTCATGTTGAAAATGACGATGGGCAGGTCGTTGTCCATGCACAAGGAGATGGCGGTGGTGTCCATCACCTGCAGGCCGCGCTGGATCACTTCGAGGTAATCAATCTTCTCGAAGCGCTTCGCGCTGGGCACCTTTTCCGGGTCCGCGTCGTAGATGCCATCCACGCGCGTGGCTTTCAGGATGGCTCCGGCCTTGATCTCCACGGCGCGCAGGGCCGCGGCCGTGTCCGTGGAGAAATACGGGTTGCCGGTGCCAGCGGCCAGGATCACGATGCGGCCCTTTTCCAGATGGCGGGTGGCGCGGCGGCGGATGAACGGCTCGGCCACCTGGTGCATCTCGATGGCGCTCATCACACGCGTGTGGCAGCCGTTTTTTTCCAGCGCATCCTGCAGCGCCAGAGAATTGATGACCGTGGCGAGCATGCCCATGTAGTCGCCGGTCACGCGCTCGATCCCCAGCCCGCCCTGGCGCGTGCCCCGAAAGATATTGCCGCCGCCGACCACCACGGCGACCTCGACGCCCAGCTCCTGCACGCTCTGGATCTCGTTCGCCAGTGCCGCGACGGTCTCGCCGTGAATGCCGAATCCCTGCGGCCCCTGCAGAGACCCGCCGGAGAGCTTGAGCAGAATGCGGCGATAGAGAATGTGTGGGTGCGACGCTGGTGCCACGGAACTCCCTTGTGCCACGGCCATTCGAAACGGCTCCCCGGATTGCGCCGGAGCTGGAAGAAGCAAAAGCACCGGCACGGCGCGGTTCCATCCCCCGCTGGCCCCTGCGTGGCAGCCCGCTCGATACCGGCGGCTGTGGTACAGGGGGAGGCGGGGCGTCCCCGCCATTCTAGCAGAGGAATGCGCGCAGCCGCAGCAGGCCGTGCGGCGTCACGCGGGGACCGGCGGGACCTCGTCCGCGCCGGGCGGGGCGATATCGGGGGGCGCGGCGTGCTCGCCGACCTTGAAGCGCGCAAAACGGCGCACGCCGATGTTTTCCCCGACCTTGGAGATGGTCTGCTGGATCAGGTCGCGGATGGTGACCTGTTCGTCCTTGATAAAGTGCTGCTCGTAGAGGCAGCTCTCCGCAAGAAACTTTTCGAGCTTGCCTTCCACGATGCGGTCGAGCAGATTTTCCGGCTTGCCGGCGGCGCGTGCCTGCTCGAGGTAATTCTTGCGCTCGCGCTCCACAACGTCCGCGGGCACGTCTTCGCGGTGCACGTAACGCGGGTCGAGCGCGGCCACGTGCATGGCCAAGTCGTGGCAAAGCCGCTGGAATTCGTCCGTGCGCGCCACGAAGTCGCTCTCGCAATTCACCTCCACGAGCACGGCAATCTTCCCGCCGGCGTGCAGGTAAGTGCCCACGGCGCCCTGGGTGGCTTCGCGCTGCGCTTTCTTTTTCGCCGTGGCCTGGCCCTTCTCCCGCAGGATGGTTGCCGCGGCATCCAAGTCGCCCGCGGCCTCGATGAGCGCGTTGCGGCAATCGCTGAATCCGGAGCCGGTGCGTTCGCGCAGCGTCTTGACGAGCTGCGCGGAAATCTGGGGTTGTCCATCCTTTACAGGCTGACTGCTCATGGTTTCACCATGTCCTTCGCGCCGGTGCGGGGAGCACGCCGCGGCGCGGAACGCGCGGGCTGCCCCGCTCCCGCCCGCTCCCCACACCCAGTCCCGGTCCATCAGGATTCCGAATCGGGAGGGGTGCGAGAACCCGGGGGATTACTCCTTACTGGCTTTCTCGGAAGGAGTCAGGATTTCTTCTGCCGCGCTGTCTTTCTCGGAAGGAGCCGGGACTTCTTCGGTTGCCGCCGTCTCGAAGGCTCGGTCCACGAAGTAGCCTTCCTGCTTTTCGTATTCCTCGTACGCGATGGCCTCCACAAAGGGAGCCGTCTCCGCCGGGGCAGCCGCGCCCGCGGCCGGCTGTTCGGAAGCCTTCTGGGATTCGAGCTGGGAGCGCTCGAACTGTTCGCGGCCCTCTTTCACGGCGTCGGCGATTTTCGAGGTGAACAGCTTGATGGCGCGGAGCGCGTCGTCGTTGCCGGGAATCACCACGTCCACCAGGTCCGGGTCGGAATTCGTATCCACGATGGCCACCACGGGGATGCCCATGCGGCGCGCTTCGCGAACGGCGATCTCTTCGCAGCCCGAATCCACCACGAACAGCGCATCGGGCAGCGCGGCCATGGACTCGATGCCCGAAAGGTTGGCCTGCAGGTGCTTCAACTCGCGTTCCAGACGCGCGGCCTCTTTCTTGGAAAGCTGCGCCATGCGGCCGTCTTCCTTCATGGCCTTCAGCTCGCGGAGGCGCTTGATGGATTTCTGGACGGTGGCGAAATTGGTGAGCGTGCCGCCGAGCCAGCGATTGTTGACGTAGAACATGCTGCAACGCTTGGCCTCTTCGGCCACCGCTTCCTGGGCCTGGCGCTTGGTGCCCACAAAGAGCACTGCGCGGCCCTGCGCCGCCAGCTCGCTCACGTACCGCGCGGCGTCGCGGAACATCTTCAGGGTCTTCTGCAGGTCCACGATGTGAATGCCGTTGCGCTCGCCGAAGATGTACTCCTTCATCTTTGGATTCCAGCGGCGGGTCTGGTGGCCGAAGTGGACGCCGGCCTCCAGCAACTCCTTCATGGAAATTTCAACTGCCATATGCCTCCTTCATCAGAGGGACGCTTTGAACCCGACCGTCCGGGCAGCATCCTTTTTTGCCGGCGCCTTGCCGGCCGTGAATTGAACTGCCGTTCCAACCGTTCGTTACCCGAACCAACCGCAGAGCAGGAAAACAGAGGGCGCAGCAAGCAGCGCCCCTACGTCGTCCTGCTCTTCACCAGTCGCCAGTCACGAGTCACCGGTCACTACCTCTTGCTGTACTGGAAGCGCTTGCGCGCGCCCTTCTGGCCGTACTTCTTGCGCTCTTTCATGCGCGAGTCGCGCGTCAGGAATCCGTTCTTGCGCAGCCGCGGCCGCAGTTCGGGGTCGTGCAGCGAGATGGCGCGGGAAAGCCCCATGCGCACCGCGTCGGCTTGGCCGTGCGCGCCGCCGCCGCGCGCCGTGCAGGTAATGTCCACCTTGCCTTCCAGCTCGGTAAATCGCAGCGGCTCGGTGGCGATCAGGCGCCACACCGCGTTCTTAAAAAAATCCTCCAGCACCCGGCCGTTGATAGTGAACTTGCCGGAGCCGGGGCGCAGATACACGCGCGCAATCGCTTCCTTGCGGCGGCCCGTGCCGTAGGCCGGACGATTGGGATCGCGCGGCGTTTGCGGCGCGGGCGCGGGCGAAGTTCCCGGCGCGGGCACGATGATGGTTGGCGGCTGTGTGCTCAAAATCTCTCCTCCAAAAACCTTTTCCGAGCGCTGAGTAGAGGCGTCCGCCTGCGGCGGACCGCCATCTTTCTGCGCTCGAAAAAAACCGAAATGCGCCGGCCCCGGGAGTTTACCGGAAGCCTGGCGCTACACCGCGAGCGGCTGGGGCTTCTGCGCGGAGTGCCGGGCCAGACCCTTCTCGTCCACGTAGATTCGCAGTTTCTTTGCGCGATGCGCGCGCAGCTTATTCTTGGGCAGCATGCCCAGAACGGCCTCGCGGATTACCTCTTCGGGCCGTTCGGCCAGCAACTTCTTCACGCCGGTTGTCTTCAGCCCGCCGGGATACCCGCTGTGCCGGTGATAGACCTTCTGCTCGATCTTCCGGCCGGTCAGAACGATCTTGGCGGCGTTGATGACCACCACGTGGTCGCCGCAGTCAATGTGCGGCGTGAATTCCGGCTTGTCCTTGCCGATCAACAAGCGGGCCACGCGCGTGGCCAGCCGTCCCAGGACCTTTCCGTCGGCATCCACCACGAACCAGTTGTCACCCTTGCTCAATGCCTCGGCCTTTTCGCCCGAGGGAATATACGTGCGCATCACTCAGCCACACCTTTCCCTGTAGAGACAATCCCCGAGAGTACTAGAACCCCTCTTTGAAGTCAACGAAGTTGCGGACGCGGTCATGGGTCTTTATCCCCTGGAGGTAGTGGGCTACTTTCAGTTTCCGCCAGCTTGGACCGCTAAAGCATTTCATGCCATCCTCCCCAGGCTTATGCGTTTTCAGGTGATAAAATGTGCCGCATGGGCACCTTAAATCGCAACATGAAACTGTCGATTCTTTGCCCGAAGTGCGAGGAGGTATTCAAGGAGACAATCGCCCGGCTGCTTGAGATGAATCCTACGCTCATTTGCCCAATCTGCGGGCCGTTCCAAGTCGAAGCTGACGATCTCCGAAGGACTCTTCAGCAGGTCGAGCGGGTACTTTTGGAGGCGGAGCGTATCTCCGGAAACTGAAAGTAGCCCACTACCGCAGACGCAGACGGGGCGCGTGGGGGGCCGGCCGCACGATGACAGCTTACGAAGTTCGCTGGCGACGACTCTTAACCCGCGTGGGCGGGCTGGGCCTTGATGGTGCGCGCGGCTTCGGCGCCCTTTTCGATTTCGATGGAGCCTTTGAAGTAGGCGCCGTCCTCGATCATGATGCGCGCGGTGGAGAGGTCGCCGACCACCGAGCCGTCCTTCTTGATCTCGATGCGATCCTTGGCCTTCAGGTTCCCTTTGACGCTGCCGTAGATCACGATCTCACGGGCGGAAAGATCGGCGCTGACTTTTGCCGTGGGTCCGATCGTCAGCCGGCGCTCGTCGAGCGTCACCGTACCTTCCACGCTGCCGTGAATTTCCAGATCTTCGCTGCCGTTGATTTCGCCCTTTACCTGTACGCTCGGGCCGATGCGCGCCGAAGCCCCGCCTGCCGCAGGGATGGGACGGCTTGGATCGACTGTGTTCATGTGTGTGCCTCCTCGCCTGGGTCGGCCGGGAGAAGTGAATCTATCCCCGGGACGGGCGCGGAGCAAGGGAGAACTGCGCAGGAACGGCGGGAAAGGTACGGCCCATGTAGCACAGGCTTTCAGCCTGTGCGCTTTGGAGAGAAAGACAGACGACCTGTGGCGGAGCCAGCCAGTGGGCGAAGGAGCTGCCTCCGCGTGGCGCAGCCACTGGAAGAGCACAGGCTGAAAGCCTGTGCTACTCGACCTAATACTTGCGCAGGACGCCGAGAACGCGGCCCTGAATCTTCACGTCGTTCGCGGCCACGCGGATGGGCTCCATGTCGGAATTGGCCGGCTGCAGGCGGACGCGGCCGGCGCCTTCCCGGTAAAAGCGCTTCAACGTAGCCTCTTCGCCGTGGAGGAGCGCGACCACGATTTCGCCGTTATTGGCCACCTGCGTCGGCTCAACCACCACAAAATCGCCGTCCAGGATGTGGTCCTCCACCATGGATTCGCCCTTTACCTTCAGCACGAACACGTTTTTCGAACGCGTGAAATCGGAGAGCGAAATCGTCTCGCGGTCCTCGACGGACTCGAGCGGCCGGCCGGCGGCGATGCGGCCCACTAGCGGCAGCTCGGTGACCGCGGCGCGCTCAATGATCTCCTCGCGCACGGGCTTGGGAAGCTGCAAGACCTCGATGGAGCGGCTCTGGTTGTAGCCGCGGCGGATAAAACCTTTGCGCTCGAGCGTCAGGATGTGTTTGTGGACGGTGGCCAGCGAGGCGAGGCTCAACCCCTTGGCAATCTCCTCGTAGCTCGGCGCATAGCCCTTCTTGTTCTGAAAACTCACCAGGCAATCGAGTACTTGCTTTTGCCGCTTGGTCAGAGCCATGGCACGCTCCCGGGGCGCCCCGTCTTGAGGGAACGCCTGCACGGCATCCAACATAGGCGAAGATAGGGCGAATAGTCAAGAGATTGCTGCGGGCGGTGCGGCTATGGGGGACAACGGGACCATCCGGCTGCGGCGGCGATTGCGCTCGAGGGGGGGCGGGATAAACCCGTCGCTGCAACGCCGGGGCCATGAACTGGCGTAGAGGCGGCTTTATGCCGCCAGTCCCATCGAAGTCAGGGATTCCGGTCTTTCATCTTGAGCCGGCTCTTGTTCTCTTCGAGGAAGGCGCGCAGGCCGTCGGCGGCTTCCAGCAGGCGAATCCACTGCTCGTAGTAGAGCGTGACGGGAAAGCGGCCGAGGCCGTAGACGCTCACGCCGCCCTTCTCGCCCACTTTGAATTCAAGCGAGCCTCGCTTGCGACCGCCCGCTTGTTTTTCCAGTTCGGCGATGCGCGCCAGCAATTCTTCTTTGGTTGATTCGGACATGGGCAACTCCCGGGAAGGATTCGGTCCGTCAGAGAGACACTGGATTCTATCGCGAAATTGTCGCGGTAGGGGCACGGCATGCCGTGCCCCTACGAAGAAGGTCCGGCGGCTCAGTGCTGGCCTGTGGTGAAGGCGAGCGCGAGGATGGTCTGCTGCTCCATGTGGTGCGCTTTGGCGGAGCCGGTGGCGGGCGTGGCGCTGGCGGAGCGCTTGACGGAACGCACGGCAATGCCCCGGGCCATCCGCTCCAGCCGCGGCAATACAAAGAACAGGGCGCCCATGTTCGCGGGCTCTTCCTGCACCCACACGATTTCGTGCGCCTTGGGATGCTGCGCGAGCGCCTCGGCCAGATCCTGCTCCGGGAACGGGTACATCTGATCGAGAAAGAAGATCGCCGTTCCCGCATCGCCGCGGCGCTTCCGCTCGGCGCGCAGCTCGTGGCCGATTTTGCCCGTGCACAGCAAAATGCGGTCGGCGTTCGCCACTTCCGGGTCGCGCAGTACGGGCCGGAAGTGCGCGCGTGAGAACGCCTCGATGGGCGAGGACGCGTCGGGATGCCGCAACATACTCTTGGGCGTGAAAACCACCAGCGGCTTCCGCCATTTCCGGAGCGCTTGGCGGCGCAGCAGGTGAAAATATTGCGCCGCGTCGGAGGGCTGGCAAATCTGGAAATTATCGCGCGCGGCCAGGTGCAGAAAGCGTTCGATGCGCGCGCTGGAGTGCTCCGGCCCCTGGCCCTCGTATCCGTGCGGCAGCAGCATCACCAAGCCGGAGAGCAGCCCCCATTTGTCCTCGCCCGCGGCGATGAACTGGTCGATCACCACCTGCGCCCCGTTGGCAAAGTCGCCGAACTGCGCCTCCCATAGAACGAGCGCCTCGGGATAGTCGCGGCTCACGCCGTATTCGAAGCCGAGCACGGCGGCTTCGGAAAGCGGCGAATTGAAAATCTGGCACCAGGTTTCCCCCGTGCCAATGTGTTCGAGCGGCACGTGTTCCTGTTCGGTTTCCGTGTCCACCAGCGAGGCGTGGCGCTGGTTGAAGGTGCCGCGGCGCGTGTCCTGCCCGGTGAGGCGCAGCGGAACTCCCTGGCGCAGCAGCGTGGCAAAGGCCATGGCTTCCGCCATGCCGTAATCCACGGGCCGCTCACCGCGCGACATTTCCAGGCGCTGCTCGAGCAGTTTTTTCACTTTCGGGTGCACGTGGAAGCCGGGCGGGTAGCGGGCGAGCAATTCTCCCACGGCGCGCAATTCTTCCGGTGCGACCGGCGTGGGGACTTCGTATTCCGGTTTGTAGCGCCCGCCGAAGAAGGGGGCCCAGTAGCCGGGCAGCTTGCGCATGGTGGGAATCTTTGCGAATTTGACGGCTTCCTTCTGCTGTGCGGAGAGCGCTTCGCGCACGCGCGCCACCACCGGCTCGGGATCGAGCCCGGAACGCTCGGCGTAGATGCGCCAGAGCTCGGGATGCTCCTTGATGCGGCGATACAGCACCGGCTGGGTGATGGTGGGGTCGTCCACTTCGCTGTGGCCGTGGCGGCGGTAGCCCACCAGGTCCACTACCACGTCGCTCGAAAACGCGGCGCGGTATTCCGCCGCCAGATGCGCCACGCGCGCCACCGCGTCCAAGTCTTCCCCATTCACGTGAAAGACGGGAACCGGCGCGCGGCGCGCCACGTCGGAAGCGAACGCCGAGGACTGCAAATCCTCGGGCAGCGTGGTGAAGGCAATCAGATTGTTCACGATCACATGAATCGTGCCGCCCACCGAGTACGCGCGCAACGCGCCGAGATTCAGCGTCTCGGCCAGAATGCCCTGGCCGGCAAAGGCGCCGTCGCCGTGCACCGCGATGGGCAACACCTGCCTCTTCCCTTCCGCGCCGCCGCGCACCTGCTTGGCGTAGGCGCGGCCCGCCACGACCGGGTCCACGAATTCCAGATGGCTGGGATTCGACACCAGGTGCACGTGCATTTCGCGGCCATTGCGCGCTCGGAATTCGCCGGTGGCGCCGCGATGGTATTTCACGTCGCCGGCACCCAGCACGCTGCGCGGGTCCACGTCCTCGAAGCCCGCAAAGATTTCCGCGGCCTGGCGGCCGACGGTATGCAGGATCACGTTCAATCGCCCGCGATGGCTCATCCCGATCAGCACGTGCTCGCAGCCGCTTCCCGCGGCCGTTTCCAGCACCTCGTCGAGAAAGGGGATGAGCGCGGTCGAACCTTCCAGCGAAAACCGCTTGGCGCCCGGATAACGTGCCTGGATGAACTGCTCGAAAATTTCCGCGGAGCTTACGCGCTCCAGGAGCCTCTGCCGGTCCGGCGCGGGCGGCGCGGCTTCCATGCGCTCCTGAATCCAGCGGCGCCGGACCGGGTCGAGGATGTGCGCAAACTCCACGCCCACGGTCCCGCAGTAAAAGCCGCGCGCCGATTGATGCTCTTCCGTGTCGCCTTCCAGCTCCGGGACGGCGGGCCGGCGCAGCAGGCCCAGCGGATCCAGATCGGCCGCCAGGTAGCCCCAGCGGCGGAAGGATTCGAAGACTTGCTCGCGCTGTGCGGTCAGGGTCGGCATGGATGAATCGAAACGATGAGCGACGTTGGAGAAACTATTTTGCCACAAACCTGCCGCCGCGGATGCGTCGCAGTAGGACAGGCATTCCTGCCTGTTCCCTCAGGATTCCCAGCCAGCGATGAGGTGGCAGTGCGCACGAGGAGCCGCTGCGCCACGGTGGGACGGGCATTCCTGCCTGTCCTTCTCAGGATTCCCGGCCGGCGATCAGATCGCGGAACGCACCGACGAGCCGGCGCGCCAGAGGAAACTACTTCACTTCCCAGATGTCGCCGGTCTGGAGCAGTTTATCGAGGTCGCCCCGGCCGCGCTTCGCGATGACATCCTTCACCTGGTCGTTGATCACGTCCTCGTAGCGCGGCAAATCGTCCCAGGCGCGGAACAGGCCGATGGGCGTAGGGAAGCCGGGCCGGTGTTCCATGTGTGAGAGCAGGAAGGCGTAGGACGCCCGCGTCTGGTGCGCATCGTGCACCACCAGATCGGAGGCGGAAATGCCGTTGCCCAGCGTCACCACTTCGATATCGCCGTCCGCCTTGCGGCGGATTCCCTTGTCGTGGTTCTTGCCGAAAATCAGCGGCTTGCCGTGCTCGAGCTCCAGCACGTGGTCGGAGCGCGCATCCTTTTCCGTGACCGAGTTCCAGGCGCCATCATTGAAGATATTGCAGTTCTGGAGAATTTCGATGAACGCAGAGCCGCGATGCCTGGCTGCCGCGCGCAGCGTATCCTTCAGGTGCGCCTGAAAGACGGCCACGGAGCGGGCCACGAACGTCGACTCTGACCCGATGGCCAGCGACACGGGATTGAACGGCCGGTCCATCGAGCCGAACGGGCTGGACTTGGTCTTCTTGTTGAATTCCGAAGTGGGCGAGTACTGGCCCTTGGTCAGGCCGTAAATGCGGTTGTTGAACAGCAGCACTTTCACGCCCACATTCCGCCGCAGCATATGAATCGTGTGGTTGCCGCCGATGGAGAGCGCGTCGCCGTCTCCCGTGGCCACCCACACTTCCAAGTCCGGCTGGATGGCTTTGATTCCCGTGGCCACTGCCGGCGCCCGGCCATGAATCGAGTGGAAGCCGAACGTGTTCATGTAATACGGGAAACGGCTGGAGCAGCCGATGCCCGACACCACCACGAATTTTTCCCGCGGGATGCCCAACTCCGGGAGCACGGACTGCACGGCGGCGAGGATGGCGTAATCGCCGCAGCCCGGACACCAGCGCACCTCCTGGTCGGTCTGAAAATCCTTGCGCGTCAGCGGTGGCAGCGTTGCGGTGGTCATTGCACTCTCCCTGAATTTCCCAGAAACGCTTCGAAGCCGTGTTCGAGTTCCGCCTGGCTGAAGGGCCGGCCCTGGATCTTATTCAGCCCGGTGGCATCCACCAGGAACTTGGCGCGCAGCACCCACAGGAGCTGGCCCATGTTCAGTTCCGGCACCACAACTTTCTTGTAGTGTTTCAGGATTTCGCCCAGATTCGACGGCAGCGGATTCAGATACCGCAGGTGTACGTGGCCGATCTTGTGGCCCTTGCCCCGCAGCGTGCGGACCGCGGCAGTGATGGAGCCTCCCGTGGAGCCCCAGGAAACCAGAAGCAAGTCGCCCTCCGGGTCTCCATCCGGCTTCGCGTCGGGGATGTCCTGCGCGATCGCCGCCACCTTCGCCGCCCGGATGCGTACCATCTTCTCGTGGTTCAGCGGCTCGTAGCTGATGTTGCCGACCACGTCCTGTTTCTCGAGGCCGCCGATGCGGTGCTCCAGCCCCGGCGTACCGGGAATGGCCCAAGGCCGGGCCAGCGTCTGGGGGTCGCGCTTGTAGGGGAAGAATCCGTTCGGGTCTTTCACAAAACTCACGGGGATGCCCGGAATTTCTTCGGCGCGCGGAATCCGCCACGGCTCGGCGCCGTTGGCCAGGTAGCCGTCGGAAAGCACGATCACCGGCACCATGTATTTGATGGCGATGCGGCTCGCTTCCACAGCAACCCAGAAGCAATCCGCGGGCGTGGACGCCGCCAGCACGGGAATGGGGGCCTCGGAATTGCGGCCGAAGAGCGCCTGCAGCAGGTCCGCCTGCTCCGTTTTGGTGGGCAGCCCGGTGGAAGGGCCACCGCGCTGCACGTCGCAAATCACCAGGGGAATTTCCACGGCCACGGCCAGTCCCATCGCCTCGGTCTTCAGCGCCATGCCGGGGCCCGACGTGGTCGTAATCGCCAGAGCGCCGGCATAGGCAGCGCCGATGGCCGAAGTAATGGCCGCGATTTCGTCCTCCGCCTGGAAAGTGATCACGCCGAAATCCTTGTACTGCGAAAGCTCCTGGAGGATCTCCGATGCCGGAGTGATGGGGTAGCTGCCCTGGAACAGCGTCAGGCCGGCCTTCTGTGCCGCGGCTACAAATCCCAGCGCCAACGCCTGGTTTCCGCTGATGCTGCGGTACAGGCCCGGGCTCAGGTGCGCCGGCGGAACCTCGTAGCTGATCTGGAAGGCTTCCGTGGCTTCGCAGTAGGAATATCCGCCCTGGAGCGCCAGTTTGTTGGCTTCCACCAGGATCGGCTTCTTCTTGAACTTCTCCTCGATCCAGTGGGTGGTGGGCTCCATCGAGCGGTTGTACAGCCAGTAGCACATGCCCAGCGCGAAAAAGTTCTTGCAGCGGTCCATGGACTTCGCGTCCATGCCCAGGTGCTCCAGCGCCAGGCGCGTGAGCCGCTCCAGTTCCACCGGAAACACCCGGAAACTGTCGAGCGTATGGTCCTCGAGCGGATTCGACTCGTAGTGCGCCTTGCGCAGTTCCGTGTCCTTGAATTTGTCGGAATTGACGATCAGGATGCCATTGGGCTTCAGCTCCGCCAGGTTCACCTTGAGCGCCGCCGGATTCATGGCGATCAGCGCGTCCACGGCATCGCCCGGTGTGTACACTTCGGTCGATCCGAAATGGAGCTGGAATCCGCTGACCCCGGGAATGGTGCCCGCAGGCGCGCGAATCTCCGCCGGATAATCGGGAAACGTGGCGATGTCATTGCCATAGAGCGCCACGGTGTTGGTGAACTGGCTTCCGGTGACCTGCATGCCGTCGCCGGAGTCGCCGGCAAAGCGGATGACGGCGCGATCGATCACTTCCTTCTTCGATTTCGTCTGCGGAGACTCAACTAAGGTGGACATGGCGGACTCTTCCCCCATTCTAGTTCGACTCCCCTTGGGCGGGATTGGTTTCCCCGGCGGGGAGGGTTGCCCGGCCACACTTGCCGGCCGGCGACGGAGCGGGCTGCGCCACCCGAACTGTGAACCGGGCGAACTGTCCGGCAGGACGGCCTCAGCACTAAAAATAAGAATAGCACATTCGCCGACGCGTGATTGTGAGCTAAGTCACAGCTGATTGTGAGTTCGGCACGCTCCACGGCCCGGCAGGCCCCGCCCGGCGGGACCTTTGAGTTGGGGGCTCAAATTTACGGCAGACGAGGCTGGCCCGCGGCCGGAGCGAGAGGCAGCGCCGCCGGATTCGCCTGAGCTACCTGCGTGCCTGCCGGGGGGAGCAGCGCGACCCAGCGGTCGCGTTCGGCAACGAACTGCGACATCTGTGTGCGCGCGACGGGATCGGCCGGAGGAAGCTTGAGCGTTTCGAAATTTCGGAACGCGCCGTTCTGTTTGATGCGGAAATCGAGATGTGGACCGGTGGCGAGCCCGGTGTGGCCCACTAGGCCGATGCGCTGGCCCTGTACCACCGGTTGCCCGTTGCGCACCAGGATCCGCGAGAGGTGCATATACAGCGTCTCGTAGCCGTTGGTGTGGCGGATCTGCACCATGTTGCCTTCGCCGCCTTTGCGACCTGCAAACGTCACCCGTCCGCCACCGATGGTCTGCACCGGGGAGCCCTCCGGGGCGCCGTAATCAATCCCCAGGTGCGGCCGGTACATTTTCAGGATGGGGTGGAACCGGCTGTAGCTGAAGTGCGATGTGATCGGTGCGTGGAACTGGAGCGGCGAGTGCAGAAACGCCTTCTTCAGCGCTTTTCCGTCGGGGCCGAAATAGGCGGGATGTCCCTGGGCATCATGAAACAGCACGGCCTGGTAGGGATGGCCCGCGTTGGTGTACTCCGCGAGCAGGATGCGGCCGTAGAGGGCGAGTTCACCGTTGGTGTAGCGCTTCTTCTCTACCACCAGGCGGAACGTATCGCCCGGCCGTGTGTCGGTGTTGAAATCCAAGTCCCAGCCGAAGATTTCCGCGAGCGCCAGGGCCAGTTCAGGGCGCTCCCCGGCGTCGGTGACGGCGTTGAACAGCGAATCCTCCACCCGGCCGCTGATCCCCGCGTTTTCCATGGTGGTGGGAATCGTCTTGATCTCGGCGTGAAATTCGCGGTTCTCCGGCGCGATCCACAGCTCGCGCTCCGGGTCCACTCGGTAGCGCACGGCCCGCAGATCTCCCATCACCGATCGTCCGACGGAGAGTTCGTGGCCGGCACGGAAATGCCGGAAATCGAAGACCGGGCGCGCGGCGGCCAGGATGCCGCCGATTGCGGCGGGCGCTACGCCCATCTCCGCGAGCGCGCCGGAAAAAACCTGGCCGGGATGCACGCGTCCATGGAAGAAGAGCACCACCGTGCGTTGGATCTGCGCGGCCACGTCGCGGGCCAGCGCGGCCTGCCGCGAGAGTTCCTGCTCGCTCGCCCGGCGGAGGAAAATCGTCCAGCCGAGGGCGCCGAGCGCGGCCAGAAGGAGCAGTGCACAGAATGCGCGAAGCACTCTTCCCATTCCCTTCCCGAACCTCTCCCTGAGGGTCATCTCATCCACGGCGTAAGGCTATCCTGTTTCCAAATCGAGGAAAAGACGCGCGTACCTGCGCGTTCCTCCCGGTAACGTGCAAGTGCCGGGTGGAGAGGGCTGAATCTTCTCATTTTTTTGCCGATGACTCTGAGAGAGCGTTCGTGTCCTCCACCGCCAAGCCGATCGCGCAACAAAGCGTTCTGCCGCCGACGCCGGTGGCGAATCTCACCCGCGGGTTGCTGTGGAAGTCCCTGGCAATCGTTTTCCTGACCGTAACGGTCTCCGAGATCGCAGTCAATCTTCTCAACCTCCGTTCCTTTCTCCTCAATGCCATGGTGACTGCACTTTTCAGCATGGTGCTCACTCTCCCCCTGCTCTTCGTTGAGGTGATTCTTCCCGCGGTGCGGCTGATCGCACAAGAGACAGCGGCCGCGGCCGAGCAGCGATTTCACGCCACGCTGCAAGCCGTGCGCGACGGAGTTTCCCTGAGTGACGTCACGGGAAAAATCGTATTTGCCAACCGGGCGGTGGAGCAGTTGCGCGGCTTCGCTCCCGGCACCTTGGTGGGACGCCATATTCAGTCCATCGCTCCCCCGGAGATTGTCGAGCTCGAAAACGCGGATATCGCCGCGTTTCTGGCAGGCGAGCCTACCTGCTTTCTCAATCAGGGCCCGCGCGAGATTACGGGGAAGAACGGGAAGGGGGATCCCCTGCCCTTGGAGATTTCCTGGAACAGTTTGCCGGCCACGGGGGGGCATGGCGCACCGCTGTTCGTCGCCGTCTCCCGCGACATCACCGCGCGCAAAAACACCGAGGCCGCCTTGCGGGAAAGCGAAGCGCTTTTTCGCACGCTGGCGGACACGGCTCCGGCCATGATCTGGATGGCCGACGCGGCCGGCACCCTGAACTTCCTGAACAAAGGCTGGCTCGACTTCCGCGGCCGCCGTCTGGAACAGGAGCTGA
>DATEQM010000238.1:0-17886 GCA_035272605.1 Candidatus Acidiferrales bacterium | reverse complement strand
GCTCCGCGGTTAGACCAATCCTCCCCATCCACCCCACTCCCCCGCGCCGTGGGGGCATCCCGCATTGGCGGGATCGTGCCCCATTGAGCGCCACCACCCGAATCCGCCCAAACCGCCCCCTCACGCCGCGCTGAGCTGCGAGGTGCAATGCCCGCACTTCTTCGCCGCCAGCGGCACATCCATCAGGCACTGGGGACAGGGCTTCGTCGTAGGCGCCGGTACCGGCGCTTTCTCTTCCCTCTTCAAGCGGTTCACCGCGCGCACCAGCAGAAAAACAGCAAACGCCACGATCACAAAATTGATGCACGTGTTCATGAAAAGTCCGTAGTTCAGCGTCGGTGCTCCCGCGGCCTTCGCCGCCGCGATCGTCTCGTACGATTTCCCCGAGAGGTTCAGGAAGAGATTGCTGAAGTCCACTTTCCCGATCAGCCGCCCCAGCGGCGGCATCATCACGTCCTCCACGAACGACGTAACGGTTTTTCCGAACGCCGCGCCGATGATGATCCCCACCGCCATGTCCAGCACGTTGCCGCGCATTGCGAATTCCTTGAACTCTTTGAACATGTCTCCTCCTGTTCCCGCGATCCCGCCCCGCCGCATCCCGCGCGCGATTCCGCGATGCGCGCGATGCTGCGTGGCCGCCGCGGAAAAGTCAATGGGGGAAGGTCACTCGTGACTGGTCGAGAAGAAGACGAGCTGGCTCGCGGGGCGCTTGAATCGGGGACAACCATTTCCCGCGCTGCGGAGTCATTCTTGCAGCGGATGAACTCTGCCACTATTCTCATCCTGCGCGGCTGGAGTCACTCCGAACGAAGAGCGCAAATCGCCATGGAACAATCCAGTTTCCAATTCGCCCCGAGGGCCTGCTTCATCGTGCTCGCTGCGGCATTGGCCGGCGGCGCGGTAGCCGCACAGCTCGTGGTGCCGGGCGTGACCACTCCTCCCGATTCGCCGCGGGCCGGCGCCGCGCAGTTTTCCGCCGTATTCTGCAGCGTCCTCGAGCGGGAGCATCCCGACGCCGGCGAATGGGGCTCGTGTTCGGACTACATCGAAGCGCCGGCTGCCGCGCGCATTGCGCTCGGCGCCATCCCCCGCAACTATCGCCTGGCCATCGTCTCCGGCGTTCTCTCCGCCTGCGGCGGCAACTCCACCGCGTTCCGCGAGGGCCGCGAACACCTGCGCACGGTTCACGGCATCACCGTGGATTTGATTCCTGCCCCCAACGGCAGCAGCGCAGCAAACGGCAAGTCCGTCGCGCAGTTTTTGCGCGCGAATTACCGGCGTGGCGGCCCCAAATTCATCCTTCTGGGATATAGCAAGGGCGCGGCGGACATTCTCGAAGGCTTGGCCGGCGATCCCCAGGCCGCGCAGTCCGTCGCCGCGCTCATCACCGTTGCGGGCGCTATCGGTGGCTCGCCCATCGCGGATTTCATGCCGGCACAGGCCCAGCAGTGGATCCAGAAATTCTCGCTCGGCGAGTGCAAGGGCGATCTCTACGCCGCGTTCCGCAGCCTGCGCCGCGATGTCCGCCGCAAATTCCTCGCCCAGCATCCCGACGCCGGATTTCCCGTCTATTCCGTTGCCGCGGCTTCCGATCGCGCCCACACCTCCAAGGCTCTGCTCGAGGGTTGGGAACTTCTGGCCCTTTACGGCCAGCCCGAAGATAGCCAACTCCTGGAAGGTGATACGCGATATCCCGGCGGCCACAATCTCGGCGTCGTCCGCGCCGACCATTTGGCAGTAGCCATCCCGCTCGAAGGCTCGAAAGATCCCGTCGTGCAGCGCCTGGTCAACCACAATCACTATCCCCGCACGGCACTGCTCGAAGCGCTGGTGCGCTACGTCACGCAGGACCTCGCCACCAAGGACGCCTCGCGCGTTTCCCGCCTCCACTAGCGCGATGGCAACGATTTTGGAATCGCCCGCCCCGGCGGCCAGCCGGCGGCGGGGCGGGCAGGTGACTCGCCTGGAAATCCCCGCCGTTGCGGGCTGGCGCCCCGCCGGTGGCCGTGTTATCCAGAGAGGTCCGAGCCCCATTCCCATGGCTGTCTGCCAGGCGCAAGGTTGCAAAGTCGAAGTGCCCGCCGCGCTCGGCGAGAGCGCGCTGTGCGTGCATCATTACCTCGTGTGGCTGGACGGGAATTGCGCCGCCATGCGCCGCGAGACGGCCCCTTCCGGCGCCACCACCGCGCGCCACGATGAAATCGCGGAATTCATTCGCGTTCACGGCGAGCGGCTCAGCCACGTGGCCACCTGCGGCCTCCGCCTCTCCGACGCCATGAAGGCCAGCGTCCTCAACGCCTTTTTGAGCCTCATGAACCTCCGCGAAAACCTGGAACGCGCCATGGAGCGCGCCAGAGCCCAGCCGCCGCGCCTGTAGCGGCGTCCGCCTGCGGCGGACCGCCATCTCCTCGCGCTCCTTGCGCCCGAGCCTTTCTTCGAGTTGAATTTTCGCTCGCACCCATGCGACGAACCGCGCGGACAGCCGCCCGCGATTCCAGTACACTAGTCGTGGGGGAGTTTCGTTCCGTGAAATGGTTTTCAAGGTCGGTCGCGCCACCCGCGCTCGCCGCATTGGCGCTGCTGCTTTGCCCCTGCGCCGCCCGCCCGGGCGACGATCCGCCGCTGCCCTCCACCGACGAAGTTCTGCACAAAGTGCTTGCCACCGTGAAGAACCCAGAGCTACGCCGCGCCAGCGCCCAATTTCGTTCCGTGCAGCACACCAGCATCGAAAAAATGGACGACAAAGGCCGCCTGCGCGACCGCGAAGACCGCGTCTACGACGTCGGGCCGCTCGCCGGCGGCGTCTACGCCCGCCTCGTCGAGCGTAACGGCAAGACCCTCTCCCCCGCGGACCTCGCCGAAGAGCGCGAGCGCCAGCAACGCTTCATCGAGCGCAGCTCCGCCCAGAAGTTCGGCGGCGGCGATTCCGACCGCGTCCCTCTCGATTCGGAATTGTTCGACCGCTACAAAGCGGAAGTCGTCGGCCGGGAATGGCTGGCCGGGCGCTCCACCATCGTCCTGCATTTCTGGCCCCGCTCCACCGACTTGCCCATCCGCCGGCGCCAGGACTACGTCCTCAACAAGCTCACCGGAAAGGTCTGGATTGACGAGCAGGACTGGGAAATTGTGAAGGCAAACGCGCACCTCACCGACCGCGTCCGCGTGCTGTTGGGCCTCGTCGCCACCCTCGATAAAGCGAATCTGGACTTCGAACAAATCCGCATGGGCGACGCCGTCTATCTCCCCCTCCGCCTCGATGCCTCCTTCGAGGGCCGCAAACTCTTCAGCACCCTGCGCGAACGCGTCCAGGTCACCTGGACCGGCCAGCGCCCCGTCGCCGAATCCACTGCGACTCCTCCGTCCCCCTCCACGCAAAGCACCGGCCCCGCGAAACCGCATCCCTGACGTGGGCCGGACTTCAGTCTGGCCGCGTCTCCGGAGATCCCGTGTGAGGACGGCTGTGTGCCGGATTCGCGCGGCTTCGGAGTCACTCCTATTCCGCGGATTCGATCAGCAAGCTGGCGGAATTAAGAAGTTGATGACAGCGTCCCTCGTTTCCGCCCACGCGTTGCATCCGGCCAAATCCATCTGGCGTCCTGGCAAATTGGCCGGTGCCCGAAGGCTCAACGCCAGACAGCACTGCCCATCAGATCGAAGTGATGATCATACGTCCAGACCTCAACGCCCATGCGCGCTCCCAACACTGCCACGGTCGCATCGAACAGAGTGATGGGCTGGTCGGCGAAGGACTGAAGTCTCCTCATGGCCTCTTGGTAGTCCTGCGGAGCAGGATTAATGAGCGAGACGCCGCGCAGAACCTCATTCAGCCATTGCCCGCAGGACCTTTTTCCCAGCCGATGGAGCACAAGCGTATAGGCTTCGCAGAGTGTCGGGTAGGCCAGCAACACCTCCCGTGCGTCCCGAACCAGGCTTCGCATTTCTCGGTGTGCTCGCTGGTGGTGGCTGTCATCCGGATCGGCCGCTGCATACAGAGGGCCGGTATCGACGAGAATAGCCCTCCTCATCGAGCCGCCAGATAGCGATCGTGTGCTTGGCTCACGTCACGACGGCCGCTGCCTCGCCGCGCAGGGGTGATTCGAAGCGGGCCTCGCGCACGCAGGTATCCCCGCTCCGTCAGGAACTGACGCAGGGCTGCCTGCACCACCGCGGTGAGCGGCGCCCGCGCCTCCTGGGCGCGCGAGTAGCGATCCACCGCTTCGGCCAGATCATCGGGAAGGGTGACGGTAGCTCGTTTCATGAGTTTAGGATATCACCGTCTGGTGAAATTGGTGAAAGATCAGCAATCGAGAACCACCGGGGAGCCACCGGCACGGCAGGACCGGCCTTCCGCCATCACGGCAGCCGCACGCCGTGCACGTTCGAATGCGCCAGCCGCTCCACGTAGCTGTACACGCGGCGCGAGACCTCCGTGATCGTGCCCTCCGCTGCGGCATCGTCCGCCGCGTACGTGGTCATCACGCTCAGCACGTAGGGACGCCCTTCCAGCAGCACGATGCCGCTTTCGCAGCGCACGCCCGGCAGACTTCCCGGTTTGCTCGCCAGCGCCACGCCCGCCGGCAGCCCCCGGCCCATGGGCGTGGTCTCGTCCTTTGCGTTCTTCATCAGTTCGAGCGCCAGCGCCGTGTGCCGCTCATCCAGCAGTTTCCCGCGATAGAGCTGTTCCAGCAGGCTGGCCATTTCCCGCGCCGTGGACACGTTTTCCACGCCCCGGCGCTCCTCCTCCGGCTGGATCATCCGCCGCAGCAGCCGCGTTCTCTCCAACCCGAGCGACTGGAGAGTTTCGTTCACCCGGGCCTGGCCCACGCGGTCAATCAGCAGGTTCGTAGCCGAGTTGTCCGAGACGGCCATCATCAGCGCGGCCAGGTCGCGCAGCGAGACGGCCGACGTGCCGTCGCCGAAATCCTGGAGCACGCCGCTGCCCCCGGCGAATTGCGCTTTGCGGATTTCTACGCGCTCCTCGAGATGCAGTTTCCCCGCCTGCGCCTGCCGCAACAGTTCCACCAACACCGCGATTTTGATCGAGCTCGCCTGGGGCATCACCAGATCCGCATGGATCGCAATCACGTCGCCGCTCTCCAGATCTTTGAACGCCATGGCCATGACGCCATCGAACTGCGCCACCATCTGGTTCAACTCGCGGCCTAGTTTGCCGCGCAGCTCCGCCGCTCCCGGCCCGGTCGCTGGAGGAGGTGCGGCGGGCGCCTGCGGCCGCGCCATGAGCGGCCCAGCGAGCGCACCCACGACCGCCCCCACAACCGAACAGACCAGCGCGCAAATCACCGGCTGCATTCGCTTCATGTGGATGCCCCCTCAAAGGGCCGGAATCACGCCCCAATATACCGGGCGTAGAGCGACCGGGCTACCGCGGGATCCCGCGTCCCTTTGAACACCGCGCGGCCGTCCGGGAACACCGTCACCTCGCAGGGCGGCACGGCAAATCGCAGCAGAAATCCGTTGGTGCGCACTCCGGCGGCCACGGTGGAAAGCCGGCGCGCCAGTTCGTCCAGGTCTAGGTGCCTCCGCCGCTCGTGGATTTGCACCGAATCGCGCCCGCACATGGTCACCTGCGGCTGCGCTTCTCCCTCGAGCCAGCGGAAATCGCGCCGCGCGCACGCTCGGCACCTCGGCTCGCGCTCCACCTGCACGGATTGGAACCGCGACTTCCACACGTCGCAGGAAATCAGCCGGCCGGAAAGCGCCTCCGGGTGCCCGGAGAGGAGTTTCACCGCCTCGGCAGCTTCCAGCGCACCCACCACTCCGGCCGCCGCGTTCAGCACCCCGGCCGTGTCGCAGGTTTCTTCCGGCGCCAGGCTGCCGGCTGCCGCGCCGTTTCCTCCATCCGGAGATTCCACGAGACATGCGAGGCACGCCGTCTCGCCCGGACGCACGGTAAACGTCACCCCGTAGCTCCCCACCGCCGCGGCGTAAATCCAGGGCACGCCCGTGCTCACGGCGTAGTCGTTCATCAGCATACGCGTTTCGAAATTGTCGCTGCCGTCCAGGATCAGCGGGAATCCGCCGAGCAGCTCCGCGGCATTCTCCGGCGTCAGATCGGCCACTAGACCCTCGATCTCGACTTCCGCATTCGCGGCGCGCAGCCTGCGCTCCGCGGCCACCGCTTTGGGCAGCGCATCACGCGCGTCGGCCTCCTCGAACAGCGTCTGCCGCTGCAGGTTGGAGAATTCCACGAAGTCGCGGTCCACCAGCCGCAGCCGGCCCACTCCCGCACGCACCAGCAGCCCGGCCAACACCGTGCCCAGCGCCCCGCATCCCACCAGCACGGCGCGCGATTCCAGTAGCCGCTTTTGGCCCTCTTCTCCCAGCGGGGCAAAAAGGATCTGCCGCGAATACCGCTCGTATTGGACCGGGTCCATCATCCGTCCCTGCCCCGGGATTCTACCGCGCCCCGGGCCCGTCGCGGACCTTCGCCACGGACCAAACGCGGCTATACTAGCGACTTTGTTTTGAGCCCCAGAATGCCTACATTCCGGATGCCGCGCGCGTTTCTCTCGATCGCTCTGCTGCTCTGCCCGCCATGGGCGCGCGCGCTATTCGCCCAGAGCGCCGCTGGTCCCACGGAGTCCCTGCTGGGCCGGCGCGTCATTGCCGTCCGCCTGGTCGAGGAGCCGGACCGCGTCCTCGCGCAGAATCCTCCCGATCTCGGGGTGCAGCCCGGCAGCCTGCTCGAACGCGATGCGCTCCGCGCCACTCTCCACCGCCTCTACGCCACTGGCCGCTATGCCGACATTTCCGCGGAGGCTTTTATCGTTCCGGGCGGCGTGCGCGTGGATTTCCGCGTGCGCGGCAATTTTTTTATCGGCAACGTGCGCATGGAGGGCCTCCAGGAGCCGCCCTCCGATTCCCAGGCCATCGGCGCGCTGCGTCTGGGCCTCGGCGAGACCTTCCGCCAGCGCGAGCTCGATGCCGGGCTCGTGCGCCTCGGCCAGATCATGCGCGAAAACGGTTACTATGGCGCCGTGTTCGATCCCGTCCTCGCCCGCCGGCCGGAGACGCGGCTCGTGGACGTGACCGTGCGCGTCGAGACCGGGCCCCGCGCGCGCATCGGCACCGTCGGCGGCTCCAACCCCACCACCTACCTCACCGCCGAGCTCCTGCGTGTCTCGCGGCTCAAATCCCGCCAGCCGCTCACCGCCGCACGCTTGGAGAAAGGCGCCGAACGCGTCCGTGACTGGCTGTTTCGCCGTGGTTTCTACGCCGCGCGCGTCACCGCCCGTCGAGGCGATTACGATACCGCCGGCAACGCCGTTCCCGTGACTCTGGAGATCACCGCCGGCTCGCCCGTGAAACTCGAGGTGACCGGCGCGAAGCTTTCCTCCGGCCGCGTCAAGCAGCTCGTCCCCATCTTCCAGGAAGGCTCGGTGGACGAAGACCTGCTAGCCGAGGGCCGTCGCAACATCCGCGATTACTTCGAGCGCCGCGGCTACGTGGATTGCGCCGTGCAATACACCTCCAGCGAAAATCCGGATAACGGTGTGCGCGAGATCATCTATAGCGTCGTGCCCGGCGCCCGCCGCCGCCTGGGCGCCGTCGAATTCTCCGGCAACTCATACTTCAGCGACGCGCTGCTCCGCGGCCGCCTCACCGTGCGGCCCGCGGAATACCTGCGGCCCGCGATATTCAGCCGCCGGCTCCTCCAGCAGAACGAGGAATCACTCCGCGCGCTCTACGTGTCCAACGGCTTCGCCGCCGCCAAGGTCCAGGCGGAAACCGTGGAGAAGTACCACGGCCATCCGGAGGAGATTCTGGTTCATTTCCACATCGAGGAGGGCCGGCAAACGCGCGTCGCGTCGCTGGAAATTACCGGGAACACTTTGATTTCGACCGCGAAATTGCTGCAGGTGTCCGGTTCCACGCCGGGCCAGCCCTTCTCGGACGCCAACGTGGCCTCCGACCGCGACAACATTCTGGCCCTCTACCTCAACCAGGGCATGCCCGATACGCGATTTGATTTTCGCTCTACGCCGGCCTCCCAGCCCGGCCGCGTCACACTCACCTACCAGATTTCCGAGGGCCCTAGTATCACCGTGGCCAAGGTCCTGGTGGACGGCAACGAATACACCCGCATGGAAGTGATTCGCCGGCGGATCGAGTTGAAGCAGAACCAGCCGCTCCGCGAAGGCGACGTGGTCGCCACCCAGCGCGACCTCTACAATCTGGGCATCTTCAACTACGTGGCCATCGCGCCCGAGAATCCCCTGGGCGACGAAAACGAAAAGACCATGCTCGTCAATGTCCAGGAGGGGAAACGCTTCACCCTGGGCTACGGCGCGGGCTTCGAAATCGAGCCCCTGAACAATTCCAATAGCCCGACCGCCAACTCCCTCACCTTTGCTCCCCGGGGAATTCTGGAGCTGTCCTGGAACAATTTTCTCGGCCGCGCCCAGACCCTCGAGTTTAAGGGGCGCGCCAGCACTTTGCAGAACCGCGCCCTCCTGGAATACAGCGCCCCGCGGTTTTTGAATCATCGCAACCTGAACCTCCAGCTCATTGCCTTCACCGACAAAACTCGCGACATCAGCACCTTCACCTCCACACGCTACGAAGGCACGTTCCAGCTCGAACACCGCGTCTCTCGCATCACCACCTTCCTGTATCGCTACACCTACCGCCGCGTCCTCACCGGAGACCTGAAGATCGCACCGGAGGAAGTTCCCCTGTTCAGCCAGCCCACAAAGGTTTCCGGCCCAAGCGTCGCTTGGGTCCGCGACCTCCGCGACAACGCGGCGGACCCCACGCGCGGCCGTTTCTACACCGTGGACGTGGGATTTTCCTCGCGGTCCTTGGGCTCCACCGCGAATTTCTTTCGCCTCTTCGCGCAGAATTCCTCGTTCACCCCGCTGGGCCACAACCTCACCTTTGCTCGCTCCACTCGCTTTGGCGTGGAGTCACCCTTCGGCTCCAGCGATTTGAACGACATCCCCCTCCCCGAACGGTTCTTCGCCGGCGGTGGCAACAACCTTCGCGGGTTCGGCCTGAATGATGCCGGCCCGCGCGACACGACCACCGGCTTTCCCTTGGGCGGGCTGGCCCTGCTCACCTCCAGTCAGGAGCTGCGCTTTCCCCTTCGTCTCCCTTACACCACCGCGGCGGTCAGCGGCGCGCTGTTCTACGACGTCGGCAACGTTTACAGTTCCTTCGAAAAGATCACGTTTCGCACTACACCCCCGCCCAACGACTTGAACTGGCTTTCCCACGCCGTCGGTTTCGGCGTGCACTACCCCACGCCCGTCGGCCCCATCCGTCTGGATGTGGGCTACCTTTTGAATTCGCCACAGTTCACTCTGCCCACGGCCCCCAATGGCTTGACTCGCCAGCACCGCTTCGAGTTCTTTTTCACTTTCGGTTCGCCCTTCTGATGCGCCGCGCAGCCATCCACGGATTGCTCTTGGCCGCCTGCCTGGGCGCGCCCGTCCTCTCCGCGCAGGTGGTTGTGGACCGTGTCGTCGCACGGATTGAGAACGACATCATCACCCTGAGCGACGTGCGCGAGCTGGCCGCCTACCAGCGCCTGTCCGGACGCCGGCCCGCCCCGGAGCCCGAGCTTCTCCAGCAGTTGATTGACCAGTGGATCGTTGCCAACGACGCGGCCGCGGCCCGTTTCCCCGCCGCCCCCGCCCAGCAGGTGGATGCGCAGCTCGCGGCCCTGCAAAACCAGGTGGGCACGCCCCAGCAGTTCGCCGCGCGCCTGCGCGAATTGGACCTCTCTGAACAAGACGTCCGCCGCCTGGTGGCCAAACAGATCTTTCTGGACCTGTATCTCGAGCGCAGATTCCGCGCCGTGGCTCGCGTCCAGCCCGCAGATGTGGAGCAATACTACCGCAACGAATTTGTTCCCCAGCTCCAGCGCCGCAAACAGGCCGTCCCCCTTCTCGACGACGTTCGCGACTCCATCACCGACCTGCTCCTGGAGCGCGACATCACCCGCCTCGCACAGCAATGGATCGAGCAGACGCGCGCCAGCCTCGATGTCGAAATCTTTCCGGAGAGCCGCCCGTGAGCCCTCGCGTCCGCCACTGGCTCAAGGTCGCCGCGCTCGCCGCATTATCTCTGGCGGCCTTTCTTCTCCTCCTCGATCGGACCGGCTTGCCCGCCTACTGGATGCGTCGCGCCGTCGTCCGCCGGATCGCCGCGATGACCGGCGGCGGCGTGGAATTGGGCGATTTCCACTTCAGCCTGTGGCGATTCCGCGCCGAACTCTTCGACCTCACCATCCACGGAAGCGAGCCGCCGTCCTCGCGGCCCTACTTCCACGCCACCTACGTGCGCGCCGATCTCCGCCTGGTCTCGCTGCTCGGGCGCAGCGTGGCGCTCGAGGAGTTGCGCGTCGATCATCCTTCGCTCGCCGTGCGTATTCTCCGCGACGGCATGAGCAACGCGCCGCATCCCCCGTCTCCCGCTCCCGGCCCCGGGCACCTGCGCGAAGATCTGTTCGCGCTCTCCGTGGGCCGGCTGCAGATTCTCGAGGGCGAAGTCCACTGGAACGATGCCCGCACTCCTCTTGCGCTCGAGTCGGAGGACTTCCGCTTCCTGATGCACCTTGACTCGCCCGCCCCGGGAATCGCTGTTTACCGCGGCGAACTCTCCGCCAAGAAGGTGCGTTTGCAGGCCGGGCGATCCCTGCCGTTTCCGTCCGATCTCGACCTGCGCTTTTCGCTGGCACGCGATTCCTTCTCCCTGGACGAAGTCACCTGGCGGCTGCCGCACTCCGAGCTCCACGGTGGCGCGGCGCTGGCCAGCTTCACCCGGCCCGCCTGGACCTTTTCCTATCAGGCCAAACTCGACTTCCGCGACATCCGCGAGTTCCTCCGTGTGCAGGCCATGCCGGAGGGCCGCGCGCAAACGAGCGGCGAGGGCCGCTGGGAGCCCCCGGAGGCAGGAGGTCTTTCCGGGCGCGGCGAATTTACCGCTTCCGAGATCGCTCTGCCTTATCTGTGGTTTCACGCCGCCGGCTTTTCCAGCCGCGGGCGTTACGAGCTCCAGCACGACCGCCTGGTGGTTCCCGAATTTCACGCTGAGGGCCTCGGCGGGACCCTGGATGGCCGGCTCGAGATGCTCTACTCCGGCCTCCGCTTCCGGCTGGAGAGCGATCTCCGCGAGATGAGCCTTGCCGCGATTCTGAGCGCCCTGCACCATCCCGGCTTTCCCCTGGCCACACTGCACTGGGAGAGCCGGGTGGCCGTGCACTCCGTCACTTCCTGGGACGCGAACTTTGTTCACTTGGACGCGCGCGGCACCACCGACTGGACGCCTCCGCCCTCCGTCGCTCCCGGCCTGCTTCCTGCCACCTGCACCGCCGAATTCCATTTTTCGCGCGATGCCGCTGCCGTGGACCTCTCTTCCGGCCTCATCACCACCCCTGTGTCGCGCGTGGCCTTCGCCGGCCGCATGGGCGCGCGCGATTCCAATCTGCGCCTCGATCTGGACGCCAGCGAGTTGCTCCCCTTCGATGATTTCATCAATGCGCTTCGGGGCTCCGACGCCGAGCCGCAGCGCATCACCGGCCGCGGTTTCTGGACGGGCAGCATCACCGGCCCGCTCGGCGGCGCGACGCTCGCCGGCCACGCCCGCGTCCTGCACGCCGCCTATGCCGATCTTCTGTGGGACGAGCTCGAGGGCGAGGTCTCCTACTCCCCCGGCTCCCTCCAACTGGACACCATTCGCGCCAGCCACGGCCGCGCCTCCGCCGATCTCTCGCTCCAGCTTTTTCTCACCGACTGGGCCTTTCTCCCCGACAATCCCTGGCGCTTCGACCTGCACCTCGCGCGCACGGATCTCGACGGCATCCAGAGCCTGTTCACCACCGCCTTCCCCGTCCACGGCCTGCTCTCCGGCCACATCCAGGGTAGCGGCACACGCGACGACCCCGAATTCCAAGGCAGCCTCCATCTGGACCAGCCCGTGCTCTTCGGTGTCGCCCTCGATTCCGCCGACGGCGATTTGCACTGGACCGAAGAAGAGCTGCACGCCACGAATCTCCAGCTCCGCAAAGGCGCCGGACGCGCTTCCGGCTCTTTCGACTATGACCGCGATACCGAATGGATTTCCTTCGACGTCAACGGGCAGGACATCGCGCTGTCGGAATTCCCCACGATTTCCGCGGGCCTGGTGCCCGCCAGCGGGCGCGTCACCTTCGACGCGAAAGGCGAGGGCCCGCTGCGCTCCCCGCGCGGGTCGGGCACCTTCCATTTGGCCGCGCTCCACGTGGGCGAAGACGTGTTGGGCGATTTCGACCTGCGCGCCCAATCCGACGGCAACCGTCTCACCGTGGACGCCCTTTCCACCATGGCCCACGGCGGACTCAACGGCCACGCCGAACTTTCTCTCTCCGGCTCCCTTCCCGTACGCGGCGAAATCCGCCTCGAGGACGTGAGCCTCGACTCCTTCCTCAAAGTGGCACTCCGGCTCAAAGACATCACCGGACACAGCAGCGTTACCGGGCGCTTCCTCGTCTCCGGCGATCTTCTCGGTCCGGCCGGAGTGCAGGTGCAGATCGAGTTTTCCCGCATTTCGTTCGACTACGCCTTCGTCAAGCTGGAAAACGTGGGCCCCGTCCGCATCACCTACAGCCGCGACGAGGTGCTCGTGGATTCCGCTCACCTGCGCGGCCCGGACACCGATCTCGTTCTCTCCGGTCGCGCCCGTTTCGCACGCGACCTCCTGCTTTCACTGAAGCTCTCCGGCAAGCTGAATCTACGGCTACTCTCCGGCATTTACCCCGATCTCCAGGCGCGCGGCCCGGCCTCGCTCGACGTCACTCTCCAGGGCACCACGCTCCATCCCCGCCTCGCCGGCCGGCTCAGCCTGCAGTCCGATTCCGCCACCTACGGCGATTTCCCCGTGGCCCTCAGTCAGGCTTCCGGCGACGTGCTCTTCGACATCAACCGCCTCACCTTCGACAACCTTCGCGCCGACATCGGCGGCGGCCAAGTGCAGCTCACCGGCAGCGTCACCTACGGCGAGGGGCCCCTCAACTACGACGTCGCCGCACGCGGCCGTGCCATCCGCCTCCGCTATCCGGAGGGCATGAGCTGGCTGATGAGCGGCAACCTGCGCCTCCAGGGCGGCACCACAGCCGGCACGCTTTCCGGCCGCGTCACCGTCCAGCGTCTCCTGCTCACCGAAGGTCTCGACCTCAGCGGCCTCATCGGCGCCAGCAGCCCGGCCGCCGCGGCCGCCACCGGCGCTTCCGCATATCTCCGCAACCTCCAACTCGATGTCGAGGGCGATTCCAGCGCCGACGCCCAGGTGCAATGGAACGCCGCGCGCTTCTCCGGCCAGGCGCAGCTCCGCATCCGCGGCACCGCCGACCGCCCCGTCATCCTCGGCCACGTCCACCTGCTCGCTGGCGAATTCGACTTCCGCGGCAACACCTTCCGCCTCACCCGCGGCGATATCAATTTCGCCAATCCCTTCCGCCTCGACCCCGTTTTCGATCTGGAAGCCGCCACCACCGTCGAACAGTACGACGTCACCATCCAGCTCTCCGGCCCCGGCAGCCGTCTCCATCTCGGCTATCACTCCGACCCGCCGCTCCCTCCCACCGACGTCATTTCCCTCCTTGCCCTCGGCCGCACCAGCGAAGCCACCGACCTGCGTTCCGGCACCACCACCAGTGCGCTCGGCGACCCGGGCGCCCAGGCCCTGATCTCCGAAGCCGTCTCCAGCCAGGTCAGCGGTCGCATCGAAAAACTATTCGGCGTCAGCCGTTTCAGCGTGGATCCCGGCCTCTCCGGCGTGGGCGCCACCCAGAACACCACCGCCCGCATCACCGTCCAGCGGCGCATCTCCCACGACCTTACCGTCACCTACGTCACCGACGTCACCTCCACCCAGCGCCAGGTCATCCAGTTCGAGTACAACGTCAGCCGCAAACTCACTCTCCGCGCCCTCCGCGACGAAAACGACACCTACGGTGTCGACCTCATCCTCCGCAAGTATTTCAAGTAGCCCTAAGAACGCCGTAAAGCAAAATCCCTTCCTGGCCACTGGCCACTGGCCACGGCTTTTTTTCGCCTCGCGGGCTCATCAGCAATTGATGGACTTTTCTCGCAATATTAACCCGCCCTGCGAGGAGTCGTGTGATTTTGGCTGCCTCTTAGGAGGCACACTTGAAGAAAAATTTCATCTTCATCGCAATTGCACTGGGGATCGTCATTGCCCTCACCGCTGTCCGTTCCTTCGCCGATGGCGATCAGGACCAGGGACGCTCCCGCAATTTTGAATTCCAAACCGATTCTTTGGTGCTCAGCCGCAGCGTCTATGCTGGCACTCCCTCGTTGCTGGTACCCGGTGTCACGGTATTGCCGCCGGGCTGCGTGGCGGGAACGGTCAACGTTCCGCTCATCGCCGGGGGCACGACGCCGGTATCGGTCACCTGCACCACGCCAACTACCGATGCCACGTATCCGACCGTCTTCAACAACGGCGCGGCCGACAGCCACTTTGGCATAACGTCTCCCATCTTCCTGGACAACATCACGACCGACGGCCATCTGCTGGATACTCTGCCGATTCCCACCGATCAAATTGTCACCAGCTTCAGTTCGAAATCTGAGTTGGCCGTAAACCTCTCCACGGACGGAAAGTCCATCACGTTCGTGGGCTACCGCGGCGGCACGGGATTCCCGACCGGCCCAAACATCTTCGATGTATCCAACGGCAACACCCCGGGCCTCATTGACCCGACGAATGCTGCTGTCGGGCAGTACTACCGCTCGGTGGCGGAAGTGGATGCCCACGGCCACTTCCAGATCACCGAGGGCAACGCCTATAGTGGAGATAATGGCCGCGGCGCGTTCAAGGGGAGCGACGGCATGTATTACATGGTCGGAAACGACAACAGCGGAAACCTCTCCAAGAAGCAGACCACCACGACCACCGTCGGCGAGGAACTCGTCTCTTCCACCGGCGCCGAGTTGCTCGTTCCCGGCCAGACGCCGCCCGTGCCCCCCAGCATCAATAAAATCGGCGACTTCGAAATCACTCAGGTCATTGAGCCTTCCACCGGTAAGCCCTACGCGGCGGATAAAGCCGGGAAGGACAATAATTTTCGCGGCATAACCATCTTCGATGGCACTCTGTACGTCACCAAGGGCAGCGGCGGAAACGGCATCAACACGGTCTATCAGGTGGGCAATGCCGGCGTGCTCCCATCCGGCAACACCGCAACCCTCGCGGCGCTGCCCATCACCATCCTGCCGGGGCTTTACGACACCCTGGCGAGTGGCGTCTCTTCCACCGGCGTGGCGACTCCGGTCAATTATCCGTTCGGGATCTGGTTTGCCAATGCCAACACGTTGTATGTCGCGGACGAAGGTGACGATTGTTCGTCCAATGGTTCCGCGCCCTGCACGGACATCCTGGCTTCGGGCACACCCGAAGAAATCGCCGCCAGCGTCTACGCTCATGCGAGCAATCAAACAGGCGCCGGCCTGCAAAAGTGGGTATTCGATTCCGCTACCGGGCAGTGGAATTTGGCCTATACGATTCAGTCGGGCCTGAATCTCGGCGTCCCGTACTCCATTCGCAACTATCCAACCGGAGTCAACGCGGCCACCGGACTTCCCTGGGCGCCCGTCACCGATGGCCTGCGCAACATCACCGGCCGAGTGAACTGGGACAAGACCGCCACCATCTGGGCCATAACCTCCACGGTGAGCGGAAATGGCGATCAAGGCGCCGACCCGAACCTGCTCGTCAAGGTGACCGACCGCCTCGACGCCACTTCGCTGCCCACCGGCAACGACGGCAGCGGCTGGGACCATCGCCTGGACGTCTTTGCCACTATCCGCGCCGCCAAGAACGGCGAAGTGTTCCGCGGAATTTCCTTCGCACCCGAAGACGGGCACGGCGACGATCACCACAACTGGTAGCCGCATCTCCAATCGCACGAACCACGAGCTGAGCCGGGCACCCGCCCGGCTCAGCTTTTTTCCGCTGTAGCTCACACGCTCCGAGTGTCCCGTCCCGTAGCGGCGGACCCGCCCAGCGTGTCCGCGCTCCTGGTGTCCCCGGAAACGCCGGCCCCGGTCGGCACGTCTCTCCACCCAGAGCTCGACCCGCCGATGCGGACCCACCTCCCATGGCCTGCCGCCGCCCCCATGCGCGGATGGCGCGTTGCGCTGATTCTTGCTGTGGCGCTTCCGTTCGCGGGCTGCGCTCGCGGCGAATCCGCGCCGCCCGAAAGCCCGGCGGCCAACGCCATCAGCAACGAAGAACCAGTCCGTTTCGCCAGCGGCAAAATCACCCTGGCCGGCACGCTGGTGCTTCCCCACGCCTCCGGGCCGCATCCCGCGGTGGTCCTCTTCCATGGCTCGGGGCCGCAGGAGCGCGACCTGCTGACCGCCCGCTGGTTCGCCGCGCAGGGCATCGCCGCCCTGGCCTACGACAAACGCGGCGCGGGCCAGTCCGGCGGCGACTTCCGCACCGGGCCGTTCATGGAACTGTGCGACGACGGCCTCGCCGCCATCGGCTACTTGAAGTCGCGCAAGGAGATTGATCCCAAGCGCATCGGCGTTTGGGGCCTCAGCCAAGGCGGATGGCTGGGACCGCTCGCGGCCTCCCGTTCCGCCGATGTTGCCTGGGTGATCGCCGTCTCCGGCCCCGGCGTTTCCCCCGGCGAGCAGATGATTGTCTATTACGCAAACGAGCTGCGCGGGGCTGGCGTGCCGGAGAGCGACATCCAGGAAGCCGGCGCTCTGCGCCGCGAAATTTACGAGTATCTCTACACCGGAAAGGGCTACGACCAGGCCAAAGCAGCCATGGACCGCGCCCGCGCCCGTCCCTGGTACGACAAAGTGAAAGCGCAGCAGGATAATCTCTTCGAGCGCCTGCAGCCGCCTTGCGAACTCAACGAGCGCGACCATCCGAACCTCGTTCGCTTCGCCCGGGAGATGCACTACGATCCCGTTCCCGCGCTCCAGGCCCTGCGCGTGCCCGCCCTGTTCCTGTTCGGAGCCCAGGACCAGTTAATCCCGGTCGAGAAGAGCAAGGAAGTCATCCAGCGGGTCCTGCAGCAAAGCGGTCATCCCGACTTCACCATCCGCACATTTCGCGACGCCGACCATGGCATGTATCTGACCGTCGGCGGACGCCATGGCGGTCTCGATCCCGAATACCTGGACACCATGCACACCTGGCTCGCCGCGCGCCATCTGCTCGCCGGCCACTAGTGGCGAGTGACGAATCACGAGATACGGAGAGACAGTGCTTCGCTAGCGGGAGTTCCTGGCCTGCTGAGCCAGGCGTTGCCCCGACACCGGAATGATTCGCGCCACGGCGTTGCGCAGAGTTTCGGCGCTGCGCTCGAACGCCTGTCGTTCCTCGGGAGACATTTCCGGCTCAAGGACCTGGGTCACGCCGCTGCGGCCGAGGACGCTGGGCAGGGAAAGGGTGACGGCGTATTTGGGATTGTAGGAGCCGATGGGAATGACGGCGTGCTCGTCGCGCAGGATGGCCTCCGCGATGCGCGCGGTGACCATGCCGATGCCGAGCTGGCTCGCGCCGGTTCCTTCGATGATGGTGATATTTGCGTAGCGGACGTCCTGCTCGACGTGGCGCTGAAATTCGCCGGGCGTCTGGCCGGTCCGCTGGAGCAAGTCCGGAATCGGAGTTCCCGCGACGCGCGCCGAAGACCACAAGAACACCTGCGAGGTGCCATGCTCTCCCACCACCTGCGCCTCGACGTACATCGGGTTCAGCTTCAGTTGGCGCCCGAGATGGAAACGGAAACGCAGAGAGTCCAGGAACGTGCCGGTGCTCAGCACGCGCTCGTGGCCGGCGAGATGGCGAGCCAGATCGGCCAGGGGATCGGGCGGATCGGTGACCACCAGGAGCACCGCC
>DATEQM010000237.1:0-8661 GCA_035272605.1 Candidatus Acidiferrales bacterium | reverse complement strand
CGCAGGAGGAACAATCCGAGCGCCAGGCGGCCCGCCATCGGCCAAGTGCCCGAACTCGCGCCCAGCATGGCCTCGCCGAGCCATGCGGCCGCGAAGATCTGCGCAAAGAAGATGAGGAAAAGCCACAGGAGGAACGCGGGTATCCCCAGACCCAGACCCACCACGGTGATGCAAACGATCACCGCAGCAATCGGCATGACGATGAACGTGATCAGGCCGAGCCCGAGTGGTGCCCAGATCCTGGCGACTTCACGCGTCGCGTCCTGCGCGAAGGCCGGCGCCACGGAGATGAGGACGAGCCCGACGAGGAAGCCAGCGCCCCAGATCAGGGCGTTGTACCGGTAGCTGGAGGTGCGCAAGTATTCGGGGGGCTCGGTAACGATCTCCACTTGAGGGGCACTGGCCAGCCGGGCCTGTGACGAAATCTCAGGGCGCTGGGGACCCTTGAAGCGGAAACTTCCCTGGACGTCGGCGCCAGGAGTGACCAACAAGGGAGAATGGTGCCCGCTGCCTTGGCGAATCCACACATCTCCGCCGATGGGACCGTTGATGGTCCCGCCGCCCAAAAAGGCGTTGAGGTCCCGGCCGAGCTGGCCGTCGAGCTCCATGTTACCGACAAAAAGGGTCGCGCTTCCCGCCACGTTGGCCCGGTGGGTCGTCCGGAACTCGGACACAAAGCTCAAGACGTTGCGTCCGACGTCTCCCTCCAGGGTAAGATTTCCGTTGAAGGTGCGCACGTTTCCGTCCACCTTGCCGGTGATCAACACGGTGTTGGCGAATGCAAGGACGTCGCCGGTCACGTGGCCATCAATCGTCAGCGTATGACACGCACAGAAGAGATCACCCTCGACCGTGCCCTCAATACGCACCGCGGAAGAAGCCACGAACAGGTCCGTCCGCACCGTCTCCCCCGTCCGGAGTTCGTAGCCCATCTTGTCCTTGACGAACTCCCCGGCCTGCGCCGCGGGCGGGTGCACCAGCGCGGGGAGCAGCAGCGCGGCAAGAAAAATGGAGAGGGAGGACAGCCGGCGCGAATTCCTGCGGAACAGGAACACCAGCACGCCGGCCAGAACTCCTAGCGAACCCAGCTCCACGAATTGCAACATATCGTTCCATCCTTTCCAGAAGGCTCCATTCAGCAGAAGCCAGGTAAAGAGAAATTGGCCGCCAAAGCCGGAATCCTGGAGATTCACCACCCAGGGCTCCACGTAAAAGGTCCAGAACGTGTACACGCCGACGGCGGCGAGTGCGAAAACCGTGAGCCATCCCCACGAGAGGCCCTCGGAGCGCCGGGGAGCCATCAGACGCGCGGGCACGGCTTCATCTTCTTCCGTCAGAGAATGGCTCAGCAGCAGGGACTCCCGCTTCAGCGCGTCCAACAACTGCCGGCAGGGCCTGCACTGCTCGAGGTGCGCCACCACCCCGCGCGCGGCGGCCTGCTCGAGTTGCCCCTCGATATAGAGAAGGCCGGTGACCTCGTCCACGTGGTTCACCGTGCCGAGTGGCGTTGTCGTGCTCATCGCGCACCTCGTGCGGCAGCAGTTTCCGGCGGCGTCCCGGCCGGCCGCGCCAGCAGATCGCGCAATTCATGGCGCGCGCGCAGCAGCACCACGCCCACGAAGGCGCGGCGCAATCCCAGGGCGTCGGCGATTTCGTCGTAGCTCATTTCCGCGTAGTAGCGCAGCACCAGGGCCATGCGCGACCGGTCCGAGAGCCGGGCCAGCGCCTGTCGCACGCCGCTGCCGGTCTGCTGCGTGATCATCCGGTCGAGCTGGCCGGGGTCCGGATGCTCGAGCGGCAGGCTGTCCACTTCTTCCGTCTCCAGGTTCTGGCGGATTTTGCGCCGCCGCAGCACGTCCCAGCAATGGTTCGCAGCCACCTTGTAAAGCCAGGCGGTGAACGGCCGCTCCGGGTCGTACTGGCCGAGTTTGCTCCGCAATTTCACGAATACGTCCATGGCCGCATCTTCCGCATCCTCGCGCGTCGGAAGCACGCGGCGGCAAAAGCGGAACAGCGGCGCCGCAAATTGCCGGTAAAGGTCGCCCCAGGCCTCGGGGTCGCCGGCCCGGGCGCGCGCCACCGTCGCCGCAAGCTCTTCCCCGCCCATGCCCTCGGGATTTCCTTTCCCGTTCATTCGTTAGTACGCGCCGGGAGCCGGATTTCTATCACCCGCCTGCTCGGCGCAGTATAGCTCGGAGTAGCACAGGCTATCAGCCTGTGCAGACCGCCCGGCAGCCAGGTCGAACCATTCGTCTGCGATGCCACCCCATCGCCGAATCCGCACCGCAGCCTGCGCAGGTCAACCCATTCGCCAGCGATGTCACTCACGGCCGTTCCTATCCCCAGACCATCCAACCACGGCAACCAACCCCAATGAGCTACACTGGCCTGCGCGGTTGCGATCGATAGCTCCTCCGCGCCGGACCGAATAGGAGACGAATGGCCGTCCAAATTCCATCGGTGGTAATTGTCGGCCGGCCCAACGTGGGCAAATCCACGCTCTTCAACCGGCTCACGGAAAGCCGCCGCTCCATCGTCACCGACGAACCCGGCATCACGCGCGACCGCATCTACGGCACCGCGCAGTGGAGCGGACGCGTGTTCGAGGTCGTGGACACGGGCGGCCTCCTGCCGGACGACAAAGCCGCCATCCCGAGGGAAATTCTGCGGCAGGCTCGCGTGGCTATGGAACGCGCCAGCGTGCTGGTGCTGGTGGTGGACGCGCGCGCCGGCGTGCAGCCGCTGGATATCGAACTGGCCCAACTCCTGCGCCGCACCGGCAAACCGCTGATTATCGCCGCGAATAAAGTGGACACGGCCGCGCACTCCGCGCTCGCCGGAGAGTTCTACGCGCTGGGCGGCCGCGTGGTGGGCGCCTCCGCCGAGCACGGGCACGGCGTGGACGACCTGCTGGACGAAATCACGCGGGATTTTCCGCAAGGCGAGGCCGAAGAGGCGCCCGAGGCTGTGCGCGTGGCCATTATCGGCCGGCCCAACGTGGGCAAATCCACGCTGCTCAACCGCCTGGCCGGCGAGGAGCGCTCCATCGTGGCGCCCGAGGCGGGAACGACGCGCGACGCCGTGGACACATTGGTCGAACGCGACGGCAAGTTCTACCAGTTCGTGGATACCGCGGGCATCCGCCGTAAGGCGAAAACAAAGCTGCTGGCGGAAAAACTGAGCGTGATCATGGCCCGAAAGCACATGGAACGCGCCGACGTCGCGATCATGGTGCTCGACGGCGCCGAGGGCGTCACTTCACAGGACGCGGCAATTGCCCACGACGCCGCCGCCTCCGGCCGCTCCGTCATCCTCGTGCTCAACAAATGGGACCTGGCCGTGGCCGCAGCGGAAGCCGGAGCGAAAAAACGCGTCGAGCCGGGCCGCCTGCGCCAGGACTACGAAAAGCTGATCCGCGCGAAACTCAAATTCCTGGCCTACGCGCCCGTGGTGTTCCTCAGCGCCCTTTCCGGGCAGTACACCTTGCGGCTCTTTGGGCTGATCGAGAAAGTGAACGAATCGCGGCGCAAGAGAATTTCGACCGGCGAACTGAACCGCTGGCTGAAGAACACGGATCTCGACCGCGGCACCGTGCCCGGCGCACAGCGGATCAAAATTCTGTACATGACGCAGGCCTCGGCCAACCCGCCCACGTTTGTCCTGTTCACCAACCAGAAGAAGCCGCTGCACTTCAGCTACGAGCGCTATCTGGAAAACCGCCTGCGCGAGAGCTTCGATTTCACCGGCAGTCCGATTCGCTTCCTCCAGCGCCGCCGGAAGGAAAAGTAGCGCAGGCTTTCCGCGCTTTTGCGTCCCGATGCTTGCGATCGGGAAGTCTGCGCACCCGTCGAACCGTGCGGCTACCCCTGCCCGCGCAGCGCGCGCAGTTATCTCCCGGTTGACACAGCCCAGATTCCGCCTACGATAGTGAGGCAGGATGCTGGCACACGCGCAGCAGGACGCTCCGGAGCCGGAGAAGCTGTACCGCATCGGAGACGTCAGCCGCCTCACCGACACGAAACCCTTCGTCCTTCGCTTCTGGGAAACCGAATTCCCCATGCTCCAGCCGGTCAAGACGCCCAAGGGACACCGTCTCTACCGCCAGGAAGATGTTGACCTGATTCGCGCCATCAAGCGCCTGCTCTACGAAGAAGGATTTACCATCCCCGGCGCGCGGCGCCATCTGACCGACGTGCTCGCAAAAGGCGAGGGCCTGGCTTCCCCGCTGGAGCGCAGCGCCGAGAGCACTCGCGTGAACTCTCCGCCGCTTGAGCGGCGTCCCGTGCTGCTGGCAGATGGGGAGTCCGAGGCCGGAAGGCGGGCCGCAGGCGCGGCCGCCTCCGAGCCCGCCGATTTGCGGCAAACGCTGCTCGCCGTGGGCCACGAACTGCGCGCAATCTTGACCCTGCTTGGAACGCGGTGATACTCTGAATTTTGCCGTCGGGACGTAGCGCAGCCTGGTAGCGCGCACGCTTGGGGTGCGTGAGGTCGCTGGTTCAAATCCAGTCGTCCCGACCATTCTTTCGCGCACACCGGTTGCCGCTCTTCCGGAACGCCTGACTTATGCCGATCATTTTGCTAACGAACGACGACGGAATCTCCGCCCCCGGCCTGCGGGCGCTTGCGGCCGCGATGCAGGATCTGGGCGACGTCTACGTGGTCGCGCCGGACCGCGAGCGCAGCGCCTCCGCCCAATCCATCACGCTGCTGGACCCGGTGTTCTACGAACAGGTGGCGGAGCGCGAATGGGCCGTGGCCGGCACGCCCACCGACGCCGTGATCCTGGCGCTCAACCGGCTGCTGCCTGGACGGCCCGACCTCGTGCTTTCCGGAATCAATCACGGCGGCAACATGGGAGAGAACGTGTACTACTCCGGGACCGCAGCCGCGGCAATGGAGGGCACCATCAACGGCCTTGCGGCCTGCGCCATTTCCATGGTCGGCCGGCACGCCGAGCCGGATTTTTCACACGTCGCCGCGTTTTCCCGCGGGCTCGCGGAGCTGGCGCTGGCCGAAGGCTTTCCCGAAGGCGTCATGCTGAACGCCAACGTCCCCGCGAAATGGTCGGGGGAAGTCCGCTTCACGCGCCAGTCGCGGAAAATCACCCGCAACCTCTTGCAGGACGGCACGGACCCCCGCGGCCGCAAGTTTGTCTGGCTCAGCGAACAGAAACGCATCAACGACGTCGAGCCGGACACGGACTACGCCGCCATCGCCGCCGGCGACGCCTCCATCACTCCGCTGGCCTTCGACCGCACGCACACCGTCTCTCTGAATCATCTCTCCCATTGGGCCAAGCGCCTCGGCCGCGCCCAGTAGCGCGGGCCCGCCGCGGCGGGCCTGCGCGCCTTTCGATTCCCCCGCACGCTTCACCATGTGGCCCTACCCCGCCAGTCCCGGCAACCCACCCGCCGAGCGCGCCTGCGTGACGCCGCGAACAATCGCTCCCGCCACCGCTTCCGCCGCCGCAGCTCCGAGCGCATCCACACTCGCGGCTCCGTCCCCGCACGAAAGCGCGAAAACAATATCGCCGTCATACCGGGAAAACGCCGGAGAGAGCACGCGTGCCATCCCCGCCGATGCCATCACCGCCAGCCGGCCCGCCTCCGCGCGCGTCAGTGCGGCATCCGTGGCCACAGCCACCAGCACCGTATTGCCCTGCGGCACGGCCGGCCGTCCAAACGCCGCCGGCGCGATCCCGCGGCGCAGCGCCGCCGCCGTATCCATCAGCTCCCGCGACCCAGCCGCCGTGCGAGTCCCGGCAATCAGCTGCCCCGTCTGCGGTTCGCGCACATCTCCATATGCATTCACGGCGGCCAGCGCGGCCACGCGCACCGTCGAGCCGCGCGTCCCGGCGCACTCCTCCGTCCAACAGCCGATGCCCGCCTTCATGGCTCGTTCGATTCCGCCGAGTTTTCCCACGCTCGCGCCCGTGCCCGCGCCCACGTTTCCTTCCGCTACGGGCCCCGGCCCAGCCGAGCCTGCCGCCTGATAACCCATTGCGGCGTCGGGACGCCGCTTCGCCTCGCCCAGCGCAAGATCAAACAGGATAGCCGCTGGAACAATCGGCACGCGCGCCACCCCGGCGTCGAATCCGATGCCGCGCTCTTCGAGCCACTGGACCACGCCCGTAGCCGCATCCAGGCCGAAAGCGCTCCCGCCCGCGAAGACCAGGGCGTGAATCCTGTCCGCAATGTGCGCGGGATCGAGCACGCCCAGCTCGCGCGTGCCCGTGGCCCCGCCGCGCACGTCGCACGCAGCCACCATCCCGGCCTCCGCAATCAGAACGGTCGCGCCCGTCAGCGCCCGCTCGTCCTGCGCGTGCCCCACCTTTAGTCCCGCAATTGGTCCGAATCCCGCAGGCATCGTCAGCAACTACCTCCCTCAGGAGCAGCCGCATCGTTGGCCGGGGGTGAGGAAAAGTCAAGTTGGCGAGCTGCGGGGACGCGGCAGTATCGCCTACCGCACTGGATAGTGGGTCGGTTTCCGATGAGCGCGTTTATCAGGACTTGAGGGCCTCTTGCGGCAGTGAACAGGTCTTCCGTGGGAAAACTAGTCAGCGAAATATCGCGAGCCTCTCCAGCGGTAAATTGTGTGGGTCTGACCATCAGCCCATGTTTTCTGGATGTCGTAATGGCCATTCGTGATTGTTTTTAAGGCCCTGACCTCATCAAGGTCTCCAACGTCTCCGCCTGACCCTAGAACCTGAGCGAATTGGGCATCCGGCTGCTCGATGAACAGACTAAGGGCGCATCCGGCGGTCCCACAAAAGCCCATATTGCTATTCTGGACGAGAATAGCGGCGGGTCCTACCGGCGCTACCGGCAACTCACGCCACATCAGGTTAATTCGGAAGGTCTCTTCGCAACCCTTCTTGAATTCATCCCCAAGCTCGTCGCAATATTCCGCCTCATCTGCCGCAAGCGCCTTAAGAACACCTGAGGGCAATGGTTTCACCTCCGTATTCCCTAGAGAGCGAGTGATGATGGGAGTTCCTACTGCCTTCGCAAATTCGGCGGAACTCAGTTTCCCTTGACTTGCCATGGTTTCCAAAATCTCGTTGCGTCTTTGTAATGCCCTGTCGGGATGCTTAAATGGGGAAAAGAAGTCCGGCCCACGAAGCAGTCCGGCCAGAAGAGCCGCTTCCTCGGTACTCAAAGCATTAGCATCCCGCTGGAAGAAGTGTTGAGAGGCATTATCGACACCGGTCGCTCCAGGACCGAAGTAAGCTCTATTCGCATAAATTGTGAATAATTGCTTTTCCGAAAAACGTCTTCGGATGTGCCAACTCAGCCGAAACACGTTCAACTGATATAGGGTAGACCTTTCGAATCTGTTGCACATTAGTGTGCGCGCAATTTGATCCGGAAACGAAATGCGGGGTTCTGCGCTCGCGAGCGCATCCTGAAACGGCTTCCCAATGAGGTCGAATGGAATAGCAAACAAAAGACTAGCGAGGCAAGAATCCGTCACCAGCTGTCCAGCGGCAGGTGCAAATTCCGCTAACCCGTCGGTCTTAGGCAAGTCGCCGGTGTAAAAAAAGACCCAGCCGCAAAAACCATTTGCAGCAATCAAAACCACAGCCGCCAATGCCAATGACACTTTGTACAGCGCAGCCATAGAGCAATACTAGGAGGTGGCTTCACCGTTGTCCCTTCCCATGTTTTTGTAAGAACCCGATACGTTAACTCCCATTCAGTCGGATCATCGGAGGTTGGCGTAGGTCCCGGCTCGTTGCGGACGACTGACGGGTATGTAGCACGGTCGTTCCTCCGCACGCAGACGCGCACTGCCAGAGCGATGACCCGCCCGGAGAGCGCGAAACCCGCGAGACCTGTCTGTGGCGGCTCCAGTAACCCGCAGGCCGCACGCCCGGCGTCCCGGCTCCCAGGTGTGCTAGCATAAAAACTCGCCTGTCGTTTCGGGTCCCCGGCCGAAAACAGCAGCGTCTGACCATGAACCGAGCCGTCTACATCGCGAGTGCCGTGCGCACGCCCATCGGAAAATTCGGCGGTGGCTTGGCCGATCTCTCCGCGCCCGACCTGGGAGTGATTGCCGTGCGCGCGGCCCTCGAGCGCGCCTTCCGCACCGCGCCCGCAGCGCGCATTCCCGGTGATCGCACGCCCGCGGCTCCCACCTCCCTGCCCTACCGCGTGGACGAGCTCATTTTCGGCAACGCGCGCTCCGCTGGCACAGGCCCGAACCCGGCGCGGCAGATTGCCTGGCGCTCCGGGCTCGGCGACGATGTGCCCGCTTTCACCATCAACATGGCCTGCGCCTCCAGTTTGCGCGCCATCCTGCTCGGCTGGCAGCAGATTGTCCTGGGCGCCGCGGACATAATCGTCGCGGGCGGCGCGGAATCCATGAGCCGCGTCCCCTACCTGCTGGACGCCCGCTGGGGGATGCGCATGGGCCACCAGCCGCTGGTGGATGCCATGTATCGCGACGGCTTTCTCTGCCCGCTCTCCCAGATGATCATGGGAGAAACGGCCGAGCTGCTCGCCCGCGAGTACCACATCGCGCGCGACCTGCAGGACGAGTTCGCGCAGGAAAGCCACGCCCGCGCGGCGCGCGCCATCGAAAGCTGCCGCTTCTCGCAGGAGATCATTCCGGTCGAAAAAACAGACGCCAAAGGCCGCGCCTCGCGCATCGAAAAAGACG
>DATEQM010000236.1:0-9458 GCA_035272605.1 Candidatus Acidiferrales bacterium | reverse complement strand
CCAGGTAATCGCTGCGAGCAGGATCATTCCCCGCAGTATGAATCTGCCCGTGCGCGCGCTCATTCGCTCCTCCAAAAATTCCGCGCTCCCCGATGTCCGCGCGGCCAGGAAAGCCGAATGTAGCATGCGCCTCCGTCCAGCCTGTGCATCTCCTCCCGCCCGTGTGCTCAGATGTGCAGGTAGCGCGGGCTTTTAGCCTGCGCACCTCTCTCGTTCTCGCCTCCAGCAGAATTCGTCGCGAAGCTGTACCCGTTTTCCCAAGCATGCGCTACAGTCTTTCTTTCTCTCGGACTCTTTTCTTTGCTCTCCAGGAGGCGTTCCATGGATCGCTGGCAAGGCAAGTGGGCACTGGTCACCGGAGCAAGCGCCGGCATCGGAAGCATCCTGGCGCGCCAACTCGCCTCCCGCGGCGCTCACCTGGTGCTCACCGCCCGCCGCGAGGACCGCCTCAACGCCCTCGCCGCCCAGATCCACGCCGCCCACGACGTTTCGGTGGAAGTCTTTGCCGCCGACCTCGCGCAGCCTGCCACGCCGGATGCGATATTCGCCTTCACCCGGCAGAAAAACATCACCGTGGAAATCCTGGTGAACAACGCCGGCTTCGGCGCCTACGGCCGGTTCGACGAAATTCCGCTCGGCCGCCAGCTCGAAATGCTCCAGGTGAATATCGCCGCGGTCGTGCACCTCACCCATCTCTACCTCCCCGGCATGATCGCCCGCCGCCGCGGCGACATCCTCATCCTCGCCTCCACGGCCGCCTTCCAGGCCGTCCCGTATATCGGCACCTACGCGGCGACAAAGGCGTTCGACCTGTCGTTCGCCGAAGCGCTCGCCGAGGAGGTGCGCCCGCATGGCATACACGTCACTGCGCTCTGCCCCGGCGCCACCTCCACCGAATTCCAGCAAGTAGCCGCCCAGCCGGACTACTCCTTCCGCTCCCCCGAATCCCCCGAAAAGGTCGTCCGCGTCGGTCTGGACGCGCTCGCCCGCGGCAAACCCCTGGTCATCTCCGGCGCCCGCAACCGCCTCATGATGGAATCCCAGCGCCTCGCCCCGCGCCGCCTGGTCACCTCCATGGCCGCGCGCCTCATGCGCCCGGCGAAGTAGGGGCGCCCGCCGTGGCGATTGCGCCCTTTTGAGCGATTCCATCCTCGCCCCGGCACGCGGCGTGAGCATTCTTCATGAAACCACGGAGACTTGGCTGACTCCAGACGCGTTTCACATGCGGAGGTACGCCAGTGTATATAATTACCGAGCCAGAGTCCGTTTGCCTGGTTGCATTCGCAGAGTCGTTGATCAACTTGGACGCGGAAACCGTCTGGTCCGCTTGACCTAAAGGTCGGCCAGGCGTCCAATTGAGAAGAGGAGGGCCTGTCGGATATTTTCGCAACGGGACTTCTGGGACGGGAATGTTTCCGAGCGCGCCCTGATCCAGGCGCAATCCCAGGAGGCTCAGCAGGTTTCCGTACGGGCTGTTAGTTTTGCCAGTGTCCTGGACGGCGCGGCGCCGATAGACTGCGCGCCGGCTTGAGTGGGTCCGGGCAAACAGACTCTACCGCCATTGCGACAGGAGGAAACACATTGTTCAAGAAAAGTGCGCCACTTGCTCTCACCGTTGCAGCCGCTCTTTCAACTCTCGGCCTCCTATGGCTGTCCACTGGAACCGTGCGCGCCCAGGGCAAGCCAAAGAGCGAAAAATTTACGGCCCGTGCCATGGGGCAGAGCAGGGCGGCGGGAAAAACTTTCAGCGTGGAAATCACCATAGACTCCTATTCCACGCCGGAAGACCGCAAGACATTGATTGACGCCTTCCAAGCGGGCGGCCATGACGCCTTGGTGAAGGCTCTGGACAAGATGCCCTCGAGGGGAAGAGTGGCGCTCACGGGCACTGTGGGATACCAGATCGCCTACGTTCGTACTTTTCCTATCGAGAATGGCCGCAGGATTCGCCTGATCACCAACCGGCCCATCCAATTCAAAGAGGCGTATGTCGGCGGCCGCACCACGGACTACGATTTGTCCGCCATCGAGCTGAATCTCGCTAACGACCAGAAGAAAAGTGATGGGTCGCTCATCGTTGCCGGAAAATTCAAAGTAGAAAAAGACGGCCAGGTGACTTTTGAAAGTTATGGGTCCGGGCCCTGGAAGTTGAACAATATCATCGTGTGGAAATGATTTCCCCTTGCCCGCGCTCTTCCGGGAAGCGAGTAGCCGGACAGCACCGTCCACAAACGGCGTTGTGAGAAGTTACGGCCGCCGCTCAGGCAGGCGCCTCGTAGCTTCCCACAACGGAACTTCTGGGGGAGTCAGCAGGATTTCACATGCCCGATTACCGCGTTTATCGGGCACCCGAGCGTCGCACGGTTGCTCACTTTCGCCGTGCTTGACCTACCATTTCTATCAGAACTTCTCTGGCTTCCCCCGGACTACTCACCTCCCGCAAGAATGCGATGCGGGCACCACGCGTGCCCTCTTGGGTTTTCAAGCGCAGGTGAAAGCCGAGACGGTCGACCGAAGTCATCGCCGCTTCCTGAGACTCGAGTCCGGCAAATGCGCGGGCAAGCAGGACGAGCGCATCCCCGTGATCGGTATTCATGTGCTGCGTGATGTCGGTTGCAGCGTCCGCCAGCGGGTCGGGTTGCCCGCTGTAATATTCCGAGGCTGAAACCCAGCCCATCACTCCGAAGCCACCCACGTAGTAAACGTCCACCACATCCATCCGGTAAAAGGAAAAGTCGTCAAAGTCCACCCAGTATTTGCTGTTGGGATAACGCGCTAGGTAGAATTTCCGCGCTTCCGCCGCCTCCGGCAGAGTTACCGGCAGAATATTTCCGAGCAAAGTGACCCGGGACGCTCCCAGGGGATCGCCCATGGCATCCGGCTGGGTCACTAACAGGCTGGAACGCGGGTCTGCCTGCACATTGTGAGTGTGCATGGCCATCGTACTGATCAGGAAGACAGGATTCGCCTGCTCGTCCAATCCATAGGGCATCACGGATCCGAAAGGGAACCCCTGCTGTTTACGTGAAAGTGTCGAGAGACTCCCCACTCGACCGAGGTACAGCAAGGTACGCGCTCGTTCGGCAAACGTGGGCTCAGCGACCGCAGGCTGGTTACTCGCCGCGCCCGCGCCCGCGTGTTTCCCTGCCGTTGATGAAGACATTCCTGTTCCTCAACATGGATTCGGCGCATGATCCAGGATTCCATTGTGTCCCGGATCCCTGGAACAAGCTAACACGCCGCGGCTTGGGCTGTCTGCTCAAAGCGAATGTACCGAGTCTGCTGCTCTCCGATAACCGCTTTTATAAGGCACTAGCAAGGTTCTTGGAAGATCCGATTACTGCACCCGCATCAGGGCTGGCGGTTTCCACTTACCTCCACCTGCGGGCAGGATTGACGGCGGGGGAACCGGACATCTGACCCCCGGTCCAGAAACGGCGTTGCGGGAAGTTGCGGCCACCGTCCAGGCGGGCACCTTGACGCTTCCCAGATCCGGACTTCTGGGAACTTAGCGACATTTCACTCGCCCGAGAAAAGCGGTCATCGGGCGCAGCTTCCCGTCTATCTCACGGCCAGGGGCTTCAACTTCGATCGTTCGAGCTTCGCATTCACCACCGCGCGGTCCTGCTCCACCACAATTTTCCATCGTGCCAGCACTTCCTTGCTCGCCGCATCCCATGCTTCTGCGGCCGTCATTACGTCCGGCCTCGGAGCGACGTGCGCGCTTTCCGCCACGCCCAGCACACCCGCTAGACCCGACACGACGCGAGAGAGCGGCTCATGCTCCGTGCCAGGCAGAACAGGGCCAAGCGCCGAAAAATCTGTCTCAGCCGTCGCCCCGGCTGCCTCGTCCATCTTTCGATGGAATCCCACCAGCGCCGCCAGGATTTCCGTCTTGCCCACGGCTTCTTTTTTCCGCTCTTCGATCTGTTTTCGCAGTTCCCCTGCCTGTTGCAAAGCCATGGAAACTTCTCCCAGCCTGCCGCTGAGTTGCGACGCCAGCGCAAACTGGCGCTGGAGCGCCTCCGGTGTAGCCTTCGAGCGCGGGTCCATCTTGACGGCCAAAGGTTGCGTACTGCTTTTTCCGTTCACGGTCAGCTTCACCGTATACTCACCCGGAACGATCCACGGTCCCCCGGACACCCGGAACGATCGGCGCACGCCGCCGGGGAGCGCGGATCGCAAATCCCAAACGAAGCGATGCATCCCCGCTTCCGCGGAAAGAGGCTGCGGCTCGGGCACCCAATTCATCGTGAACGGCACGGAGTTCGGGTCCGTTCGGTTCAGTTTGTCGTCGCTGGCAAAGCGCCTCACTACTTTTCCCTCGGAGTCCAGTACCTCGAGCTGAATCGGCGTGGCCGACTTCTCCTTCAGGTAATAATCCAGCACCGCCCCGTTCGGCGGATTAGCAGCCTGCGGCTCATCGGCCGGCATGGGCGTGCCTTCGTCCGACCCCGGCCGAACGCGATACGCGGTTTCCGGAGCGAAGAGCCACGCCTCACTCGCTTCCACCTGCGAATCGATCTGCCGCAACGGCGTCATATCATCCAGGATCCAGAACGCGCGCCCAAACGTGGCAATCACCAGATCGTTCTCGTGAACCACCAGGTCGCGCACCGACGTCACCGGCAGATTCATCTGCAGCGGCTGCCAGTCTTCGCCGTCGTTGAACGACACATACACGCCTGTTTCCGTGCACGCATAGAGCAGCCCTTTGCGCAGCGGATCTTCCCGCACGCAATTCAAAAAGCTTCCGTCTGGAATTCCCCGCCTAATGCGTTTCCAGCTTTTCCCGAAATCCTCCGTGCGGTACAGGTAAGGGCTCGCATCTTCCAGCCGGTGCCGGTCCACGGCCGCGTAGGCCGTGCCCGCATCGAAGTGCGACGCCTCGATGTGCGTCACCTTGCTCCACGGAGTAATCTCGGCAGGGGTCACGTCCTTCCAGGTTTTTCCCTCGTCTTGCGTCAGGTGAATCAGCCCGTCGTCCGCTCCTGTCCAGATTTCTCGGGCGCGCACGTAGGATGGCCCGATCGTGTAGATCACGCCGCGCCGCTTGCTCGCCGGCGCGTCCGCCGCTGTGGCCGCGTCCAGGTTCGCGGGCGCGCCGGGATCCTCGCGGGTCAGGTCCGGGCTGATCGCTTGCCAGGAGCCCCCTCCGTCCGCCGTTCGAAACAGGATTTGCGAGCCGAAATACAGCACGTGCGGATCCACCGGAGAAAACACCAGCGGCAGCGTCCACGTCCGCCGGAAGCTGCCCGGATGCGCCAGCGTCGGCGGCATGGCCTGAACTTCTTCATCGCTTAAGTCCTGCCGCGCCACTGTTCCGCCGTAAATCACGCCGGGATTCAGCGGGTCCGGCGCGGTGTACCCGTTCTCGCCCCCCGCCTCCATGGGGCGCCAGTCATGAAAATTGAGCGAGCGGTACTTGCTCCGGCTGGGCGTGGCCGCCGCGCCGCTATCCTGCTCCGCTCCAAACACCCAGTAGGGGAACCGGTTGTCGGTAGCTACGTGATAGAACTGGCCAATCGGCTCGTTGTACCAGGAGCTCCACGTTTCGCCCCCGTTGCGCGTCACCAGCGCGCCCTGGTCGCAGCTCAGGATCATTCGCCGCGGCTCGTCCGGATCGATCCACAGTTCGTGGTAATCGTCGCCGCCCGGAGCGCCCTTCCAGGCCTCGAAAGTCGCGCCGCCGTCCCGCGATTTATACGCAGCGGTGTTCGGCACATACACCGTGTCTGCATTTTTCGGGTCTACGCTCACTTCTCCGAAGTACCATCCGCGTCCCCCAATACGCCGGTCGCTCGACGCGCGTTTCCAATTCCGACCAGCGTCGTCGGATCGGTACAACCCGCCCTCTTTGGCATCCACGATCAGATAAATCCGCAGCGGATTGCTTGGCGCCAGGGCAATCCCCATCCGCCCCAGTCCCTCCGAGGGAAGCCCGTGACCGCTCACCGGCTCCCAGTGCTCGCCGCCATCCCTCGAGCGGTACAGCCCGCTTCCCGGCCCATTCGACGGCGCGTAAATACTCCACGGCGGGCGCCGCGTCTGCCACAGGACGGCCCAAATCGTTTGCGCGTTTCCCGGCTCGAACGCCAGATCAATCGCGCCCGTGTTCTCGTCTTTGAACAGCACGCGCTGCCAGCTCGTCCCTCCGTCGCTCGACCGGTAAACGCCGCGCTCTGCGTTCGGGCCGTACGCATGTCCCAGCGCGGCGACAAACACGCGGTTGGCATCCCGGGGATCCACCAGAATCCGCCCGATCTGCCGCGAATCGCTCAATCCCGCGCGCGCCCATGTTTTTCCGCCGTCCGTGGACTTGTACATTCCATTTCCGCCGGAGATCGAGGAGCGCATGTCCGCCTCGCCCGATCCCACGTAAATCACTTCCCGGTTCGACGGAGCCACCGCGATCGCGCCAATCGAGGCCACCGGCTGCGAATCGAAAATCGGGTTCCACGTCCGCCCCGCATCGTTCGTCTTCCACACCCCTCCGCCCACCGATCCGAAGTAGTACACCTCCGGCTCCCCGCGCACTCCCGTCACTCCGAGCACTCGCCCGCCACGGAACGGGCCAATCATTCGCCAGTGCATCTCCTGGAAGAACTTTGGATCCACCGGTTCCACATTCCGTGGCCAGGCGCTCATCCGCGCCGCGCCTCCTACAACGCACGCCAGCGCCAAACACGCCGCCCATCCGGTGCCGCGACTCCATTTTTTCATGCCCTTCTCCCCGTCGGACAAAATCCACGCGAACTCTTAAAAGTCTCGCGAGTATATATCAACCTCCGCGAAGGAATAACCCGCGCGACGTGAATCGCTGGTCGATAGCCCTCCGTGATTTGACTTCGCGCAGAATCTGCTGAATCCTTTCCTGTGAGCGGCTGAGCACGTTCGCATGGAAGCGGCAGGCAAAATCGGCATCCTCACCGGCGGCGGCGACGTTCCCGGCCTGAATTCCGTCATCAAGTCGGTGGTCTACCGCGCCAGCGAAATGGGCCGCGCCGTGGTTGGCATCCGCAAGGGCTGGCAAGGCCTGACGCATCTCGATCCCGCGCAGCCGGCCGACCCTCGTTACATCCGCCCGCTCACGCGGGAATCCACCCGCGCCATCGACCGCAGCGGCGGCACCATGCTGCACACCTCGCGTACGAATCCGCTGCGCATCAAGAAAGGCAGCCTCCCGGAGAGCCTGCCGCAAGCGGAGCTGGAGAAGCTCTCCACTGACGGCAAAACGTTCGATTTCACGCCCGTCGTCCTTCGCAATCTCAGCCGCCTGGGCATTGGCTGTCTGGTGGTCATCGGCGGCGACGACACGCTCGGTTTTGCCACCACTCTTCACGCCGCGGGCTTCCCGCTGATCGCCATTCCCAAGACCATGGACAACGACGTACGCGGCACGGAATACTGTGTCGGCTTCTCGACGGCCATCACCCGCGCCAAGGAACTGGTCACGCGCCAGCGCACCACGCTCGGCTCGCACGAACGCATCGGAATTTTTCGCATCTTCGGCCGCGACGCCGGCTTCACCGCGCTGTACACCGCCTACGTCACTTCCGCTCGCTGTCTCATCCCCGAATATCCCTTCGATCTCGAATTGCTCACCCGTCTGCTGGTCGAAGATAAGCGCAATAACCCCAGCAATTATTCGCTCGTCATCGCTTCGGAGGGCGCGGTGTGGGCCGGACAGAAAGTAGCGGACTTCGGCGAGGCGGACGCTTACGGGCACCGCAAGAAAGTGGACATCGGGCACGCCCTCGCGGAAATCCTTCGCCAGCAAACCGGCGAGGAAACCATGACCAGCGACTTGACCTATGATCTGCGCAGCGGCGATCCGGACGCGGTCGACCAGGTTGTGGCCACCACCTTCGCCAATCTCGCCCTGGACCTCATCGCGGACAATGTCTTCGGCCGCATGGTCGCGGTTCGCGAAGGCCGCTATGCCCACGCCCCGTTGCCGGATCCCGCGCTCGGCCCTCGTACCGTCGACATCGCCAAGCTCTACAACACCAAGCGCTACCGCCCGCATTACACCGGCAAACTAGGGGATCCCCTTTTCCTCATCTCTGCATAGCGGGAAAAGGCGATCGGAGCCCCGCGGCTGGGCGAAGATCCCGATTCCAATCCGCCCGGCGTGAATATTTCCCCGCGCCGTACGGCGCTCTGGCTGGAATCGATTGCGCATCGCGGCCTTTCCCTTCGGCCCGGAATCGATTATGTTCTTGAACTTCGGGAGGAGCCATGATCGATCAGCTCTACGACCTCATTGGAGGCAAGAAAACCGTCTGGGCAGCCACCGAAGCCTTCTATAGAAGAGTTTTGGCGGATGAGACTCTCCGTCCCTTTTTCAAGAGCGCCGATATGGCCCAGCTCCACGCCCGGCAGAGCATGTTTGTTTCCATGCTTCTCGGGGGACAAGTCGTCTATACCGGCAAGGACATGGCTGCTGCCCACGCGCATGTGCGGGAGCGAGGGTTAAACAATGGACATTTCGATCGGTTTCTGCAGCATTTTCGAAAAGCGCTGGAGGAAGTGGGCGTTCCAGCCGACAAGGTGGAAAAGGTCACGAACCTTCTGGAAAGCAGGCGTAGCGCCATCCTGAATCCCGGCCAGTGATTGCGGAATTCTTCTGCAGCGGTTCTGCATCTTTCTTCTACCTCTCCCCTCACCGTCTGTCAGAGAGCTTCCCGGCAATTGCCGGACACGCTCTCGCCGGAAATGAATCCCGTTCCCAAGAAGCGTCCTGCTTTTCAAGATTTCCATTCTCTCCGCTGCGCCCGTGCGGGCACTCATGCGATTGACCTTCGTTGACTTGCCTCCACCACGACCCTAAGATGTTCGTCGCGTGCCCGATACCGACTCCCTCATCGGCCAAACCATCTCGCATTACCGCATCCTGGAAAAACTGGGTGGCGGCGGAATGGGCGTGGTTTACAAGGCCGAGGACACACGCCTGGGCCGTTTTGTCGCTCTCAAGTTTCTGCCCGACGACATGGCCCGCGACGCGCAGGCCCTGGAGCGCTTCCGGCGCGAAGCGCGCGCCGCCTCGGCGCTCAATCACCCCAACATCTGCATGATTTACGACATTGGCGAGGAGAATGGCCGCGCCTTCATCGCCATGGAGTATCTGGACGGGCGGACGCTGAAGCACGTGATCACCGGCCGGCCGGTGGAGCTGGAGCGGCTGCTGGAAATTGCCATTGAGGTGGCGGACGCACTGGACGCGGCGCACGCGAAAGGCATCGTCCACCGCGACATCAAGCCCGCCAACATCTTCGTCACTGAACGCGGCCACGCCAAGGTTCTGGACTTCGGCTTGGCCAAGGTGCGGCTCGCCGCCGCGACGGGCGAGGATGCCACGCAGGCCACGAATGCCGCCGCCGTGGTGAGGGAAGAACATCTGACCAGTCCGGGCGCGGCGGTCGGCACGGTGGCCTACATGTCGCCGGAACAGGCCC
>DATEQM010000235.1:0-8963 GCA_035272605.1 Candidatus Acidiferrales bacterium | reverse complement strand
TGTCAGTTCTGGGGGGCTCCCGCTCATGGACTTCCGGCTAGGCGAAAAGGTCGTATATCCCAACCACGGCGTAGGCGTAATCGAACAAATCAGTTTCGGAGTTCTGAACGGCCGCACAGAAAAGTACTTCATGCTGCGCGTGGTGGCCAGCGGGCTGCGCGTCATGGTCCCGCACTCCAACGTGCAGGCCGTGGGGCTGCGTCCGGTGATTCAATCCAACGAGGCCGGCCGCGTGCTGAATTACCTCGAAAACACGAAGTGCGGCAGCCACCACGACTGGAAGCACCGCTTCAAAGAGAACTCGGAGCGCATGCGCACCGGCTCGCTCTACGAAGTGGCCACGGTGCTGAAAAGCCTGGTATCCCTCAGCCGTTCGAAGCCCCTCTCCTTCCGTGAGAAAAAGATGCTGGAGCGCGCGCGGCACCTGCTGATCAGCGAACTGGCCACGGCACGCAACACGGGGGAACAGGCTGTGGAAGACAGCGTGACGAAGGCCCTGGCGAAGAGCAAACTCACGCTCCCACCGCCCAACGAAACCGTGGCCGACTAAATCGCCCCCGCTCCAAGTACGATCCGCCAGCATGGAGCTCCTTGCTGATCTAGGAGCAGGGATGCAACAAAAACGAACCCTTGCCCTGGGAATTGCCGATGGCTGATCGCTCGGACCCTGCCCACGAGGCTTCACCGCTCCCCGAACCGGAGACTCAACCCGAACTGCTCATCTACCGGCTCGAGGGCTATCCTCCGATGCGCATCGTTCCGGCGCCCGCGGATCGGCGATGGATGCAAGCAGAAGACAATTATCCGAAACGCTGTCTTCCTCTTGTGATGGCCAACCAGGCCGGCTGGGTTCTTCTGAACGACCACCGCTTTCACGCCACTTGGAACGGCTCCGACGATCCCGATGGGGTGAAGATCAAGTATGCGAAACGCGTCCCGCCCAACCCGGTGACCAGTCATTTCGGGTTCGGGATCATTAGCTTCAAGCTCGGATTCCTGTTCCGAACTCCACCCGGCTATAACCTCGCGGTTCGCGGACCGACAAATTGGATCAAGGACGGAATTTGTCCCCTCGACGGCCTCATCGAGACGGACTGGCTTCCCTACCCATTTTCAATGAACTGGAAGCTCACGCGACCCAACTCGAGGGTGACTTTTCAAGTGGACGATCCCATTTGTATGTTCTTCCCGCAGCGGCGTGGCGAGCTGGAAGGGTTTCGCCTCAGCCTGCGCCACATCTCCACCCATCCGGACCTTGCAATGGCGTGCCAGGAGTGGGGCGAGTCGAGGCTGGACCACCTGCGCACGATTCCCGGGACGAAGGCAGAGAGGGTGCCCTGGCAGCGCTACTATCTGCGAGGCTTGAGCCCTCGCGGCGACGAAGCGGAGTATCACCAAGTTAAGTTGACGCTCCGGGATCCACAAGAATGAGACTTTGCCGGTAGAAAGCTGCGTATCAGCCACGCCGGAAAAGCAAGGAGCTTCCGCTTCCGGGGAATGCCACTGGCAGGTCACCCAAAGCCCGCCTCCGGCCAGGCGCGCGCGATATCTTGCTCTCCCTTTCTACTTCCTCCTCTTCCCCCATCCGCCGCCGCCCGGCGATTCGATGCGCAGCACGTCGCCAATCTCCACGTGTAGGCTCGTCTTGGACGGCAACGTCCGCTTCCGCCCGCGGCGGATGAGCAGGTTCTTCCCGCGCGCGCCGGGCCCGCCTCCGGCCAGGCCATAGGGCCCGATGCGCCGGCGGTCGGAGAGCAGGCTGGCCTCCGCCGCGGTAAGAAATTCGATCTCGCGGACAATCCCGTCGCCCCCGCGCCACCTGCCGCGCCCTCCCGAGCCCGGCCGCAAGCTGTAGCGCCGCACGCGCACCGGATAGACGTGCTCCAGCACTTCCACCGGCGTGTTCAGCGAATTCGTCATGTGGGTGTGGATGCCGGAGATGCCGTCGCGCCCGGGCCGCGCGCCCATTCCGCCGGCGATGGTCTCGTAGTACGCAAAGGCGCGGCGCGTGCGCGGGTCCACTCCTCCAAACGAAACATTGTTCATGGTCCCCTGCGAGGCGGCGGGCACGCGCCGTGGCAGCGCGCGCGCCAGGGCGCGCAGCAGGGTGTCCACGATTCGCTGCGAGGTCTCCACGTTGCCGCCCGCCACGGCGCAGGGCGGCCGCGCGTTTACCACCGACCCTGCCGGCGCGATCACCCGAATCGGCCGCAGGAGGCCCGCTGTCGCAGGCACCTGCTCGTCCAATAGGCAGCGGAAGGCGTAAAACACGGCGGATACCGTGATGGCCTCGACTGCGTTGATGCTCCCCGCGCATTGCGGCGCCGAGCCCGTGAAGTCCACGCGCGCGCGCTCCCCGCGCACGCGGATGCTCACCCGGATGCGCACGGGCTCGCGGGTCACGCCGTCGTCATCCAGAAAATCCTCCGCCGTGTAGCGCCCCGGGGGGATGCCGCGCAGCGTCGCGCGCATCATGCGGTCGGAATACTCGAGCAGGTGCCCGGCATACGCGGCGACTTCGGGGAGCCCGTATCGCGCCACGATTTCTTCCAGCCGCCGGCCGCCCGTACGGCACGCGGCGATTTGCGCCGTCAGGTCGCCCTGGCGCTCTTCCGGCGTGCGCACATTGGCCAGCACCAGGGCGAGCACGTCGCGGTCAATCTTCCCGCCGCGGCACAGTTTTACCGGCGGGATGCGCACGCCCTCGGCGAAAATCTCCTGCGCCAGCGACATGGACCCGGCCTGCGCCCCGCCCACGTCCGCGTGATGCGCCCGGCTGGCCACGTAGAAGGCCGGCCGCCGTCCCGAAGCATTGGGACCCGCCACGAACACGGGCATCACCAGGGTGATGTCCGGCAGATGCGTGCCCCCGGCGTAGGGATCATTCAGCATCGCAATGTCTCCCGCGCCCAGAGGAAACGCCGCGAGCGCGGCAGCTACCGACATGGGCATGGAGCCGAGATGGACGGGCATGTGATCGCCCATGGCCAGCGCCTCGCCGCGCGCGTCGAACACGGCGCAGGAGTAATCCCGCCGCTCTTTGATGTTGGGCGAAAACGCGGAGCGGCGCAGCGCCGCCCCCATCTCCTCCGCCACCGAGTGGAAGAGGTTCTTCAGGATTTCCAGGCGAATCGGATCCACACGCCCGCTCATTGTTTCTCCGGCTCGAGCAGCAGATTGCCGAACGCGTCCACGCGGCCGCGCCATTCTGGCGGCAGAAACGAGGTCGCGCCGTATTCGCTCACCACCGCCGGGCCGCGCAGGCGGTTACCGGCGCGGAGCCGCGCCCGGTCATAGAACGCGCTGGCCATCCACCGGCCGCGCACAAACAGGCGTCGCTTGCCGGACCGCGCCGGCTCGGCAGACGCTCCGGCCCAGGCGGACCGCGTTACCCCCGGTTTTGGCGTGAGGCCCGCCATCCGAGCGCGCACGTTCACAATTTCCACCCTGCGCGCGGCGTCGGAATGCCCGTAGCGCTGCAGGTGCGCTCGATGGAAGGCTGCCACGAAATCGCCCGCTGCGGGAATCGTCAACTCGTAACCCTGCCCGGCATAGCGGCAATCCAGGAAGCGCTCGACGCGCAGTCGTCCCCGCCCGCGAAATCCCTCCCGCGCCAGCTCGCGCACGCCCGCGCGCTCCACCCCTGCAAACGCCGCGGCCAGCCTCCGCCGCATTTCCCGCGGCGGAAGCGCCGCGAGCTGCACCGTGCGCACATACTCTTTCACCACGTCCGCGCGCAGGATTCCCAGCGCGGAGAGGCCCCCGGGCAGCCGCGGCACCAACACGCGCGGAAGTCCGAGCGCCGCGGCCAGCTCGCAGGCGTGCAGACCTCCCGCCCCACCGAAAGCGACCAGGGTGTAATCGCGCGGGTCGTGGCCCCGTTCGATGGAGATCACGCGAATGGCCTTCTCCATCACCGCATTGGCCACATCCACGATCCCCTGCGCGAAATCCTCCACTGTCCGCGGGCCAGCGGACGCACGACGCAGCACGGCTTCGAGCGCCCTGCGCGCCCGCCCCGCGTCCAGCCGGAATTCGCCGCCCAGAAACCCGTCCGGCGAAATCCGTCCCAGGACGAGTTGCGCGTCGGTGACCGTGGGCCGCTCGCCGCGCCCGTAGCAGGCCGGCCCGGGATCCGCGCCTGCGCTTTCCGGTCCCACGCGCAGCGCCCCGGCCCGGTCGAACCTCGCCACCGAGCCTCCCCCCGCGCCGACGGTGTGAATATCGAGGACGGGCACGGCCACGGGCAGCCCCGCGACCTCGGCCTCATTCGTGACGCGTCCGGAGGCCTGGTGACCATCGAGCAGCGCCACATCGGTGGAAGTTCCGCCCATGTCGAAGCTGATGATTCGCTCGAAACCCGCCGTGCCCGCCACGTATTCCGCCCCCAGCACCCCGCCCGCGGGACCGGAGAGGATGGTACGGACCGGCTCGCGCGCCGCCGCCGCGGCCGATACGATCCCGCCGTTCGATTGCATCACCAGCACTCGCGTGCCCCGCGCGCCGCCTGCTCCCCAGGCGGCGGCCGCGCGCTGCGAGACTTCCCCCAGGTATTGGGCCATCACCGGAATCAGGTACGCGTTCACCACCGTGGTGGCCGTGCGTTCGAATTCGCGGAACTCGGGCAGCACGTCGCAGGAGAGCGTGGCGCGAATCCCAGAGGCGGCGAGCGCCGCGCCCGCCGCGCGCTCGTGCGCAGGATTCGCGTAGGAAAACAACAGGCACACGGCTACTGCCTCTGCGCGGCTGGCACGGGCTGCGCGTACCATGCGGGCCAGCTCCGCGGGCGAAGGCGCCAGCAGCACGCGCCCGCCAGGCCCCATCCGCTCCCGCAGCCCGATTCGACGCGCGCGTGGCACCAACGGAGGCTGCCGTTCAACGAACCAGTCGTACAGCCGCGGACGCGCTTGCCGTCCGATTTCCAGCACGTCCTCAAACCCCGCGGTGGTCACCAGGGCCACTCGGCCCCCGCGGCGTTCGAGCAGCGCGTTCGTTCCCACCGTGGTGCCGTAGAGCAGCTCCAGCCGCCCGGGCGCGGTCTGGCGCCCCCGCTGGCGCAACTGTTCCGCGAGGACGCGTTCCAGGATGCGCGCGACCGCATCCGCCGGATTCTGCGGCGTGGAGGGAACTTTCAGAATGCGCAGCCGGCCACCGGCTACGAAAACGGCGTCGGTAAACGTCCCGCCGGAGTCAATCGCGATGCGCTGGAGGTTGGAGGACAAAGCCGATGGCGGCCCGGCGCGCCGGGCCGCCGCTACAATACCCGCACGGCCATCGAAAGGGCAACCCGTTACCGCTTCGGCCGTTTTGTCGCGAGAAGCGCTTCCACCTGCTTCAGGTGATTCAAGTCGTGGCCCGCCATCATGCTCACGATCGTCTCGATGGATTCCTCGCCCCTTTCGGCGTGCATGCCATAATGCTTCCACTGCTCCGGACGGAGCCGCCGCAACCACTCGAGGTTGGCCTCGCGCACAGCGCGGAAGAGCGCCAGCGATTTCTTGGCGTCGCGCGCGGCGTAATTCCCTGCCGCGGCCCAGGCGTCCTGGTCATAGGCCTGGATGGGGGTTCCCGGGGCGCCGGCGATCGAGCGTATCCGGTAGCCGATCACAATCTCCGCCTCGGCGAGATGCGCCAAGATTTCATTCACCGACCATTTTCCCGGCGCGGGACGCCGCGCCAGGCGCTGCCGGCTTGCCCCGCGCATTGCGCGCGCCAGTCGCCCCGCTGTGGCCGCCTGAACCTTGACAGGCTCCTGCCCTTCCAGATTTGCCAGTATCCTCTGGCGGTATTGCTGTGGTGTTTCCTGCATCGAAAATCCCTCCTGAACTCATTCTAGTGACGCGGACAGGCGGAGGATAGAGCCGAAATGGATTGTTGGGAGGGAGCCAGCCTCCGTTCCCGCTCTGCTCCTCTCCTGGTTCTCGGTCTTAAATTCGCATTTCTTCCGACCACGTGTGATGCCCACGGCACTGTCCGTTTCAGGGACAGCCCATCCCACAGCCGGGCACCGTGCCCCACCCGATGTGGGGCGCTCTACGGGAACCCTCTCAGAACAAATAAGATATCTCAAGGGTGCCTGGAGCCACTCTTGCAACCAGGAAGCAGTCACGGTTTCGCCCAAACTGCCCTTTGCCGGGAGGCTCGATGGCCACATTTTTACAGGACCTGCGCTATGCCGCTCGCATGCTCTGGAAGAGTCCTGGATTTAGCGCCATCGCGATCCTGACGCTTGCTCTGGGAGTTGGAGCGAATACCGCCATTTTCAGCATGGTGGATTCTTTCTTGCTGCGCCCCTTGCCCGTCAAGGACCCCAGCGAGTTGGTGGTGCTCCTCTGCGAACAAAAGCAGGGGCCGCTCCAGGAACAGCTTTCCTACTCCGACCTCCTGGACATACGGGAGCAGACCGCTTCTGTTTTTGCCGACGTCACCGGCTCCTTTGTCGGCCTCGATGGATTGAGCGTCAACGGCCACGCGGATCGCATCGTGACGCTCTACGTGACCGGCAACTATTTCAGCGGACTGGGATTGAAGCCGGCGCTGGGACGGTTGCTCCTGCCCTCCGAGGGAAAAGACATCGGGGCCGACCCGGTGCTCGTACTGGCCTACTCTTATTGGAAAAAGAGATTCAACGCTGACCCGAACATCGTAGGCCAGAAGGTCACACTGGATGGCCACGTGTTCACCGTGGTCGGTGTGGCCCCGGAAGGATTCCACGGAACGCAGGCGATCATCGACCCAGGCGGCTTCCTGCCCTTGGGCATGGCATACATCGAGGGGGGTGTGAACGCGACAGATTATCTAGTGAATCGCAATGTCCGCGGGACTTCCATCCTGGCGCGCCTCAAGCCGGGCGTCACTCTCGCCCAGGCCCAGGCGGCGCTTCGTGTGGTGAGCCAGCGGCTGGCGCAGCAATATCCGGAAACGGAAAAGGGCCTTTCTGTGCTCGCTTTTCCGGAGCGCCTCACGCGGATCAGTCCGTCCAAGGACAATTCCATCGTGCTGGTCTCCGCGCTGTTCATGGCGCTCTCCGGGCTGGTGCTGGTGCTCGCGTGCGTCAACGTGGCGAATATATTGCTCGTCCGCGGATCCATTCGTCAGCGCGAAATGGCCGTGCGCGCGGCCATGGGCGCGGCGCGTGGCCGCCTGATCCGCCAGTTGCTCACCGAAAGCGTTTTCCTGGCCCTGCTGGGAGGAGTGGCCGGCATTCTGCTTGGCCTGTGGGGCAGCAGCGTGATCAGCAGGATCGATCTGAAAACGAGCCTTCCGATCTATCTGAACTTCGATTTCGATTGGCGCATCTTCGCCTTTGCCTTCGCCGCCGCACTGCTCACTGGAGTGGTGGTCGGCGTAGTGCCCGCGCTGCGGCTTTCCCGCGGAAATCTGAGCGCCATCCTCCATGAGGGCGGCCGCAGCGTGGCCGGAGGCCGACAGATCCTCCGGAGCACCCTGGTCGTGGCGCAGGTGGGCGGCTCGCTGATGCTGCTGATCGTCGCCGGACTGTTTACTCGCAGCCTCCAGCACGCCCAGCGCGCCGATCTCGGATTCGATCCCCGCCACGTCCTGAACCTCACCATGGATCCCAACGAAATCGGGTTCAACGAGGCCCAGGGGCGAGTCTTCTACAAACAACTCCTGGAACGCGTGCGCTCGCTGCCCGGAGTCCACTCCGCCGCGCTCGCGCTGGCCATCCCCATGGGCTACTACAACAATGCCGATACTCCGCTCATTCTCGGCTTTGAGACTCCCGCCGGCCAGCCGCCTCCCACGATCTTTTACAGCCAGATATCGCCCGGCTACTTCACGACCATGAGCATTGCCATGGATCATGGACGGGAATTCACGGACGCCGACGATGAAAAAACCTCCTACGTGGCCATCGTCAACCGCAAGATGGCCGAGAAATTCTGGCCGCACCAGGACCCCATCGGCCGGCAATTCAAACTGTCGAGCGACCAGTCCCATATGATCACGGTCGTCGGCGTGGCGAAGGACAGCCGCACGGTCGGCATCAAGGGCGATATGAAGCCCTTTTTTTATGTGCCCTGGACCCAGAATTACAGCTCCTTCCTCACCCTCCAGGTCCGCGCGGCGGGCGACCCGGAAGCTATGGGCCCTGAACTCGTAAAGGAAATTGGCGCACTGGCTCCGGATCTGCCCGTGTTCGACGTGCAGCCCATGACGAGGTCCATGCAAGGCGCGAACGGCTTCCTTGTCTTCCAATTCGGCGCGGCTCTTGCCGCTGCGCTGGGAGTGCTGGGATTGCTGCTCGCTCTGGTGGGCGTCTACGGCGTGGTTTCCTACTCCGCCAGCCAGCGCAAGCACGAAATCGGGATTCGGATGGCGCTGGGCGCGCAGCCCCTGCAAGTGCTTGGCATGGTGCTGCGGCAGGGCGCCGGAATCATCGCCATCGGCCTGGCGGTGGGACTGCTGGCCACGGTGGCTGTGGCCCGGGCGGTCGGTTATTTCCTGATCGGGGTCAGTCCCACCGACCCGCTCACTTACATATCGGTTTCCTCGCTGCTGCTTCTGGTGGCTCTCGCGGCCTGCGCGGTGCCCGCATGGCGCGCCATGCGTCTCGATCCCCTCGCCGCCCTCCGCCACGAGTAACAGGTCCCGCTGCGCCCCATCGCCACTTCTAGCGCGGGGGCCGCGCGCGGGACAAATCACATCAGCGGCAGGTTGGCTTCCGCGCCGACTCCGTCGGTTGCGATCTCGCCGGCGAGAAGCCGAGGATACGCCGCGGCCGCAATCATTGCTGCATTGTCCGTAGACAGCGCGCGGCTGGGGAAGAATACGGGCAGCGCCCGCGCCGAGGCCTCCCGCGCAAACGCCGTGCGCAGCTCGCTGTTCGCCGCCACGCCTCCGGAAACGAGCACGCACCGCGCCGCCCGCTCCTCCGCAGCGGCAATTGTGCGGTGGACCAGATCGGTGACCACCGCGCGCTGGAAACTCGCCACCAGGTC